>JAAUSQ010000064.1 GCA_012033195.1 Chloroflexaceae bacterium
ATACCCTTACCGCCGCCGCGGCACTGGCCTTGATCAGCAGCGGATAGCCGATCCGCTCGGACTCGGCCAGCAAGCGTTCGGGGCGCCTGATCGGAACCGTCGTAGCCGGGAACCACCGGCACTTCGGCAGCCTGCGCTGCCGCACGCCGCGAGCACCACGGCCCACGCCCAGCACGACAACCACCACAACCGCCAGCGTCAACGGACGGGCAACAAATGTATATGCTTGCATTGTTGGGTCTCCCAGGGTATGCTGATACCATCTCACCTTGATTGTACGCTGTTGATCGCGTGTCTGGACTGTTAGATTTCTTACAGAAGGCGAGATCTGCAACAGGAGCACCACCCATGGCCTACAGCGACTTTACCTTGGCTACGGTACAGCAGCAGTTCCAGCTTCGCATCGCAGAACAGCATAACCTGTTTCCCGACCTGCCGCCGGTGGCAGTATCTCCTATCCTGCGAAGTACGCTCGATGAGACGATTCCGCTTGCACTTGCGATCCACACCGAGAAGGCCCGCTCCGAGTTGATTATTGCGCCGCTGCTGGTAGAAGTGCGCCGCCTGCTCGATAAGCAGATTAGCCTGTTCTCCGGGATCGACTTTACGATTGCGCCAGAACAGGGCTTAAACGGTGTCTGTGACTATATTCTTGCTCGCTCGCCCGAACAGCTTTTTCTCCAGGCTCCCGTCATGATGATTGTAGAAGCAAAAAACGAAAATATCAAAGGCGGCCTCGCCCAGTGCATCGCCGCAATGGTCGCCGCGCAACGCTTTAATGAGCAGGCTAGCAACCCGATTGCCGCTATTGGCGGCGCAGTAACAACCGGGAACGTCTGGCGGTTTCTGCTGCTTGCCGACCAGACCGTGACAATCGACAAGCGCGAATACTACATCAACCGGGTTGACGAAATCCTGGCTGTTCTGGTATATGTAGCAGGCGGTACAATTGTGACAACCGTTTCAAATTGAGCAGCAGAACAGGACAGCTATGCAAGACACATTGCGCGAATTACTGGACTTTGCCCACCGTGCCGCCTGGGAAGCCGGCAAAATCACCCTGCGCTATTTCCAGACTGGTATCGCCGCCGAACTCAAGTCGGACGAGTCGCCTGTAACGATTGCCGACCGGGAAGCCGAAGCCTTCCTGCGGAGTGCCATTACCACCCACTACCCCCAGCACGCGATCCTCGGCGAAGAAGAAGGCGCAACCGGCCACAGCGATGCTGAGTGGCGCTGGATTCTCGACCCTATCGACGGCACCCGCGCTTTTGTGCGGGGCATGCCGCTGTATGGCGTGATGGTTGGATTGGAGCACCGGGGCGAACCAGTCCTCGGTGTAATCAATATGCCCGCCCTCAACGAGATCACCTATGCTGCGCGTGGCCTCGGCTGCTGGTGGAATGGGCGGCCCTGTCGGGTTTCGCAGGTGCCACGCCTGCACGATGGCCTGCTGGTTGCCACCACCGCCGACGACCGCTATGCCCGTACCGGACGCAAGGAGTCTTTCGAGCGCCTCGTCAACGCGGCGGGGATGTTCCGCACCTGGGGCGATTGTTACGGCTATGTACTGGTTGCCACCGGACGCGCCGAAGCCACCCTCGACCCGATTGTCAGCGTGTGGGATGTAGCCGCCGCTTACCCGATTGTGCGCGAAGCGGGCGGCACCTTCACCGATTGGCAGGGCAACGCCACTATCCACAACAAAGAGGGCATTGGTACCAATGCCCTGGTATTTGATGAAATCATGCAGTTAATCAAAGGTAGCTAAGCTATGGAAGCGCAACCACGGCAGGCCGAAATTATCCGCCGCACCGCCGAGACCGATGTGACGTTAAACCTGACCATCGACGGCAGCGGGCAGGCGGATGTCAGCACGGGTATCGGCTTTCTCGACCATATGCTAACCCTGTGGGCCAAGCACGGCCTGTTTGATCTCAAGGTGCGAACAGCAGGCGACCTGCACATCGATGAGCACCACAGCGCCGAAGATACCTGCATCTGCCTGGGGCAGGCGCTCAATCACGCACTTGGTGAGCGGCGCGGGCTGGTTCGCACGGCCCACAGCTACGTTCCAATGGATGAAGCTCTGGCACTCGTCGCGGTCGATCTGGGCGGACGGCCCTACTGTGTGGTGCAGGCCAACTTTATCACGTCACGGGTCGGCACGCTCGGTACCGACCTAATCGGGCACCTGTTCGAAAGCATCGCCACACACGGCAGGCTCAATCTGCACGCGCAGGTGCTCTATGGCTCCAACGATCACCACAAAGTTGAGGCACTCTTCAAAGCCTTGGGCCGCGCCCTCGATGCCGCCACCCGCATTGACGAGCGGCACCACGGCGCAATCCCCAGTACCAAAGGGGCGCTATAGCAACACAGGCACGCAGTTAGTGCATCTATCCCCGCTCCCGGTGCCGTAGGAGTGGGGACAAACAAAAACCCATTCCTTCGGAGGAGTGGGACCACACAGTATGAGAAGATAGCTTGACAGGAAGGTAATCGCCGGATGCTTACTCGAATGCGAGCGCGGCCATTTCTGAGCTTACATCAGGAGACATAAACGCGCCAAGCTCCTGCTGGGTCTCTTCAAATGCGCGTTGATAGGCCGAAAGGATCATCCGATGCTCAAGCATCACCTGCCGCCACGCCCGCTTGCAGCGTTGTGTTTCCGCCAGCGCCATCGCCAAGTTATCGCGGGCATCGCCCAGTTGCTGCAACGTCGCCATCGATATTGGAACGGGCGTGCAGACCAGCAGCGTTGCATACAGCCGCCGCAGTTCGCGCAGCATCTCATCGGCAGTGCCTACAAGTTCGGCCGGTGTCAGCGCCTGCGACTGGGGCGAATCAGATCCAAACTGATCACGGATCATGTGCTGAATACGGATATAAATACGCTGTGCCGCCACCTCCCAACGCCAGCGCCGTTCCAGCGCCAGTTGCCACTCGGCCAGCGCACGCGAATGCAAGTCGTTCTGCATTTCAAGCTGATGATGCAACCGGGTGTGTCGTTCGAGCGCGTGATGCACAGCAGGAATATCCGGGCAACACTGTTCCAGCAACATCAGCAAGCGGTTAGAGCTATCGAGTTCGGGGGAGTACTTTCTCATCTGTAGCATATGTATCTCCAGACCACCCCAGTCCGGTGGTATTCTATCAATCTGTTTTTGAAGGGATATAACCCTTACTGCTACTATACGAAAAAGCCTCAGTACTGTCTATAGTACTTGCGCCTTGACGTGGAATAGTGCTTGTGGAGACCATAGCCGGGACTCGCGCCATACGCGGCCTGTGCTACAATACAGCTACGTCATACCAACAATTGAGCGTTTCATAGATGATTATGGGCCGGGTGCATACACCCGCTCATCAGACCCAGGAGCATTGTGCTATGAGCTTTCTCGACCAGCTTGGGCGCTCTGCCTCGCAGATGGTAGACCGCGCCAAATTTGAAGCAGAAAAGTTTCAGCGCACTACCCGGCTGCAAGGCGAAATTGGGGAACTGCGCCATCAGATACATAGTAAACTCGCCGAACTGGGCCAGCGCACTTACGAACTCCACCGCGCTGGACAGATCAACTCGGCAACGATTGCCGCCCTCGCGCAGGCCATCGACCAGCTACGTATTGATCTCACCAAGCGGGAAGAAGAACTGAGTAATACCCAGGCCGAGGTATTTGTTGAGCCGCCCGCCCCCGCAGGTACGTCGGCAGGGAGTACCTCTCCCCGGTCGCAGCATGTCCCGGTTGAGGACGAACCACCCCCACCGCCGCCGCCTGCCACGCCGCCCCCACCACAAGCCCAGACCGGCAAAACGCAGCCCGACCTGTCGGCGGGTGATACCAAAACCTGCCCCTCGTGCAGCTACACCATGCCCATGCGGGCCATCTTCTGCCCGAACTGCGGCTTTCGCATCGGCAACAAGTAGCATACAGACCATCGGCCAGGCGCAAAGGGCGGGCGGGGTTCGCCGCTTGAGTGGAGGCAGGGGGCAGGAGGTAAGGGGTACCTATTCCCACTCAATCTCAATATACACCCGGTCGCCCTCGACAATCACCGGATACGAAGGCACCCGCAACCCTACCGGCGGCACAATGCTTTTGCCGGTACGAATGTTATACGTCCATCCATGCCATGGACACGTCACCGTATGATCAATCAGTACGCCCGCCGAGAGCGGCCCCCCCTCGTGGCGGCACGCATCACCAAAGGCATACAACACCCCATCAACATGTGCCAGCGCAATCGGCAGACCATCCACCACCACACAGCGCATCTGGCCTGGTGGTACATCACCCACCGCTGCTACATACACTCGTTCGTGTGCCATGCGTATGTTTATACTCCTTCAGGACTTGTAGGGCCGGGTATCGTGTATTATACTGTATGGCACACGTTAACTACCGTGTTTCGCCAATTTTGTAGCTATAAAGGCTTGCATGCGCCGCGAGCCCCTACAGAACCACTCGCCGGAGGGGTATATATGTCTCCCTTTTCGCTCGACCAGAGCCAGTTTGAAACCCTCAGCCAATTGCTCGCCGCCGGAGGCCACCACGATGTTCATGACATGCTCAGCGAGTCGCTGGCGCGTCTGGTTACCTTCTGGCCCGCCCAAGCCGGAGCCCTGATCTATATCTCGCCGGGCAATACCATTGTGCGACTGGAACACGGCACACTCAGCCACGAAGCCCGCATCATGATCGAGCAAGCACGTACCAGCTTTGCCCGCCGCGACGAGAGCGGCGAACCCGCCCTGGGGTACTACTCGCTCGAAGGTGGGTTCGACTTGCTCGAACTACCACTCCAGAGTGGTAATCAGGGCGTCGGTCTGCTGCATCTGGTGGTTGCCGAAACAACCGGCGAGAAGCACGGCACCAGCCCCACTACCTCGCGCCTCGATGGGGATATGATGATCTTACTGGTGCGCTCTATCGGCGGCGAGGCCGATAAACTGGCCCGTTTGCAACAGGCCGAGCGCGACCTGCGCGAACTGCGCCTGCTCTACGAAGTGGGCCAACTGCTCACCATCAATCTCGACCTGAACAGCCTGCTCAATGAAATTCGGGAGCGGGTGCCCGAAGTGGTCGAGGCAACCCGCTGCTCGATCTTCCTCTTCGACCGCCAACGCAACGAGCTTGTTATTGATATGCCCGAACAGAACCGCACCCTGCGTATGCCCGCCGACCGGGGCATTGCTGGATGGGTCGCTATACACGGCGTCCCCCAAATAGTCAACGATGTTGAGCAAGACCCGCGCTGGTACGAAACAATCTCAATCGAGTCGAACTTTCAAACCCGGTCGCTGGTGTGTGTGCCCATTCGCGTACGCAACAAAACTATCGGCGTGATGCAACTGCTCAACAAACGCGGCAATGTGTCCTTCGATGATAAAGATGTGCAGTTGCTCAGTGCGCTGGCAGCCCAGGCGGGTATCGCCATCGAAAACGCCCGCCTCTACCGCGACCTGAAGCACGAACGGGATAAGCTGCTCAATCAGGAAGAGCACGTTCGCAACTCGATTGCGCGTGACCTGCACGACGGCCCCACCCAACGCCTGACTGCGGTGATGATGAATATTGAGTTTATCAAGAAGCTGCTGGTTGCCATGCCCGAACGGGTCGCCAGCGAACTCGATACGCTCGAAAATCTGGTGCAGCGCACCATCACCGACCTGCGTACCTTCCTGTTTGAACTGCGCCCGCTTGGTCTGGAAACGCAGGGCCTGCTCTCAACCTTGCAGCAGTATGTACAGCGCTGGCGCGACCCTTCCGGGCAGGATATCCGGCTGCGGCTGGAAGCACCCGCCAGCATCCCACGGCTTCCGCACGAAGTGGAAGGCAACGTCTTTGTGATTATTCAAGAAGCGGTCAATAATGCCCGCAAGCACGCCCGGACACCCGAAATCATTATTTATCTGTATATTGAAGAGGGGCACCTCGTTGCCAATGTGCGCGACCGGGGGCGTGGATTCGATGTGCGAACCATTGAAGCGACCTACAACGAACGCGGCAGCCTCGGCCTGCTCAGTATGCGCGAACGTGCCCATACCATTGGTGCCGAAATCCGTATTCGCTCCGAGCCGGGCGCAGGCACCACGGTTGAATTACGTATTCCACTCTCCGACAATCAGCAATAAAGTGAGCACACTGTTATGCACGAACAGGTAGATAAACTCCTGATCAATGGTACCGTCGTCACAATGGACGCAGCCGCTACCGTCTATACCCAGGGAGCGGTCGCTATTCGGGGCCGCGATATTGTAGCCGTCGGTGAAGTTGCCGACCTGCAAGCTCGCTACAGCGCCAACCAGGTCATCGACTGCACCGACTGTGCCATCTTGCCCGGTCTGATCAACGGCCACGCGCACGTGCCGATGAGCCTACTACGGGGGATGGTCTCCGACTATCAACAGTTGGATGTATGGCTGTTTGGGTATATGTTCCCGGTTGAGGGCCAGTTTGTCACGCCCGCATTCAGCTATATCGGGGCGCGGCTCTCATGCGCCGAAATGCTCCGCAGCGGCACCACCACCTTTGTAGATATGTACTACTATGAAGAAGAAGTGGCCCGCGCCGCCGACGAGTCGGGCATGCGTGCCATCTGCGGGCAAACAGTGCTGCGGATGCCATCGCCCGATGCGCCCTCCTACGATGTGGGGATCGAACGTGCCCGCCGCTTCATCGAGCAGTGGCACACCCACGACCGTATTATTCCCACCATCGCGCCACACGCGCCCTACACCTGTACCGACCATATCTACCACGAGGCAATGGAACTGTGTGCTCAATTCGGCGTGCCGCTGATTACCCACCTGTCGGAGACAAGCCGCGAAGTGCAGGAAAGCCGCGCCGAACGCGATGCAACGCCCATCGGCTATGCCAACCGGGTGGGCGCATTTGATGTGCCCTGCATCGCTGCGCACTGTGTCCACGCCACCGAAGATGATATTGTGCTGCTGCGGCAGCGTGGCGTGGGCGTGGTGCCCTGCCCCAGTAGCAACCTCAAGCTCGCCAGTGGTGTCGCCCCCTACGACCGCTTGATCAAGGCGGGCGTGCATACTGGCCTCGGCACCGATGGCCCCGCCAGCAACGACGACCAGGATATGTTTGCCGAAATACATCTGGCGGCGATGTTGCCCAAAGGTCTGGGCGGCGACCCGATGATTATGCCCGCCCGCGATGCGCTCTCGCTGGCAACCTCACGCGGCGCACAGGCGATCCACCTCGACCATCTGATCGGCTCGTTGGTACCCGGTAAACGCGCCGATGTTATTGTGGTGGAGTTGAACCACCTGCACAGCGCCCCGCGCTACACCTACAGCCCCGATACCATCTATTCACACCTTGTCTACAGTGTGCATAGCAGCGATGTGCGCGATGTGCTGGTCGATGGACGCATGATTGTTGAGAACCGTACCCTGCTCACCATGGACGAGCGCGAAGTGATGGCGCAGGCGCAGCAGATTGCCGATCAGATCAATGTCTTCCTATCGAGCCGGGAAGAAAACCTGCTCGACAAGATCCTGGCGATTGGGGGGGTGCAGCAGGCCGAAATCTTTGAGATTCAGGTAAAGGCCCGTGTCACGTCCGCCGATATTGAGCGCGTCGAAGCGATGCTGCGCGATCCGGCGATACGCGTCACCAAGACCAGTGAGCGCATGCAGTACGATACCTATTTTTTGTTTCACAAGCGCGAACGGGGCCGTATCCGCATCCGCGAAGACCGCCGCATCGATCCAGGGGCACGCATGGATACCAAGTACACTATCACGCTGATGGCCGAAGCCGATCAGGGCGAATATCCGTATGCGATGCTCCTGTCGCGGGCACGCTACACCGCACGCGCCTCGCAGACGTTGCGGTTCTATCGCGAGTACTTCCACCCCGACCACGAGACCGAAATTGAGAAGCACCGCCGCCGCTGGCGCATTCTCTACAAAAACAAAGACTTTGCCATCAACATTGACGACCTAGTCGGCCGCCAGGATAACGGCCCCTTCCTTGAAATTAAGGGCCGTACCTGGGGCCGCCGCGATGCCGACGAACGCGCCACCCTGATCGGCGAATTGCTCGAACGCTGTGGTATTCGCGCCGAGCAACTGGTCAAGCAGGAGTATGTGGAACTGGAGCGCGAAGGGTAAACGTGGCTCCGGTCGGGAAAGGAAGAGATACGCCATGTCCGATCTGTATGTTATCGGGCTAACTGGCAATATCGCATGTGGCAAAAGCACGGTTGTTGCCATGCTGCGCGATCTGGGCGCACAGACCATTGACGCCGACCAGATCACCCACGCCCTGCAACAACCGGGCACCGCTGTTTATCGCCAGATTATTGAAACGTTTGGCGAAGCTATTCTTGACCCCGCCACCGACCCGGCGCAGCGCCCGATCAATCGCCGCAAACTCGGTGCTATCGTCTTCAACAATACCGAACAGCTACGCCGCCTCGAAGCGATTGTGCATCCGGCAGTGCGGGCCGCGATGCTGGCATGGCTGCACGAACGCCGCAACGAGGCCGCACAGCACCCCAACCCGGCTACGGTGTCCGTGGCGGTCATTGATGCGGTCAAGTTGCTCGAAGGTGGGTGGCGGCAGTATTGCAATGCCGTGTGGGTAATCATCTGCGACGAAGCCCAGCAGGTGGCCCGCCTGACCACAACACGGGGCATGTCCACCGCCGAAGCCATGCAGCGCATTCGTGCCCAGCCACCACAGGCCACCCGCGCCGCACAGGGCGATGTTATTATTGATAACAGCGGCACCTTGGCGGCAACACGCGAGCAGGTTGCGGCCACGTGGCAGCGCATTCAGCAGCACCACAAATAGCGACAAGGTGTTATAATCAAGTAAGAAAATTGTTTACTTCCCTGATGCAATCTTTCAATCAGTACTCTTGTGATGCTCTATGTCATGCGTTATCCAAGGCATGGCAGAAGTCAATAGGAAGCGTATGGAACAGGCACCACCAGTCGCATATCAATCAGCCCACATTTCGGTGGAACAGCTTATTACCGATCTGCGGCTGCTCTGTTCGCTTCCGTCCAGTTCAGGCCAACTGAACGAACTCAAAGCCAGTGCCCGCCTGATCGCCGACTTCCTACGACGGGCGGGGCTGGATATCCGGCTTGTCCCAACCGATGGCGCACCCATCATCCTTGGCTGGCGGGCCGGACGCTCCAGCGAACGGGTGCTGCTCTACCATCACTACGATGTCGCCCCGCCTGGCCCATGGCGGGCATGGTCGCACGAACCGTACAAACTCGCCGAACGTGAACAGCACCTGTATGCACGCGGTGTTGCCCACGGCAAAGGGCCACTGGTAGCCCATATTCAGGCGGTACGGTCGCTCCTGCGTGCCGAAAACGAACTGCCCGTTGGTCTGGTGGTGGTGGTGGAAGGCGAAGGTATGAGTGGTAGCCCGAACATGCCCGATGTGCTGCACCGCTTCCGCGACGAACTCCGCGCCAGTATCGCGCTCAGCACGGCAGGCACCCGTGATGCGATGGGGTTGCCGTTCTGTTACGCGGGCAGCAAGGGGTTGCTGCGGGTGCGCCTCACAGTGCGTGGCCCCGAACATCCCCTTGATCCAGGCCTCGCCGCCAGCGTCTCCAATCCAGTCTGGCGACTGCTGTGGGCGCTCGATCACATCAAGGGGGAAGACGAAGATATTCGGGTTGCTGGCTTTTACGATAACATCAACGGCCCGCAGCGCGACGAGCGCGAACTGCTGCGCGAAGCCCGCATCAACGAAGACGAACGGCTAGCAGCGTGGGGCATCCCCGACTTCCTCTTCGGCATGCGCGGCTCATCGCTGCTCCGCTCCGAAGTAACCCTGCCTACCTGCAATATTAGCGCCTTCAGCGTGGAGCCAACCACCAACAGCACCTTTATTCCGACCGCTGCTTCGGCCCAGATTGATTTTCAGCTTGTGCCCGAACAAAACCCGGTTACCATTATGGAACTCATTCGCGGGCACCTCGTTGAGAAGGGCTTCACCGATATCACCGTCGAAGAGCTCCCCGGCGCATACCATCCGGTGCGCTCCCCGCTCGATCATCCCGCCTTTCAGCGCCTAGTTGCGGTGGGCGAACGGGTTCACGGTACCCCGCTTCCGGCGCTGCCGCTTGGTACCTTTGCCCAGCCACTGCATGCCATCTCCGACATTCTGGAAATGCCCGTGGTAACGCTGGCACTGGCCCGCCACAACAGCCTGATCTATGGCCCCAACGAGCACCTGCCCGTCGATGACTTGGTGCGCCACAGCCAGTCCCTCTCGGAATACTTGATTGCTACCGCCGCCAGTGCCGGCTAGAGTCATTCCATATTTCTGTCCTCTTCCGCTACTTGCAGCCTTCCCCGATACGCTTTATAATAATTCTAATATCTCTATGGAGAGACACTCACGGTGTTGTGAGGGTAACAAAAAGCGGATAACCAGTACAATCTGTCTCTCCTTACATACGATAGTGGTACCGCTTTTTTACAGAAACCCTTGCCCTCTGGCACATCGTGCCGAGGGCTTTGTGTTATCTGCCAGTCTACACAAGGTACCCGTGCCATACGGGGACAGAGTCGGAGGGATAAGTATGGATATCATTTTCAAAAGCCGCGACGGAAAGATCTCAGAACGCCAGCGTGAGCATATCGAACAGAAACTCGAAAAACTCACCCGTTACCTCGACCAGATCATGACCATCACCATTGAAACCGCTACCGAGCAGCATCAGGGGGCAGGCGAAGTGCAGCGTGTGCAAGTGACACTACTCGCAGAACACGGCCTGATTTTACGGGCCGAGCAGCACGCCACCGATCTGTATACTGCTGTTGATATGGTACAGGATGTACTCCAGCGCCAGATCCGGCGCTACAAAGAGAAGCACTGGCGGCGGGGTAAACTGCGTCACCGGATTGATACGGAACCCCTTCCCGATACCGTTGCAGCCCTGGAAGCAAATGGTGCGGCAGATGTCATCGACGAGGAAGAACCCCAACTGAAGCGTGTCAAGGAATTCACGCTGCGCCCGATGTTCAGCGACGAAGCGATTGAGCAGATGGAATTGCTGGGGCATACCTTCTTTGTCTTCCGCGACGCCGACACCGAACGCCTGAGTATTGTCTACCGCCGCAAAGATGGCAACTATGGCATGATTATCCCTCGTTAGCCTCTTTATGTTCCGCTCAGTTCCTCATTATTTCCTCATTTTTCAACGGCTCACTCGCTCGTCCGGGGGTGAGCGTTTGGTATTAGTACTTGTATACCATAGTACGTATGCCCATAGTATGACAGATTAATAAGCGAGATGTGACCAAAGGGGGATTTTCATACGCTTTTGACCTTGGTATAGTTGGAACGGGTAACGCTTCAGGTATTGAGCGGGTATCATTTTGTGTATGTTTCTCACATCCTTTTGTGTGCAACGCCTACCCGTTCCCCATACCCATGTGTCTGATCGTCTATTCTGCCGTGCCAGCAGAGCTTGTTATGGTCGTTGAGCATTAGTCATGTTGTAGGAAGCGTACCCACCTGCAGCATAGTTTATATCAAATGCATTACAAAGCCCTGGCTGGCAATATTTATTTCAAGGGGGATTTTCAAGTTATGACCAAACCGACGAACCCCAACGCGCAAGGCATGAGCCGCCGCACCGTCCTGAAAGGCATTGGTGCAGCGGCGGCTGGTGCCGCCACCGTGCCGCTGCTGCATGCGGCTGTTGATGCCCGCGAAGAAGCAGCCACCACCGAGGTTGCCCTTCGTTCGGCTCAGGAACTTGCCACTCGTTCCGGTACCACACCGGCCCTGGCACCGCTGGGGGTGATTGCATTCAACCGTATCGCATTTGGCCCGCGCACCGCCGAAGACCTGCAACGCATGCTGACGATGAACGACGAGACGTTTGTGCAGTTTGTGGACGAACAACTGAACCCCGGTGCTATCGATGACTCCGAGGTCGAAAGCCGACTGGCTGCCCGCAACTTCTTCACGCTCAACAAATCGCTCGAACAGCTCTGGCTCGACCACAAAGTCAACGGCAACACGCCGCCCGCAAACTTCCCTGCCGATCAAAGCTGGCGCTGGCGTGGCCTGCCCCGCGACGAGACCGAGCAAGAAACCTTTATCCGTGCCGTCTACAGCAAGCGCCAGCTCAACGAAGTGCTGTTCGATTTCTGGTTCAATCACTTCAACGTCTTTGCCGGCAACAGCAGCTCATATGTCGCCTATACCTTCGTCAGCTATGTGCGCGACTCGATCCGCCCGCATATGCTCGGCAACTTCCGCACCATGCTCGAAGCCGTCGCAACCAGCCCCGCCATGCTTGAATACCTCGACAACTACATCAATCAGGTTGGCGGCCCCAACGAAAACTACGCCCGTGAGATCATCGAGTTGCACACACTAGGCGCAGAGAACTACTACGGCACTGGCCTGCAACAGGATGTGCCCGGTTACCCCGATGCCCCGGTTGGCTACGTCGATAGCGACGTATACGAAACCACCCGCATCTTCACCGGCTGGCGCGTTGAGGACGGGCGCGACAACCTGTCCGACACAGGCCGCTTTACCTTCCACGATCCGTGGCACGACCGCTTCCAGAAGACGGTGCTGGGCCAGTTCTTCCCCGCCAACGTGTCGGGCCTCGAAGAAGGCCGCCGTGCAATGGATCTGCTGGCCGCGCACCCCGGCACCGGGCGCTACATCTGCCGCAAGCTCTGCCGCCGCTTTATCAGCGACGACCCGCCTGAGCGTCTCGTCAACGAAGCCGCCGCTGTCTTTACCGCACAGTGGCAGGCTCCCAATCAACTCTGGCAGGTGATGCGGGTTATCCTGCTGTCGCCCGAATTCCGCAGCACCTGGGGCCAGAAGATCAAGCGCCCTTCGAAGTGGCGGTCAGCGCCATTCGTGCGCTGCGGGCCGACTTCTACCCGGACGGCAACTTCTTCAATGCCTACCGTCAGGCTGGTCAGGAACTCTTCCGCTGGGGACCACCCGATGGCTACCCCGACCGCAAGGAGTACTGGAGCAGCACCATGCCGATGCTGCACCGTTGGCGTATCTGCAACAACCTGACCGAAGACTCCACCCGCGACGACCGCCCTTACTTTGTTGTCGATATCGTCGCGCAAACACCAGAAACCACGCCAACCCGCATGATTGATTACTGGATCAATCGCATCCTGGGCCGCCCGATGAACCCAGCCGAGCGCGAAATGCTCATCGAGTTTCTGGCTCAGGGACGCAATCCCGATCTCGACCTGCCCAGTAACCTGCGGCGCGACTGGCTACCGCGAGCTGTGGCGCTGATCCTGATGTCACCCGATTTCAACTGGCGCTAGCCCACGAAAGGAAAAGCAATGTCACAGTTTAATCTGACCCGTCGTGACTTTTTCATCGGTTGTTCGACAGCGATTGCTGCAATGGCAAGCGGTCGCCTGGGGTATGTCGCCTTTGGCAACCCGGCTTCCGAGCCAAATCAGGAAATTCTGGTTGTTGTGTTCTTGCGGGGTGGCATCGATGGCCTCAACCTCGTGCCGCCCATCGATGGGGCCGACCGGGGCTTTTACCAGAGCGCCCGCCCCACACTGGCTATCCCTGCATCTGGCTCCAATGCCGCCCTGCCGCTTGGCGCACTCGGCGCAACTCAGTTTGGGTTGCACCCGCTTGCTACACCACTGCACGAAGTCTTCCAGGAGCAGCGGCTGGCCATCATCCACGCAGCGGGCCTCAAGCACGAAACTCGCAGCCACTTCGACGCCATGGAGTTTATGGAACTTGGCACCCCCGGCAGCAAAACGATTGGCCGGGGCTGGCTGGCACGGCATATGGAAAGCGCGACCAACCTGCCCGATACGATCATTGCTCCGGCGATGACCGCAGGCACCTCCAACCCGACCGCGCTGCGCGGCGATGGCGAGTCATTTGCCATACAAGATCCGGGTGGCTTTAGCTTCGGCGGCAACTGGCGCTACAGCGACAGCCAGCGGACCACCCTGCGCCGGATGTACGATGGCGATAGCTTTGTGCATCAGGCGGGCTTCCAGACGCTCGATGCAATTGATATCCTTGAGTCGCGCCTGCCCCGTGACGACGAAGGGCGCTACAGCTATCAGGCGGCCAACGGTGCCCAATACCCTGATAGCTCGTTCAGCCGCAACATGCAGACTATCGCCCAGGTTGTCAAGATGCAAATTGGTCTGCGGGTTGCTACCATCGACCTCGGCGGCTGGGATACGCACGAGAACCAGGGGCCGGGTGGCGACGCTGCAACCTACTTCCCCTTCAACGGGCGCATCGATGACCTGAGCCGCACCCTCAATGCCTTCTACACCGATATGAGCGGCGCAGGCACCGAGAACTATATGCAGCGCACAACCGTTGTTGTGATGAGCGAGTTCGGGCGGCGGCTCAAGGAGAACGGCAACCGGGGCACCGACCACGGCCACGGCAACGTGATGATCGTGATGGGTGGCAACGTCAACGGTGGCATGCACGGCAACTGGCCCGGCCTGAACCGCGATGAGGACCAGCTTTTCCAGAACGAAGACCTAGCCATCACCACCGACTACCGCCAGGTCCTGAGCGAGATTTTGATCCGGCGCATGGGCAACCCCAACATTCCGTTCATCTTCCCCGACTACACCGGCTACGCACCGCTGGGCGTGGTAGCAGGCGAAGACATCGGCCTGCCTCCCGCCATCGATCCAGCCAATAACATCTACCTGCCGCGTGTGCCCGCCAAGCGCATCTACGTCCCCAACAGCTACCCCGAACCCACCCGCTAGCCTGCTGTTATGATACAACACAGCGCCCCCGCTTCCGTCGGTGGAAGTGGGGGCGCTTTTATCGAGTGGCAGGGTGCCCGCCTATGTGGGCTACCCTATCGCCGCTTCCCCGTGCTCAATCGTCCCCGGCTAGCTCACGTACCTTTGCGCCGATGTCGGGCGCAGTAACCAGCGCCTCACCAACCAGCACCGCACTGGCCCCACACGCCCGCAAGCGAGCTACATCTGCCACCGTAAAAATGCCGCTCTCGCTGACCAGCACCGGGCGCGATTCGCCGGTTGGCAGCATTGCCGCGAGCCGTTCGGTTGTTTCCAGCGTGGTCTCAAAAGTGTGCAGATCGCGGTTGTTTACCCCGATAATCTGTGCCTCGGCTGCCAGTGCCCGCTGCATCTCGGCGGCGGTATGCACCTCAACCAGCGCATGCATCCCCAGTTCGTAGGTCAGGCCAAGCAGCGCGTGCAGCGTTGGGTCATCCAGCGCCGCCACAATCAGCAGCACCGCATCGGCACCATACACCCGCGCCTCATACACTTGATATGGCTCGATCAAGAAATCCTTACGAAGCAGCGGCACTGCTTGCCCTGGCAACGCCCGAATGCCCTCTAGAAACGTGAGGCTCCCCTGAAAAAAGCGTCCATCCGTCAGCACCGAGAGTGCCGCCGCCCCATGCTGCATATAGGTGCGTGCCAGTTCCAGATGGTTGAAGTGTTCAAGCAGCACGCCCCGGCTCGGTGAAGCCTTCTTCACTTCGGCAATCAGCGTGGCCCGCGTTGGTTGGCGCAGCGCCGCCGCCATATCGCGCACTGGTCGTGCGTGCGGGAGGCGTTCGCGGAGTGCCGCAAGTGGCACTTTGAGCTGCTGCCGTGCCACTTCTGCCTGTTTGTGGAGCAGGATCTTATTCAGTACCGACTGCTGGCCTGTCATACTTCGCTCTCTCCATATGGTATCAGCGGCTGTGTGCCCACCTCGCGGCCCCGTTTTTCCATCTTCGACTCGGTCGTGGTAAACGAGTTTCCTTCCTTGGTCAGGGTTGTGGTTTGTGGAGAGCGGCGGCTGCGGGCTATCACCGTGCGGCCCGCTGTTGCGCCGTGTTCGCGTAGTCTGGCAATAATCTTAATATCCGCCAGCACCATCAACTCGTCGCCCGCCTGCAAGATCTGCTCGGAACTGGGCGCTAGCGAACGCTCGCCATAGCGCTGGATCATCACGACCACAATGCCAAACGACTCGCGCACCACCCGAATACGCTGCCCCTCAAACTGATCGCCCGCCTGCACCCGTACGGTCGCGGTTGCGAGCAACTGATCGCCGGCTGTAATCGCATAGCTGTTATCCGAAAGCACCGCCGCCGCCGAGAGTGTTGGTGCAGCCAGCGCCGATGTACTGAACGCCGTATTAATGCCAAACATACTTTCAAGTTGCTCGGCCAGCACATCGCTGAAGACACGCAACACCACGTGAATATCGGGGCGCAACTGGCGTGCAGTCAGGCCAATCTGCAAATTGACTAGATTATCGGATGTCACCGCCGCCACCGAGTAGGCCTTGTGAATACCGGCCGCCTGCAAGACGTCTTCATCGGTGGCACTGCCCTTAACTAGCTTGATACCCAGCTCTTCCAACTCGTGGATAAAGTCGGACGACCCTTCATCATTGCAGATAACCACAATCTCCGGGCGCTGCTTCATCCGATGCAACGCCTGCACCACACGATAGCCAACCCGCCCCAATCCACAGACAATCACCCGGTTGTATTCCTGGGTAATCTGCGCTGGTGCTACCTTGCCCATCCGCTCCCACATCTTGCTGAGCAACCGTCCGTGCCGCCATACGACACTCAATCGCGGCAGGGTGCCCATCACCAGAATACGGTCACCCGGAAACAGCCCGGTAATGGCCGTCGGGTTCAGGTTCCACGACCCATTGCGTGCCATATACCCAAACACTTGCACCTGAAACTCCTCTTCGATCCTCCACACCAGGTTCTCAAGTTTACTGCCCGCCACCACGTCGACTTCTGCCAACCCCACTACGTCATCACCAAGCGGGAGCGCATAGTTGATGCCCTGGCACACCGCCGCCGCCGCCAGCGTGGGCGCAGCCAGCGCCGACGAACTGAAGGCCGAGTTTGGCCCGAAACGGCTCTGTTCCAGCCGCTCGTCCATTTTATCGCTAAAGATACGCAGCACTACCCGAATATCAGGGCGCAGTCGCCGCGCCGCCAATCCGATCTCAATATTCAGCAGGTCGTTGTTTACGCCCGCAATCACGCCACTGGCCCGCACCACGCCAGCCTGCTGCAAGGTACGCGGGTTGCGGGCATCGCCCTTGATAACCGGCACCTTCAGCGCCAGCGTATCGGCAACAAATTCGCTCTGCCAGTCCTGCTCAACCACCACCACCTCGTAGCCCGAGTCGAGCAACTGCAACATCACACGGTACGAGACACGCCCCAGACCACACACCACGACATGGTTGCTGTGGGTGCTGGCAAGCGCTACCTGCCAATCGATCAGCCGTTCGGTCTTGTCGAGCAAGCGCCGCCCGAAGTCGAGTACACTTTGCACCACAAAGATAAGCCCGAAGAGCGGAATAATCAGAAAGAGGAACTGTCCTAATGGATCATCAGGAAAGTTCAGCCCATGCTCAACCACCAGCATCCGCATGGTTTCAAAAAAGCTCTCAAGCAGACTGTGGGGTTTATCCGGCCCATCATATCCAAAGCGCAAATAGAGCGTACCCGAAATAAGCAGCACCAATAGACCAATCAGCGAAATACGAGTTTCAAGCAGCAGTACACGTATATCATAGTACTGTGCGCCAAACCAGCGCCGAAACGAAAGCCGCCGCGTTTGCTGGAGCCGCTCACGAGTTGTCTCGACCTTCATTTGAGGGGTAACCGTACCATTGCCGGGGGATGCCTGTGTTGTCATAATCAACCTCGTATCATTGTGCATAGTGACACAACGTACCCCATTATAACAGGGCAGGTGTCGGGACGGAGGAGCAGGCTGCACAACAATCATACTGTTTTGTTGTCCAGGTTATGCAGCATATTGGCGGCACCGCAGTTGTTCTGGTTCGCCACTTCGCGCACGCCGCTCTACTCTCTTATACGCAGTCTATTCCGAAAAGTTACTGAGGTTTACCATGCGCTGGAGTCGTTCGTATGCATAACCCCCATCAATACTGGCGCGAGCCTGTTCAATGCCCGTGTGCAGGTCGGGGGCCGCATCTGCCGCGACCAGGGCCGCCGCTGCATTCAGCAGCACCACGTCACGCCTAGGCCCCTGCTCTGCGCCTGTCAGCACACCCTTTGTAATTGCCGCATTGGTTGCCGCGTTGCCGCCGCGCAGCGCCTCGTTTGGCGCAGGCTGAAGCCCCAGTTGCGCAGCATCTACTACCATGCGCTGGGGAGGCTGTCCGGGCCGCACATCGTACACCAGCGAAGGCCCGCTCAAGCTCAGTTCATCCAGCCCACCCGCACCATGCACAACCAGCGCATGGTCAATATCCATCCGCCCCAATGCCAGCGCCAGCTTTTCGGCCAGGGTTGGGGTTGCCACGCCAAGCACCTGATGTCGTGCGCCTGCCGGGTTGGTCAGCGGGCCAAGCACATTAAACACGGTGCGAATACCGATCTCGCGGCGGACTGGCCCCGCGTGGCGCATCGCCGGATGAAAACGCGGTGCAAACATAAAACCAATACCCGCATCGCGCAGCAGCCG
>JAAUSQ010000065.1 GCA_012033195.1 Chloroflexaceae bacterium
GGTGGCCGATGGTAGTGCCGTCGTTGCATCAGTTGGCGTGGCGGTGGCTGGTCGGGGCTTGGCGTGGCGGTTGTTGCATTGGTGGGGCGTGGCGGTGGCGGCGGGTGATGTTTGCGGTGTCGCTGGCGGTCGGCGTGGCAGTAGGGGCATTGGCAGCGGCGATCATCTGGTCAAACACGGCTTCTACTTCGGCCTCGGTGAAGTTGCAATGCCCGTAGCGCTCGATACGGGTATGCTGGTAGAGGCTGGTGCGGTTGGCGGCTGCCACTTTGTCGGCATAGGGGCCAACATTCAGATCGTATGCAACCAGCGGGTCGCGGGTGGTGTGGAGCGTTATCAGCGGCATAGCGAGGTTGCCACTGCTGGTATAGTCGGCCTCCAGTGCGGCGATGGCATCTGCATCGGCAGCGAAGCGAGCAATGTCGGCATTGAGGGCGGTATCGTTGAAGCTGCCGGAATACTGGGTGTTCTGGTTATCGTAGGGGTTGCCGCCCAGCACGGTGCGGGCATCGTTGGTACCCAGAACGTGCGCCGTGAGCAGGGTGCCCACGGTGGTGGCGGCACTGTTCACCGGGTCTGCCGGATCGGTCTGGGCACCGGTCACCGCCAGTAGTTGGAAGTTCTTTGTGGTGTTTGTCGTTTTTTCGAGTTCTGGCACCACTACATTCAAGGCGATGTTTTCCCAGTCATCAATCAGCGCTTGCGGCACTTCCACGATGGTGCCCCCGATCAGGCCAGGGTAGAAGTAGTCGAACACGGCGCGGAAGTCGGCAACATAGTTGAGGTTGGGGCCATAGCCCGTATAGGGCGCACATAGCGCCAGCGCTGCATCGAAGGTGGTGGCAAGGCGTTCGGCAGCGAGCGTTGCAATCAGGCCCCCCGCCGATAGTCCGGTAATATAAATCTGGTCGGGTTGGCGCTGCTGTTCTTCAAAGATGTTCACCACATCCAGAATATCTTCGATGCCTTCGGGCACTACCAGACCATTCTTGCGGTAGCTGGTGGTGGCAAAGGCATAACCCCGGCTGAGTACTTCGGTGTCGAAGCCGGTCAGCAGGATATCGGTGGTGAGGGTTTCGGTCACCGAGCGATAGCCATCGGCGTAGACGATCAGTTCACCATTCCACGCCACAGTATTGGGCATACAGATGCGGTAGAGCGCACCGCTAGCCTGGGCACCTTCGGTACAGTCTGCCACGAGACGCGCATCAGCAAGCGCCACCGCAAGATCAGCGGGGTAAATATCGCTGATACTGACGGGTATATGGCTGTCGGTGGCAGGTGTAGGTGTGGGGGCAGGCTCGGCATGTCCGGGCAGGGGGCGCACCGGATTGGCAAGCAGCAGCACCGACAACACCAGAGCCAGCGTGATCATCAGGTGGCGCATGGGAGTTCTCCTGATCTATTCTGCGGCGGCGGCCTTCCGCGCACGGATCTCTTTCAGCCGTTCGAGCAGGATTGTCTCGGCGGCCTCATACTCTTCTTCATCGATAGCCCCCATATCCAGGCTCATTTCAAGGTCGATCAATGCGCTGCGTACACGGTCTTCGTTGTAGTACTCTCCCTCGACCTGTTCCGCGATCTGTTCGGCAACCCAGAGCACCCCACGCAGTGGTGCGGTAACAGGCAGCGTGAGCAGTGATAATAAGCCCATTGTGTCTCCTCCCGACGGCCCGACGCTGAAGCATCGGACTTATACACGAAGCCCCTTCGGGGCTATGTTCGCTAGCGCCCCCTTGCCGCGCTTACACATCCCAACTCATCGTCAGGGTGACAAAGTTGTAGGGCGGGGCGGCACCCACATATTTAAAGATCATCCGCTTGCCCATCACCGCATCAATGTCATCGATGGCAGTATCAAATTCAGGCTTGCGGCGCTGCTCAATCAGGAAGGCCGCATTCAGTACCATCCGGTCGTTCAGCACCTTGCTCAATTGGATCTGTTCGGCCAGCGGGCGCAGGCGCTGCAAAATGTACTCGGCATCGGTCTCGCGCTGCTGTGCAAGCGCATCGGCAATCATCTCGCCAAGCCGGATGCGGTCGTAATAGGTTTCTTCTGCCGAGCGGCCCATTAGACTATCCCGCAAGGTGCGAATGGGCGGGTTGTTGTCGATCACTTCCTGGAAAAGCACATCTTCGTACCAGAAGGCTTTCAGGCCCACTTCCTGCCGCCCCTCCAGGCTATCGAGCAGGCCGTGCAACTCGACGGCGCGGCGGGCCAGCAGTTGCTCCTGGATCGCTTCGGCACGCGGCGCGACAATGCCAAAGCGGATCGGCAGGATCGGGCCGGACTGCATCGCCTCTTCCTGCACCAGGGTATGCGCCATCATATTGCGGCGGCTCTGGTCGTACTCGATGATGGCCGAGTCGCTGACAACTGCGGCAAGGCCGCTTGCATTCAGGGTGTAAACGACATCGCCGCGCCCCCCGATGCCCCGGTTGGTAAAATAGCGGGGTTCGTCGCCGCGCATAATACAGTACAGATATTTACCCTCGGCGGGCGTAAGCTCTCCGGTTGGCATCGCTGCTACTCCGCGTCGGTAGTCTGGCGGTGCAGGCGCACCTCAAGAATACCATTCCGATACGTCTGCTGGAGCATGGTGGTGTCCACGGCGGCGGGCAGCAGTATCTCTTTGACATAGCGCCGTTCGCCCGTGGTTTCCAATGCCAGCACATCTTCGTTCAGTTCAATGCGAATATCGGCCATACTCACGCCGGGCAGTTCCACAATCACCAGAATCTCGTTGCCTTCGTCAAACACATCAACCAGTGGTTCGCGGGCTTCTGGCGCAGCGCTACTGGTGCGGGTGCTGGTACGCACGGTAGTGCGGACATGCGGGCCGCCACCGGTGCCGCCGATGTCGGTGCGGAAGCTAAACCCGTACGAGGTACCCGTGTTGTTGCTGCTGGTTTCTACGTTGACATTGGCCTTTCGCATCTGCTCTTCGGCCTGCTGCGCGGCTTCGTTCAGCGCTTCCATCAGTCCGCCTAGGCCCTTGAAGATGCCACCAATATTTACATCAATACGGACATTTCCGGCGGTGTCGCGGCTGGTATTATTATCCGTCTGCTTAGTGCGGTCGTCGTCAGTGCTCATTGTCGCGGCTCCTTTCTTCGCTTTGCTCTTCCCTGGCCCGTTGCCTCGCGCCTCTGTTGCATCAGTACTCAAATGTAACCTCGTGCCAGTTCGGATCGTCGTCGTTGCGCGGTACAATGCGGGTAGCACGTAGCGGAAGACGACCGGGCGGCGATGGGTGCGGGTTGTGTTGCTCCAGTTCTTCGGCTATCGCATTGAGACGCTGCCGCAGCAGTGCAATGCGCTGCTTTGTCTCTTCGAGCAGTGCTGCGGTACGCTGCTGATTGCGGAGCCATATCTCGTGCTCGCGTTCGAGACGGGCACGCGCATACTCCATGCGGGCCAGTTCTGCGGCAATCTGTTCGCGGTTGCCTTCGACCTGTCGACCATTGCGCCCACGCCCCATCATTGTGGGCACATCACGCATGCCTTTAATCCGCTTCATGCTGGCTCTCCTTTCGGGCACGGCTGCATGCCGCTACCCGTAGATAATACGTGCAAAAATCAGGTAGTGCTGCCCTGGTATAGCGTTTTCGATATCGGGGCCAGAATAAAGATAGAGATGCACATAGCCCCCGCGATAGTTACGCCATTCAATCTCTTGCCAATCTATAGTTGGCGTAAAGGATGACGTAGCATACGGACCTGATTCAGCAATGAGTTTCAGAGTTGGTGTAAAGGTAGCATCCGGGCCTGCTTCAAGAATGAGTTCCAGGTCTTGTGCTTCAAGCACTGACTGATAGTAAGCTTTTATATCGTCAAAGGAAACATTATTGGGTACACGATACACTTCAGCGCCTGCTGTAACATCGCCACCTCTACGCAACTCGACCTCTTCGATTACTGCAAAAGCCAGCTCACGACCCATCTGGTCATCGACGGCAACCAGTTGAGCACCCGGAAAGGGTGGTAACTGTAAATGATCTGGCAACGGTCGTGGTGTGGCGGCGGCGTTGATAAGTGTCAGCACGGTGAAGATGCTCCCTGCCAACACGACCATGACTATGCTTGCAATCAACCACAATCTCCTGAAATGGGTGTTCAGTTGCATCAGATCCTCCTGAGAAGGTAGCACCTGTTCGCGCTGTACTATTCACTATCGCTGTTGTACTTTGTGTGCGCTTCATGCTGGCTCTCCTTTCGGGCACGGCTGCGGGCGGGTTGCTGCGATGGTGCGTGATGTTCGAGCAGGCTCAGCAACATCTTGCGCTGATGGGTATGCTGTTCGCGAGCGCGGCTGTTAAACACCTTTTTCGACTCTAGTATATCGAGGCACACCCGCACGAAGCGGGCATCATCAACCGAGGGCGTTAGTCCTTGCTGCGCTGTTACTTTCGCAATCATAATGCCAGAGCGCATAGTGGGAGCCTGGTCATATTCGCCGGATGCACGGAAGTCGCGCACAATGTCTACAACCCGGGCGGCGGCTTCCAGGCTAAGACCGGAGCGCGAAGCCACCACTGATACCTCGGTGTCGCGGTCGTAATAGTCGAGGTCGAGCGTCACGAGCCGATCACTCAGGGCATCCTGCGTTTCGTGAACACCAACATACTCCTGTGGGTTGCTGGTGAAGATGGCACGAAATTCGGGATGTACCTTCAGGTAGGCATTCTCGCGGCGCAGGTCGGGCAACACCAGCAAGCGCTCTTCCAGTACCGTCAGCAGTACGTTGTTGGCTTCGGGCCGCGAGCGGGTGAACTCATCGTACACCAGCGTAAACCCTTCGCGGCAGGCGGTGGTCAGGCGGTTATCGACCCAGCGCTGCTCGGCATCTTCTTCGTATTTCAATACCGAATGAATGAAGCGATCTACCACCTTGCGATAGCGATAGCCGCTCTGCTCGCCAATCAGGTCGGATGTTGTGAATTCTTCGTCACCGACAAGCAGAATAACCGGGCGGCCTAACTGCGCGGCGACGTGCATTGCCAGCGTTGTTTTGCCGGTACCGGCGGGGCCGCGAAAATGCACGGGAAAACCGGCCTGCAAGTAGGCCAGTGCCCGCTGTGCAATATCGCGGGTGATTTCCGTCTCAACAAAGTCTTCGCGGGGGCGTACATGCAGGACGGCCCGGTTCTGGTCAATGGTGGTACGTGATGCTGGTGCCATGCTATTTCTCGCTTGCATAGGAGTAGAGATACCTCGATTGTAACATACTCTGTTTACGGCTGGTGGTCAGTGCTGCCCCGATAGCCGCCGTGCCTGGATAATCCAATCTTCTACATTGACCAACCCCGCGATAGTGCCCATTGCCGAGCGCAACTGTTCGGGGGAGCTACGGGCCAGTTCAGTGTAGGTGTAAATGCCAATCTGGTTGAGGCGCTGTTGAATACCTGCGCCGATGCCGTGAATACGGGTCAGGTCGTTGCTGCCCGACCCTGGCCCGATGATATGGCGTGTCGGGCGCTGGCGGGCCTGTTCGCCCAGAATAGAGCGCCACGGCTCCATAATGATCGTCTGGTAAGCGGCACGCAGGTCTTGCAGCAGGTCACCAATCTGGCGGTGCATCTCGCCAGCATACGTACTGAGCATATATAGGCGGTGCGCCTCGGCCTGTCGCTCGGTCATATCAAGCTCCTGTCGCAGCATGCCCAGGTTACGCCCCAGTATTTCGACATAGTCGGCAAGGTTGCGCCGTCGGGTAGGGTCGGTTTCGCGGTAGGCGCGTTCCAGTTCGGTCAGCAGGGCCATAATATGCTGCTGGATCTGGGCAAGGGCGGCGCTCAATTGCTGGCGCTGCTGCTCGGTGATATCCTCGGCAGTGCGTTCAAGCTGTCGCACGCCGATGCCGATGCGGGTAAGATAGACATAGGCCGTGTTGCCCACCTGCTTGAGGCGGCGCTGTGGCAGCAGGGTGGTGTCGAGCACCTCTTCCAGCAGGTTGCCCAGGGTCGAAGAAACGGGCAGCACTGCCGTTCTGGGGATGCGCTCCTGATTGTGCTGGCGCAGCAACGGCAGCGGCGCGTTGTGTGTTGGCGGCACAATCTCCTGGTTGGTGGGGTGTTGGGTGGGCACAGCGCGATCATGCTCGATTGTTGCCAGCAGCGCTTCAAGCGCCGCCAGATCATCTACGTCAGCGGGGGGAGGGTATGGTACAGCGGGTGGGGTGGGCAATGCAGCGGTGGCAGGCAGCGCCTGAACAAGGTCACGCAGTTCATCAATTAAGGCATCCACTTCGTTGAAGATATCCGACGGTGCAGAGCGAGATGGCGCGGATACCTGTGCAATCATTGGCGCGGGTGCAACGGGTGCAGGTGGCACGGGCGCAATTGCTGGCGTGAGGATTGGCTCACGGTCAGTATTGATATCCGTGTCCATACTGGCGATCAATGCTTCGATCTCGGCAAATGCCTCTGCCTCATCTATGGTGGCGGGTGGCGGCGGTTCGGGTGATACCGGGCTATCTGGCGGCTCGGCTCCGCCTACCGGCACAGGTGCAGGCGGGGCGTCTTCGGGGTACGACGACGGCTGCACGGTTTGCTCAAGCTTGGTCAGCAAGCGACTGATTTCATCAAATGGGTCGGGTGATGATGTGGTACTGGCTGGATGCTCAGGGCGCTCGCGTGCTGTGTCCTCATCGACAGGATCGAACAGATCATCGAAGGCCAATGCTTCAAGTGGGTCCGCTCCTACAACGCTCTCGAACGGATCATCAGGGGGCGGCGCTTGCGGCGGGGCGGCAGGCGCTGCTGCTTCGGGTGGCGCAGGCGGGGGGATGGTTACGCCGACCGGTTGATCAAGCATATTCAGCAGCAGATCGATCTCGTCCAGTGTATCAAGCAGGCTGCCACTCATATAGGCGGCGGTATCGGTTACACCGCGCCGGGGCGGTAAAACGGTCTGCTCGGATTCCGGTCCGGGTGTGGGTTCCGGTTCGGGCGCAGGTAGCGGGCCTTCGGCAAGGGGGGCAGGCTCCGCGACTGGTGGAGAATCGGCGGGCGAGTGCTCGGCCTGAAGCTCGGAAACCAGGTGCTCAACTTCATCGAGCAGGCGAGTATCGGTCTGGCTGGTTGACGGCGCTTCGAGCGGGGCCGGGATAGGCGGCTCGTCGTTGCTGAGCAGCAAATCGGTTTCATCAGATGCGGGCGCGGCAGATGACACGACCATATCACCAAAGGCCGCGAACCAGTCGGCATAGGTATCGTGGTCAGGTTCCGCCGCGAGTGCTGCTTCGGTTGCAGCAAGTGCATCTTCGTTGGGCGCGGCCTGTTCATCATCTGCGGCGATAGGCTCGGCAGAGATTGCTGGTGCTGCGGGTACTGCTGTCAAAAACAGATCAGACAGGGTATCCTCGGCGGTCGGTTGATCATCTGGTTGCTCAGCGGGCAGTTCGGGCGATGCCTCGGCTGCTGGGCGAAAGGGCGGAATCGCGGCCTGGAGTGGGGGTGCCGGGGGCGTGGGTGGCTCGACAGGGCTAGCGGTACGGCGAGCAGCAGCCTGCTGCAATTCGGCGCGGCGGCGTAGCATCCGCTCACGCAGGCTCGACCATGCTTCACGTGCGCCTACATGGTCGGCCTGAATGCGGTCGAGCAGGTTGCCCACACGCTCGGAAAGGTGCTGCCGGGAAACCTGCTGCTCCGGTGATTGTTCGTCCAGCGGTTGGTCGGTGTGCTGGCGCTGGCTGTCAGGGGATTGTTCTTGAGAAGAACGCGGATCCCTTGCCATGTCTGCTCCATTGCTTCAGCCACACCCTACAGATCGTCATCGAGGTGCAGCGATTCTCCAGATGTCGCAGTGGTGGCTGGCTCGCCCGCACGCGCTACACGGCTGACCTTGCGGCGCGGTGCGGGCGGGCGGGTGGTGCAACCACCTGTGGAACCGTGTGCTGCCAGCTTCGCCAGTTGGCGCGGTGGCTGGCTTGCAGCGTGGCTAGCATCGTTTGCACATCGGCAATTATAGCGCGGTGGGCGGCGGCGAGCGCATCCCACTGGCGGGTGGCCTGCTCTTCACGCGCTGCCTGATACTGTTCGAGCAGTGCGCCGGTCTCACCGCGTAGCGCCGTAGTATAAGTTTGTAGCTCGCGTTGCACGGCACGTGCCTGTATCTGGCGGGCCTTGCGCTGCTCGTGCAGGGCGGCAGTCGTCGTCCGGCGCAGCTCTACTACATAGGCATGCCGTGCGGCACGCTCGTTTGCGGCACTGCGAGCACGGTTGGTGGCGGCCTCACGTAGCTCGGTGTGGGTTTGCTGGCGCAATTCGTCAAGAACCCCCATGCGGACTTCGTAGGCGGCAATAATATCCTGGCTCAGTCGCTGCATATCTTCAGAACGGCCCATCGCATGCTCCTTCGCTGCATCGAAGCGTATCTTCAGTATAAGATAGGCGACAGGAAGTGTCTACCCGGTTCATGGTCCTACTGTGTGGAGATCATGCCCACACAACTGGCTTCCGGTCGCCTATGGTTGGTATGGACGCGAATAAAACGGCGGTACGATCAGGCGGGCAGTGCTGGCGCGGCAGTCAGACCGACAGCCTCAGCATACTTCAGGTAGGTATCCACACCTGCCACGACGATGCGGGCTTCAATAGCCAGCAGTTCGATACCAACAAGCGACACACGTACCCAGGCATCGATGACAATGCCTTTGTCCAGGATGCGATCAATAACTTCTGCCAAGCTGCTCGATGCGTTCACATGTTCAACTGCCACGTTTGTTCCTCCTTGAAAGTACTACTTCCTAAAACCTCAACTATGTAATTGAAGCTATTATAGCATATTGTTTGCTAATTACTAGTAGGAAAATAGAGATATTATCGATTTTTGATCATACAATGATGCTAATCAGCCAGAATGAATAAGGGTATTGTATTATTTTATCGTCTATCGTAAAAAAGCACACTAACAATAGTACTTTTAGATTAGGGTATATGGCCCATATGGATGGTTTTATCCCACCCGAAAGATATCTTGCGATAATGCTTGTTATCTACTGTTGGTATCGTGAGCGCATTTCTGCACTATTGTGTATACGTTTACCAATTGAACTATTGCCATTCGATCAGAGGTCTTGGGAGCGAGCGTTTGGAAATGTTGGGCATCTGAGCCGTATGCGTCTCACCACCGGAGAATAGGTTGACCAACTGCCATCGGATGTTGGATGTGTGTACCTCATGCCGGGTAATTGCGAATGCTTTCACTCATGAAACCAATGTTTCAGAACACATGTTATAATCCAAATAGAGTATTTTTAATTTCCAAATGCCCTCTCAATAGTAGGCCTATATATTCCTGAAACCATGTACTACCTTTGCTTGGATATACCCGGTATCGCGCTCACTGTGAAAATACGTTTCCCATCAGCGGCTGTGTCTCGATAGACACGGTAAAAAACCTGGTACGTTCACGGGCTTATTCCTCAATCGTACTACGTTAAAAAGGTTACATTGGTAAGGTCTGATTTTATAGATACAACGATGCAGACACGCTATAATGAACACACCCCGGTGCTGTTGATGAGAAGCACCGACAAATAATGCGTTCTGCACACAAGCGCTTCCCAGAAAGGCAGTTTGAGATGGTCTATCGTATCTTGATCGTTGGAGAAGATGCCGCTACCCGCAATCGGTATGCCCAGACCTTGATCGGCGCGTCGGGAACATCCGCATCACCGTATCAGGTTGTGACCGTTAGCTCGGCGGCGG
This sequence comes from Chloroflexaceae bacterium, assembly GCA_012033195.1. Classification (GTDB taxonomy): domain Bacteria; phylum Chloroflexota; class Chloroflexia; order Chloroflexales; family Chloroflexaceae; genus JAAUSQ01. Next base: position 9,715 of record JAAUSQ010000065.1, read on the forward strand.
CGGCACAACTCCAGGTCACACGCCAGCAGATCTATCTGATGATTGTACGGCTGGCTTTGTATAACGATGTATTGCTTGATCTGGTGCGACGTGTCAAAGAAATCTATCCCGATATGGCGGTACTGATTATCCACGATCAGCACACCTATGCCCCGCAACTCGACGTCTTGAAGAAGTTTGGTGTGCATACCATGCTGGCACCAGTCGAAGATGCACATTTGCAGGCTATGGTTGTGCGATTGCTCGGCCTTGCGCAGCCACCGGTCCTACGGCGTAGCGTAGCTGCACCCACGCCTGCGCCCGCCAGCGAACCGGTGAATAGCAATGTCCATATGATTATGGATGATCTCCGGCGTCAGGCACGCGCCCAGCTTGCCCTGTATACCGATAACCTGGGCAATATTATCAACCAGTGCGGTGATGACAGCAATATTGAAGTAACTGCGCTCTCGTCACTGATTGCCAGTAGCTTTATCAATTCGGTTGAACTAGGGCGACTGTTGCACGACCCCAATACCATCCACCTGAGCATCCACGAGGGGCGGAACTTTGATGTATACTCGGCCAATGTGGGTGATGATCGCCTGCTGGCCCTCTTCTTTGATAAACAATTTGCGGACCCCAAACTAGGCTTTATCTGGTTGATGATGAAACGAGTAGCACAACAGCTCCACGCAATTGATACGCATCAACGCGACTCTGGCGAAGGACTAGGCGAACATTTTCGTGCAACATTTTCCAGCGAATTGGAACGGCTCTTCGGCAGCGAGTAACTCCTTTTCTTACACAAGATGCTAGTGTGATAAAAGCTTATTGCAGCGTTCTTCAAGTCATTTTATAAAATGCTTTCTTTTTAGGCCCATGTTCAGTCTACGTGCGCTGCTGTCAGAACATGGCATCGCAAAGCCTGACTAAAGGTGCGCTGCACTCTGTTTGGACATAAGCGTCTTTGTATACAACTCATTACTATAGGAAATTTATCCTATACTCAAATTAGGAAATGTTTCTTTGCACAGATACTGTTATAATAGGTGTATAGTGGTGGAATATCACTATTATTACCCCATCACTGGAAACGAGGAAGTTGTATGACCCAGACACAGCTAGTGCTCTCCAAAACACAACTTGCTACCCTCGGGTCCGACCTCTCGCAGTTAGGGCGTCAACACGGAGTACGTTTTGCCATTCTGGGCGATCTCAGTGGGCAGGATATTGCTTTCTGGGACGCGCTGGGAGATAGCGATATTGCCAGTATTGCGGCCCTTGCCGCCGGCGATTTGATGGCAACGCTTGAACTTGGTCGGATGCTGGGGGGGGAACGCGCCTGCAATTTGATTGTGCAGGAGCATGATGAACAGACCGTCTTAATTGCACGGGTTGGGCAATCGCTCTTTTTATTACTTGCCACCGCCCGTGATGTTCCACTGGGGTGGTCGCGTCTGGCAATCAAGCGGGCCGTTGAACGCATTGTAAAAATTGTTGGGCCGATGGCCGATACCCCGCCGCCGCCTGCCGTGACCGATGACTTCGAAAGTAAATTTGCTGCACAACTTAACACCATCTGGTAGTTCAAAAGATTTCAGGTAGGTCAGAAATGTTTATTAACTGGGGGCTTGGCGAACTTAATCTCAAAATTGTTTATTACGGGCCGGCGCTGAGTGGCAAAACATCAAATCTGCAATATATCTATGCACGCACCCCCCCCCACTTGCGTGGGCGGCTTGTATCGCTGAAAACACAGCAAGAGCGGACATTGCTGTTCGATTTTTTGCAGCTTGAAATGGGCAAAATCAACAACTTAAAACCCAAGTTCAAACTCTACACAGTCCCCGGACAGGCCTATTATGCTGCGAGCCGTCGCCTGATTTTGCAAGGGGCCGATGGTGTGGTGTTTGTGGCCGACTCGCAGGCCGGACGCTCGGCGGATAACCTGGAGTCGTGGTACAACATGGAGCAACATCTGGTTGAGCTTGGCTACGATATTAGCTCCTTCCCGATTGTCGTGCAGTTTAACAAGCGCGATATGCAACACATTATGCCAACCAACGAGATGCGCCGGCAACTGAATATTGCCGCATACCGGCCCTGCTTCGAGGCTTCAGCTATTCGTGGGGTTGGCGTCTTCGATACCCTGAAAGCCGCCATGACTGCCGTGGTAGCCCAGGTGCGTAAGTCGGCCTAGACCTGCCCCGCACGCAGGTCATCCAGCATCAGGAACCAGAATCCATGTTTTTCTCAGGAACGTTTACCCTGGTCACCCCGGCCAGCCTGCTGCAACTGCTGTGCCAGGAACAACGCTCGGTCATTGTGACGGCGTGGCGTGGCAGGCAGCAGGCGCAGGTCTCGATTGCGGAAGGGCTTGTGGTGGCGGCCCGCTGCAACAACCTGACCGGTAAAGAGGCCGTCTACTCGTGGCTGGTCTGGGATAGTGGACAGTTTCAGATTGATTATCTCATCAGCATGCCCGAAATGATTGAGATGATGACGCCCTACGAAGAACTGCTGCTTGAAGCGGCTCGCCGTCGCGACGAACTCGAAACCGAACTGCCCGCGCTGCTGCGCTACCCACAACGGCAAGAACTCGAAACACTGCTGACACAATGCCCTGCCGTGAGTGGGCTGGCAATCATCAGCCGCGAAGGGCGTTTGCTTGGTTCAATAGGGTTGGAAGATAGTCAGGTAGAACCACTCGGCGCGGCGGCAAGTGGCCTATGGCTGGTTGCCGAAACGCTCCACACGCAGCCAGAAATTGTCGTCTATGCAACCGATACCCATCGGCTGCTGCTTGTCGATAAACAAACCCACTTGCTACTAGCTGTTCCTGCTGCGGGCAGTAGCATGGCGGATGCACGCAACCAGATTCAGCAGGCGCATGTTGATTACCCCTAGGCAAAAGCTATGACCCTCAGGCATTCCCGAATTGATAGGTGTTTCTGTTGCCGACTCACGCTGTCTGCTCACCGCCGAACAACTGCTGCACATGGGCAACCTGCTGCTGCGGCTGCGCCCCGACGACCGGGCAGGGGTGTGCTTTGTGGGTGGACACTTTGCCACGCTCGCCGCCACTCTGCCGGCAACAACGGCCCGCCAACCGGCTCGTATCGTCTCGCTAGATACCATGCTTGGTGAGGATACCTTTCTGGTGCTGGCTGGCACACAGGGCGCACTGGCCTGCCTGACTGTCAACTCCCCACAGGGCTACCATACCCGCATCTATAGTGACCTCGAACGGGTAGACCGGGCCGCGCTGGTGCTGGCACAGTTTGCCGCCACCGATTATCAGATGGACGTTTCGGGCAGCCTTGAACAGCAGCGTGCCTTTATAGCACGTGTTGTGATTATGCTATTGACGGATAACGCCCTGCAAAAGCAAGACCTGACCGCACTGCTGCCGGATGATCAGGCGTGGCTGCGGTTGGCACGCGGGCTTGCCACGCACCCCGACCCGGCGACCGTATTGACGCTCCCTTCGGTGCAACAGATGATCCGGGCGTGTGGCGGAGAGCGGGCACTGATTGGCACGTTTGAAGCCGACCAGCAGGCTATCAGGTGGCCAGCGCCACCGATACAACGGCCCCGCACCGCCTGAGTATGCAACGGCCTGCGCTGGCGGCAATCCTTTCGAGCCGCCGACCGGGTAGCCTGCTTGCTAGCGATGCGTGGGGCGGCCCTGAGTCGGCGTGGGCCCAGAATGCCACGGTAACAGTTGTGCCACTGGTGCGAACGGGCAAAGACTGGGGCGCGTTGCTGGTCACCAGTCAGCGCCCGATGGCGATCAGTGCGCGGGCCACTCTCAACGGTCTGGGTACGCTGCTGATGGCATACCTGAGCGCTGCACCCGCCGCACCGTCGCGCTCGCAACCTGCGCCTGCGCCTGCACCCACGCCAACAATACCGCCTGCCGCCGCACCACGGGCCAGCAGTGCGCCGCCGACAGGCCGCACCGGAAGCAACCGTGATGCTACCTTCCGCTTGCCCGGAATGCCACTCCTACCCATTCTGGAACATCTGCGTGAAGGGGTGGTACTGGTCGATGCATTGGGCACCGTACTGACCTATAATCCGGCAGCGGCAGCGATGCTGCACCTGCGCCCTGCTGCGGTCGGGCGCTCCCTGGCCGAAGGGGAAGCTAATATTCTGGTTACCTTCCTGACTGATGCGCTGCTTGGCGAGACGGTACAACACCAGCCCATTTTGGGCAATGATGATACCTCAGTAACGGTACTTGGGCTGGAAGGCGAACGATGGGCGATTGTGCTGCACCCCTCCGAGCAGCAGGCCACCGCCGCCGCCACCACTGATGACGACTGGCTGCCGCCGATGCCTGGAACGGACGATGGGTCGGGCGACTATACCGAGCTATTGCTGGAAGGCTTCTCGAATACCATACGGGCACCGCTGCAAGCACTGCGCGAACTGATTACCCGCGTACCGGCGGCGGGCCAACTGAACGAGCAGCAATCGCACCTGATCGGGCAGGTGGTGCGGCTGAATACCGAGCTGACGCTGCTGGTGAATGACCTGCTCACCTTGGGCCAGATCCGCTACCAGATGGCAGAAAGCCGTGGCCCGATTCGGATTGACCTGCTGGTCGAGGCGGCTATCGGCACGCGCTACGCCGAGTTCGGGCGGCGTGGGCAGCAGGTGGATACCCAGATTAACCCGAATATCGGGCGGGTGATGGGGTCGGAAGAAGGACTGGGACGGGCGATTGGTGGCATTCTCGATAATGCTATTCTCTATAGCCCACCGGGAGCCAACATTGTTGTACGGGTGGTTCAACAGGGCGATACTATCGAAGTGTATGTGCAGGATACCGGGCCAGGCCTGGAACCGGGCGAAGCGGCGCAAGTCTTCGAGCCATTTTATCGGGGTGCGCTGGCCGAACAGCTTGGTGTCCACGGGCGCGGGTTGGGCCTGACGATTGCGCGTGCGGTGATAGAACATCATCAAGGGCGTATCTGGGTAGAAAGCACACCAGGGCAGGGCAGCGTCTTTGCCTTTAGCTTGCCTTGCAGCTAATTTCAGGTATACAATACTAGCGCGAAGATAATGCACCGCATCGAGCTAGAGGGCCAGAAAGAGAGCTAGTGTATGGATATTTCACTGTACCGCATGATTCCGCAGAATGTACGCGATAGTGTTTTTGTCAATAGCGTACCGCTGATGAATGTTATCAGTCACGAGATAGAAGATGTTGTGATGAACAATGGGCTAAAAGTCGATTTTTATGCCGGCTTTCAGCATTTCTCGCGTTTTGCACGGCAGGTCAAGCGCTATACCCGCCTTGCGAATGTCTGCCGCCGCGTGTATGTGTGGGGTATCGCCGATGTCACCCCACCCGCTATTCCAGGCGTTGAATATCTGCCCCTCACCGAGGATATGTCGCTGGCGCGTGAGTGGTTTGTGGTGGTCGACTCGCCAACCTTTTTTACATCGCTAATGACCCAGGAGCAGACGTGGGGTGTGGATGTACCGCCCGGTCAGCGCCGCTTCGAGGGCATCTGGACGTATGACTCGGATATTGTGTCGCGGGCGCATCTGTTGATCTCACAGTTGCTCGGACACTTTTATGAAGGCGTGGTCGAGCGTGATTATGAGTGCCAGAGTAAGCACCTTGTCCAGATTTCCAATCGGCTGGTGCGCCGCCAGGATCAGCAGGCATCCCGCGAAGTACTTTCGCAGCACCATAGCTCACTGCTGCGAGCCGGTCTCTCGCACATCGAAGTACCAATGCTGATCCTCGATCATAACCAGTATGTTATCGCCGTGACACAGGCGGCCTCGGCCCTGCTGCATACCGCCGCCGAGCATATGACCGGGCAACCCTTCCACGAGTGCGCGAATGGCATGTTTGCCAATGTACAACTGAGCAGTACTGGCGCTACGCCACCCGTGCCGCTTGGCGAGGGCAACGGCTCGGCGTTGCTGGCTTCGGTGAGCAATATTCTGGATGCAGGCCAGCACCCGATGGGCTGGGTTGTGACCCTCCACGCTGAAGGCTCGGTGGCGGGGATGCGGTATGCATCGGGCAGTGCGGCACTCCCGGCCACCAGCACCCTCCAGCGCTACCTGGGGAGCCTGCAACAGCTTATCACTATGCTGCCGTCGGTCAATGCACGGCCCGATGTGCAGCAGCGTGTGGTGACGCAGATGCAGCGGCTGGTTGGTGAAGCGAATACCCTAGTCAAGCGGTTGGCGCTGCTCCAGTCGATTGAAACGCAACCGGTCAGCGAGGTGGCTCCGTTTGCGATGCGCGATCTGGTGCAGGAGGTGATCAACGAGTGGCGCGTTGAGGCGGTTTCGTATCAGGTTGAACTGAGCATCGAACCAGTGGGCAACCCGCTCATGGTACAGGGCAATGCCGACCTGCTGCGTATGGCGGTGCGTGAACTGCTGAACAATGTGCAGCAGCATGCCCACGGCACGATGGTTGCAGCAACACTGGTGCAACAGAACGGACAGGTTACGCTGACGGTGCGTGACGATGGCATGGGGATTGATCAGGGCGATCTGATGCTGCTCTTCGACCCGTCGCGCCGCCCGGAACAGGGGCAGAACGGCAGCGGTGGGCGGGTTGGCCTGGGGTTGCCGCTTACCCGTGCGATTGCGACCGCACATCGGGGCCGCCTTGAAGCGCAGAGCGTGCTCGGCGGGGGTAGCGTCTTCACACTGACGCTGCCGGCGGTGTAGGGGCAGAGCTACAACTGATGAGTTATTGAGGCCCCTTCTCGGTCGATGAGAGGGGGCTTTGGATTTGAGAAAAGCTACAGCTCTTCGCGGAAGCGGTGCACCATCTGGCGCACGGCGAAGCGGGCACGGCCCAAGTTGCCCTCCGGAGTGACACCAAGCACTACATAATAGCCTGGTGTGATCAGCGATATCAGATAGGTCAGGTACTCCGTCTCGACAATCATATCGAGCATCGCACCCGTGCCAAGCCGTATTGATGCGGCCTGCGCCGCTGCCGCCAGCGATGCCAGTTCCATCTCAACCATGTCGATGTGATCGAAGGGGCTTTCTGGCGAGATCGCCATTTCCACACTCAAGCCATCGGTTCCTACCACACCCGCAATCTCCGCATCGGGCAGCAGGTCAATTGCATCGTACAGAATATCGGTCAGGGTCATCGCAAGGCTCCTTTGCACAGCCACCCGCAAAACGCATCGCCACCAGGTTACAGTTCGCGCCGCCCTTCCAGCGCCGCACCGAGTGTGTCAATATCGGCCCATTCCAGATCGCCGCCGGTTGGCAACCCGCGTGCCAGTCGGGTAGCTCGCACGCCCAGCGGTACCAGATCTTTCAGGATGAGATAAGCGGTTGCCTCGCCTTCGGTATTGGGGTTGGTCGCCAGAATAACCTCGTCCACTGCTTCGGTGCGCAGGCGGGCAATCAGTTCGTCAATTTTCAGATGCTCACGGTACACCCCATCGAGCGGGGCAATGTGCCCGTGCAGCACATGGTACAGGCCACGGTAGGCCCCGGTGCGCTCAATCGCCAGCAGATCGAGCGGCTCTTCCACCACACAGATCACGCTCTGGTCACGCGACGGCTCCAGACAGATTGGGCAGAATTCCTCAACTGTAATATTAAAGCAGCGCTGACACAGCCGTACCTGGTCTTTCAGGTCGTGGAGTGCCTGGGCCAGTCCGTGCGCCAGTTCTGGCTCGGCCCGCAGCAGAAAGAAGGTCAGCCGCGATGCTGTTTTGGGGCCAATCCCTGGCAGGCGGCTGAACTCCTCGATCAGGCGGGCGACCGGCTCGACCACCAGTTGGGGACGTTCGGAATATGCGGGGCGCATCGCTTAAAATAGCCCCGGCATGCCGCCCTGTGCCAGCGGCCCCATCCGCTCTTCGGCCAGTTCCTGGGCACGCTTCGCCGCATCGTTGATGGCAGCCAGCACCAGGTCTTGCAGCATATCCACATCATCGGGATCGATCACTTCGGGCGCGATCTTCACGTCCTGCACTTCGCGGTGCCCGTTCATTGTGACGATGACGGCCCCACCACCGGCGCTGCCCTCAACCATGACGGTTGCCAGTTCTTCCTGTATTTTCTGCATCTGGCGCTGCATCTGCTGGACTTGTTGCATTAATTGCTTCTGGTTCATCATGCTACTCCTTCATATAAAGTGTTTTACTTTTGCTCCTACCACTATCCTACTCGTCGTGACCCGCTTCGGCTCCGGCTGCTTCAATAGTTACATCAACCGGACTAAAGATATTGATGGCGGCGCGATAGCGCGGGTCTTTGCGTACTTCACGCAGTTGTTCGCGCATATCCTGTGTTTTCTGCTGTTGCTGTATCTGGCAGGTAACGCTGATACGCTCGTGTACATGCTTAAAGAGCACTTCTTCGATAATACGGCGATGGTGCGGCTTCTCGGTCTGTTCCTTGTGAAACGGCGAGGCCGCATGTAACACCAGCGTATGCCCTTCAACATCCACCGGATGCACGCTCTTGAGCACTGCTTCAAGGCGGTTGCTGTGGGGGCGCACGTCGCGCACAACATCCGGCCAAGCCGCCTCCACCCGGTCGAGCAGCGAAAGCTCTTCGGCCACCGCATGCACCGTCTCGCGCTGGCCTTCGGGCTTGCGCGGTGCGGGCACATCCGGCGCGGCGGGTGCAGGATCTGGCGCTGGTACTGGCTCGACAGCAGGCGGCGATACATCTGGCGCGACGGTGGCGGCGCGCTCAAG
>JAAUSQ010000066.1 GCA_012033195.1 Chloroflexaceae bacterium
TGATGACGCAGAACAGGAACGGCTACGTCGCTGGCGCTTACTCCTCGGTGGCGGCGAGGGCGACGGCATCGGCTGCGAGTTGCATGGCGACGATGTGGCCATTGATCGAGCAGTGACGGCGCTGTATGGCGATGATAAGGAACATATGCGGGTTGGCATGGGCAAATCGCGGCCCAATGTTGTACGCTGGCTCGATGACATCCGCACCTACTTTCCCACCTCGGTTGTACGGGTGATGCAGCAAGATGCGCTGGAGCGGCTCAATCTCAAGCAGATGTTGCTGGAGCCAGAACTACTCGAAAGCATCGAACCCGATGTACATCTAGTCGGCACGCTGCTGGCGCTCAAAAATGTGATGCCTGCCCAGACCAGAGCAACGGCCCGGATTGTTGTCAACAGGGTGGTTGAGGAATTGCAGCGCAAACTGGCCAACCCAACACGACAGGCGGTGCTGGGCAGCCTCAATCGGGCCATTCGCAACCGCCGCCCACGCCACAACGAAATCGACTGGCACCGCACGATCCGCGCCAATTTGCAGCATTATCAACCCAACTATCGCACTATCATTCCTGTGAATCGCATCGGGTATGGGCGCAAACGGTCAGCCATGCGTGATATCATTCTCTGCGTTGACCAGAGCGGCTCGATGGCTACCTCGGTGGTGTATGCCGGTATTTTCGGGGCGGTGCTTGCCTCGTTGCCAGCGCTCAAAATGCATATGGTAGTCTATGATACTGCGGTTGTGGATCTGACCGCCGACCTGAGCGACCCGGTGGAATTGCTATTTGGCACGCAACTCGGCGGCGGCAACGATACACCCCGCGCCCTGCTGTACTGTCAACAACTGGTGAGTCGTCCCACCGATACTATTCTGGTGCTGATTAGCGATCTGTACGAAGGCGCAGGCGAGGCGCGAATGATTGAACTGCTGGGCGAGCTGGCAGGCGCAGGCGTGCAGGTAGTTGTCCTCCTCGCCCTGAGTGATAGCGGTGCTCCGAGTTACTCGCACAGCGCCGCCGCAAAGATTGCCAATCTGGGCATTGCAGTGTTTGCCTGTACACCTGATCTGTTCCCCGATATGATGGCGGCTGCAATCAATCGCCAGGATATCACGCAGTGGGCAGCAGTCTACGATATTGTAACAGTACGTGGCACCACATAACCGTGTTGACAGTATCAGTAATAGCGTTGTACCTCACCCCTGGCGCAGCTTTTAAGTAAAGTATCTCAGCGCTTATCCAGACTTATACGGCAGCAGAGAGCGACAGGCAGGATAGTTGGAACAACCCCAGAAGCGATGACCTGCGTTGGCTCCCTGCTTTGCAGTGCGGAGGACCATATTACTGCCGCATATGGGGCAGATTGGATTGCCTGAGCGCTCCGTACTCGCTTCAACCGGTGTAGCTGTGACAGGCGTTGACACACCTAGATATGGTGATAGTTGCGCGCGAATATCCTCCGTCCGATAGGCACGACGAACAGGAATATGCACCAGTGGAAGTCCCGCTGCTTTGAAGACACTATCCACAAAAGCATCGCGTTCCTGGCGGTCTTTGCGCTGATGTGTTTTATCATCTAACTCAATACCAACAAGCGGCTGCATGGTTGTAGCGTTACACAGCAGAAAATCGACGTGCTTGCGGTCGATCTTGTTGGTGTAGATACGGTAGCGGCTTGGATCATCCGGTTTGACATAGAAAATATCTTGCAAACCAACTTTGGTACAGATAGTCACTGATCCGTTGATCATAGTTCGCATCACACTATAGAAGTGGAGTTCCGCCGGTGACAGAAAGTGATCGCGTAGATGATAGGGAAATTCCGGTGCAACATCACCAGTACTGCCCTTGCGCTCACCTGCGAGTAAGTCCACAATGAAGTTCACTACATCATCTGTGGATTGCTGCGATAGACCTAGCACTTCCAGCAGCTTCCGGAGCACCCCAAATTTGTTTTCAGATGACATATTCCTCTCATTCGATATACAATCCCTGACTTGTTGACTGGCAAGGGGCATCTGCCACGCCGGGTATACTCTATAGAATAATCCCCCCTCTACAATATTGTAAAGGGGGGTGTGGATGAGCTACGGCCTTGTCTGTCAGTCGCGGCGTACAACGAGCGGCAAGTAGATGCGCCGATCTGCAACCGGGCCAGTTGTCGCGGTTGCGGTTGGTGTCGGCTCTTCGGTCGGTGAGGGCACCACTTCTGTTGTAGCAGTTGCCGTCGCCGTCGGCGTCAGGGTTGGGCCGCCCGCCGTCGCTGTCAATTCCGGCTGATTAGGCGTTGGCGTTTCGGTCGGCGTCGGTGTACTGGTTGGCGTCGGTGTACTGGTTGGTGTTGGCGTGCTGGTCGGTGTCGGCGTGCTGGTCGGCGTATTTGTTGGGGTCAGCGTTGGGCCGCCTGCCGTCGCCGTCAATTCTGGCTGATTGGGTGTCGGTGTTTCGGTTGGTGTGGCCGTATTAGTTGCCGTCGCCGTTTCAGTCGGTATTGGTGTCTCCGTTGGCAGCGGCGTGCGAGTTGGTGTTGGTGTTGCCACCGCCTCCGGTACCACAAATTCCAGCGTCTCACTCGGCTCGCCAATGCGCCCATCAGCATCGTATGCCTGCACCCACGCCTGATACGTCACCCCCGGCTCCAACCCATTCAGGCTGGCGGTGGTCACGTTGCCCACATTGATTGGTGAGCGGCCTTCGTCGGCACGGTACCCATCGGTCAAGGACGTTTTGCCATAACGTTTTGCAAGCAGCGCATTGGTATCATCGTCGTCCGGATTCAGGATAGCTACATAGTACAGCAAGTATCCAGCAATATTTTTCACAGTCCCCCAGTTCACGGTAATCGTTGATAAACCGGGTTGCGGCACCAGTTGGATCGATGGCACCTGCGCAGGCGGCAGCGGGATCGTGCCACTTGGCACGGCAGTTGCTACCAGCGATGCGGTGCTGAGGTTGAGGCTTGCATCGTAGGCTTGCACCGAACAATCGGCTGGCACGGCATTCAGGCCATTGACACGGGCCGTTTCGCTCAGTGCCGAGGTCGCAGGCTGAATGGCCGTGACGCGCACCTGACGTTCAAGCGTGCCCTGCACACATGTGACAATATACCCGGATAGGTCGCGTTCGTCGTTGGGCAGCCAGCGCACTGCCACACTACTGATGCCTTCGGGCCGCGCTGCAACGCCTTCCGGCGGCGCAGGTGGGGTAATATCGCGGTAGCGGAAACTGCCCGGTACGTTGATCTCTTCACCCGGCAGCAGCGTCAGGCGCGGGTCAAGCATGGTGCTGCCCACTGGTTGCTGCAACGGGTCGGCACTGTAGGCCTGCGATATGGTGCTGGTACTGTTGACAATCGTTGCAATATCGTTCTCCAGCCGCGCATACACGCGGTAGCTACCGCTGACCAACCCGACCAGATTCCAGCTATAGACACCCGTCGAGTCGAGCGGCAGGTGCTCCACAATTGGCCCGCCGATCTCCTGGGTGGTTGTCAGCAGCGAGGTAATCTTGTCGTAGTACAGGCTCATCCGAATGCCAGCCTCAAGCGTGACATTGCTGGTCCAGCTAATCACAATCGTGTTATCGGGCAGTGGCTCTACCTCAATCTTCTCGAAGGTCACCTGTGGGGCAGGGCGGTTGGCAAAGTAGAAGAATTGATACTCGGTGTCCTGGTCCACGTTGGTAATGTCAACTATCCAGTCGCCTGCCTTCGGATCAGCAACTGTAATCATCGCTTGCGTCGAGCCTGCCACCGTTGCACTGAGGCCAACCGTCACATCCGGGAAGATTGAGGCTACCGTAAGCGTGCGACCACCCGGCCCCGGTTCCTGGATCGCGAAGGTTGGCGCTGGCCCCGTCCAGGCAAGGCCAAACATGGCCGATGGCACCCCCGCCTCTACGGTAATGGCGACCTGTTCATCTTGCGCGATGCCTATCGGTGGACGTCCCGAACGGGTGGGCATACTGGCCAGTGCGGTGCCGACGGCCCCGGCTTCGTCAATCAGCACGTAGTCGGCGCTGCCCAGAATAAAGCTGATGCCGGTATCAAAGCCGTAGTAGGCCCCGATATCATACCCCAGCAGTGTGAAGGCTCCCAGAATACCCCATTCGTACACGGTACACGACTCATTGACGCAGAACTCGCCAAATGCAAGCTTGAGGCCCGCCAGCGTGATTGTATCAGGCGGCAGCTTCACCAGTCCCCAATCGAGGATGAACCCTCCCGGAATCTGCAAGCGTGCCTCGAAGCGCGCCGTGACATGGATTGCGTCGTCATCGGGCAGCCAGTCGTAGCGGTTCTGCCAGCCCTGGCCCTGCCACATATGCGCCTTGAACGAGCCAAACAGCAGTTCGTTGCCCTCGCACAATCCGGTGCTTGGGAAGTTTTCGGCATCGAAGCCCGCATCGAAGGGCACACACGCTTCAACGATAAAGCCAATATCAAGCGGACTCCAGGCCACCCAGAAATGCCCATCGACGCCAACGCCGATACCCGCAAACACCTGAATACCCGCATTGATCTGCACATCAAACAGGCCCCGCGAGTCGATGGTCACCACACCTCGTGCAAAGAGGGTTGAGCCTTCTTTGGCGGGCTGCATGCCCCGGAAGCGCACTTCCAGTACCACAGTGACATAGCTATCCTGCCCTGGCTGTTGTGGTGCAATGCTCACCGTACCGCTGAAGAAGTTCAGGAACAGGCTACTATTGCCCAGCGGAATAGCGGTATTGTCGCCCGTGTCGAACGTGAAGGTCAGTTCACGCAGCGATGTTTCACACAGAATGAAGGTAACACTGATGCGCGGCCCGCCACCCGATACGCCATCGGAGCCAGCGTTGGGAATGGACATCCCCGCCGTGCCTTGAATGATGGTTGTCTCCGGGCCAGCACCGCCGCCCTGATCCGGGTTGAGCGGGTCGCGTGGCAACGGGCACGGCCCTCGGAAGGTCCGCACACCCGCATCAAAGGCTTCGTAGCTAAAGCTGAGATCGTCGGCATCCGACAGCTTGGACTTCGGATGGTCGGTGCTGGCGATCTCCACCCCCGACGCGGTGTTGATCATAATCATATTGGCCTCGTCCTGCACAATCAGGTCGGGCATCCGATACTCACGCACCACGTTATCGATAATAGGTGGGCCGGTGTCCTCGTCGCCGCGCAGGTCGAAGCACACCTGATTGCCCGTCCCACATTCGAGCGCAATAGTTTTCAGGGTCTTGGTGCCGTTGCCCGCTTCCACCTCATAATCTTTGACGGCGGTACCCGGTGCCATCAGCAGCACGGCCTGCACAGGCAATTCTGCGGCCCCCGTTGTGTCAGGTTGTGCCAGTGTTGCGCCCGTCATCCGGATCTGCTTGAACTTTGGCACCGCCGCCGGATTAAGCGCATTCGCTTCTGCCGGGTTGTGCTCGATGCCATAGCCACTGGTGGGCGGCGACACAAGCAGCGAACCGACATTGAAGACACTGGCCGAGACCGCTTGATACGTCATCTGCCCCTGCAATGTGGAGCCACCCTGCACTTGCATCGACCATTCAGCATCAAAGGTAAAGGTTGTTGCAGGTTTGTCGGCGGTGGGCCGGATGATGCGCTGAATAGTGCCCTGTCCACGTAGCCGATCATCGGCAATGCCCAGATCTATCGTATAGGTAAAGCCAGTGTCGAGCGTTTCGTTCATCGGCTGTTTCACCAGCAGATAGGTATCGGCAGGGGCGGAGGTTGTTTCCAGAATGCTGCCTGTTGCCGCCGCTTCGAAGTCGCCGCGCAGTACGGGCATCGATACAATCTCGTCAGGGTCGCTGAAGTCGGCCATCACCAGCCGTGTATCTGCCGAAGTGGTGACACCGGCATTGCTCAGCGTGAAGGTGCCACCCTTCAGCGCAACCCAGTGGTCATCGTCGCCCTGAAAGCCCACCATCGGCATGACCGGAATCATCGCCGGGTCTTCGCTATTGGTGGTACAACTCGAAGGGCAGGTACCGGTAAACCCGCCGGGACTGTAGATCCGCAGGTTGCCCACCTCTTGATAGGTGCTGCCGATGGTGAGCACGGCAGGCGGGCGGCGCAGTTCAACACACTCGCCATCGAGCGGGTAACGCACCACGTCGTCGGTATTAGAGCACAGCGTTACATTTGCGGTCAGGTTGGTGATATCGCGGCGACCACGATTGTAGTTGGTAACCAGCAGCCATGTGCCCGCCTGCGCCGCGTTGATTGATAGCTCAATCTCGAAGGCATCCGGGCCAGCAACAAGCGGTGCGCCGCCAATGGTGCGGCTGCCATAGGGGGTGTTGCTGCCGGGTGGGAAAAGCTGGATATCATAGGCGCGGGCCGTGCTCGGAGTTAGTTGGGTATCACCCAGCTCGTTGTAGGGAATGCGAATTTCGACGGTGGTATCGGCGGGCAGATCAAGCTCCTGCCCATCGATCAATTCACGCAGGAGCTGGATCGGGATCGCTACGCCGGGCGCGTCGGGCACCAGCGACGGAGAGGCGGCGGCAGTGTCTACTTCCAGGTTGTAGCGTTTGTCGTTCTGGTCGGTGGTGGGGTTGTTATCGGCTTCTACCCGCACATACAATTCATCGGGCAGCGCCTGGTTACCATCCATCACCACGTAGTTTGGCTGCCAGTCAAACGCCTCGTTGCCAGGGGTAGCAATGCCTGCATCCGAATCGATCAGCAGGGTGTTCTCGGCATCGATCAGGGACAGGGGCAGATTGGGGTAGCCCGATGGCAGGTCGCCGCGCCCCTGTGTGGCAATCAGCCGCCACCCCGCCGAAGCGGGTACGCGGTATTCGTGGTGCTGGTCTTCGTAGCCGCCCTTGCCATAGGGGTGCAACGCGGGCACGGGATGGTCAAGGATATCGACATTGGGCAGAGTTGGTGCGGTATAGTTGAGCAGTAGCGCAATGCCTGCACCGTCGGCGGTGGCATCGGGGATGCCATCAAACACACCATCGAGGTCGCTCCACTTGGCGGTATCGGGGAAACACGCGCCCGATGGGAAGCGGACAATGCTACTATCAATCGGCAGCAGCGGGTCTTCAAAAAAGCGGAAGCCTTCGCTATCCAGTATCAGCGCAAAGCCGTAATTCTCGAAGGAGCCATCGTACCACCCCTGCACAATACTGGTCACATCCCAGGTTGAGGCGGGCAACCGGTCAAGGGTCAGGGTCGGGTCGGGCTTGTAGAGTACTTCGGTCGAGCCGCCCGTTGTTGTAATATCGGGGTACGATGAAGGCACATAAAATCTGCTGAGAATAGTGTTGACACTCAGCAACCCACTCCAGTCTTCGGTTGTACGATAGACTTCCATCGCCATACGGGTGGTCTTGTCGGAGTACCAGGTATAGGTCGGGTCGTTACTGTTCCGTTCGGGTACGGCGACCAGCGTGGCAGCCTGCGGCACGGCGACGTTGTTGGGGAGGGTAGGCAGCGGAAACTTGACATACGAGCGCTGGAAGCCGCGTTCGAAGTCGCCCTCGGTGACAAAGTGCCCCGGACACATGGACTGGAAGACGTTTGCATTTGCCTCGGCAATCCCCGATTCTTTGCCGATTTCCTGATCTTGAATGGTAATCTGCTCCAGCGTTCGCAGCACCTGCATCGTCGGGTCGAGCACTGCCGGGTAGGTGCGGTCGGCAGCGGCCCACCACGCCCACGGTGTTTGCACATACACATCGAGTGTGCGTCCCTCATGCACAAGATGGTAGCGCCCGCCCACTCGTTCGCCGGGGTTGGCCTGCTCATAGGCCACAGGTGGGGCCAGTGTTAGCAGTGTCTCGCCGCCGGGGGTTCGCAGTTCTACCGCGCCCTCGGTGCTGAATGCTGCGGTCTGTGTTTGCCCCTCGGCATAGATGACGACCGCTTCGGGAATGGTTATGCGGGCGTGTAGTTCGAGCCACTGCCCGCCTGCCACGGTGCGCGGTCGCTCTGTCAGCACAAGCTCCTGCTTGAGTGCGCCGGCCTTGCTATGCAGCAGTTCGGTAATAGTGGGGTCACTCCATACCCCGGCATAGGTCAGTGTGCGGGCATCTTCGGCAAGCGTGGCAGCGGCAGCTTCATCAGGTGTCAACGGGGATGCCAGCGGGCGAATCGTTGCGTTGGGCATGCGCACCTGCAACGCCTGCGGCTCCCAGCCGATCAACACCCCCATGTGCTCAAGCTGTATGGCGGTGGCACGCTCGGCAACGGTGCTGCGGAGACTGTTTTCCTGCACCTGCCAGCCGCCCTCGACCGGGGTAAAGTCGGCGTTGATCGGTTGCCAGTTGCCCAGGATGTCCTGATAGTGCAGCGGCGTCGGGCTTACCAATGCAAGGTACTGACCATTGCCCTGGTCGTAGTGGCGCGTATATGGCCCGCGCAGGTCGGTCAGTTCCGGGTAGGGCAGCAAACCGGGTGCATCAATTGGGGCGGGAGCGGGGGCGATGTGGGTCAGGCCGCCCTGCTCAAGCACATTGACCAGATCGGGCGTATCGGTGTACTCGATAGGCAATGGGGGACGGAGAAGTGTGGGGAAAGATGCAAGCAAGAGAGCCGTAACGACCAACAGAAAAAGCCACACCCGCGCCGGAGACCGGGTGGGTGACGAACCAACAGGAGCACCAATCATTGCGAGTTCTCCTTTGTCATGACAAAATTATTGCATTGTTACAGGGTTCGCTGAGCGTGTGACACAATGATAGCCGGGTCTGCCTGACGTCCCCTACCGATGACGGACAGAAACCATATGTGAGGAAGGAGAAATGCTGAGCCGAGTTGCCCCTAATGATTTTTTAATAACTTTCTAATGGAGCATTCATAATGAACTGGAATGGGTATTACTATACAACATAATGACATACAAGTAAATGATATCCTGTATTGAATTGAGCCAGAAGACCATAACAAACAAAGTCTTTTTATAAAAAAAACCGATGTTATCAAAGAGGCGTAGCTATCAGCCACACCTCTTTAACAGAAACAATCGAGTGCAAGCGTTCAACGACGCTGTGTAAGCGGTTACGCAGTGGTGAAGACCCAGCGTGTGACACTGGTTGGGTAATCATGCCATGCAAAAGCTTTTGTAGGACGCAACCGCCATACCGGGAGGCCGTGCGGCATTGCATATTTTTTCACGTACTCGGCATCCAACCGGGCCGCCAGTTGGGGGTCAACCGTCGTCTCTGTCAGGTATTCTGCCGTTCCTTCAATAATCACAACCGTATCACCGCTCTCCAGATGCATCACCATGTGCGGATTGGTGGCAAGGTTGCGTGCACGCCGTGTGTGTGCGGCACCACCGTGATAAAAGTCAGCATCAAGCCAGATACCCCATACCGGCGTTGCATGTGGTCGGTTGTCCGGTGTCACCGTGCAGATCCAGTAGTTGCGTTGTGCGGTAACCTGCTCCATCACCCATTCCCATGTCACCATGCCCTCGGAACCTTCGGGAATACCATACCCTGGAATATGGGGACGGCTCCGGATCGCTTCATTCTGCATCATTGATAGATCCTCCTTTCGCTGTGCCTCCGTAGTGTAGCGCAGAAATACGACATCTTGTGTCAGGTTTATATGGTATGCTCAGCGCATGATATATGTAGCATGAAAGGGAACACCTATGCGTGCCAGTCGTTTGCTCTCTATTGTGCTGCTATTGCAAGCGCACCACGGCCTGACAGCGCATGATCTCGCGGAGCGGCTTGAGGTATCGGAACGCACCATACTGCGTGATATGGATGCCCTCGGTGAAGTTGGTATTCCGGTCGTGGCAGAGCGCGGACGGGGTGGGGGGTGGTATCTGCTGGAAGGCTACCGCACCAGTCTGACAGGGCTGCACCTCGATGAGATCCACGCGCTGATGCTGGCGACCCCCACCCGTGTACTCTCCGATCTGGGCCTGGAAGATGCCGCAGCACAGGCGGTGCTCAAGGTGCTGGCGGCGCTCCCGGCACTACATCGAGCCGACGCCGTCCGCATGCGCGAACGTATCCACATTGATGGAACACGCTGGTATGACTCGCCCGAATCAGTCGCCCGCCTGCCCATCCTGCAAGATGCTATCTGGCAAGAGTGCCGCATTCGGGTACAGTACACACGCAGCGCCGGGGAAACGGTGGCCCGTGTACTTGAGCCGTTGGGCCTGGTGGCAAAAGGGCAGACCTGGTATCTGGTAGCCCGTGTGGATGGCGATGTGCGAACCTACCGGGTTGCACGAATTGAGCAGGTGCAGATTACCGAGGAACACTTCTTGCGCCCTCAGCAGTTCAATCTGGCGGAGTATTGGGAACAATCCACCCGATCATTTTTAGCGCAGCTTCCCCGCTATCCGGCAGTAGTGCATATTCATCAAGATGCCCTGTCGGTGGTACAGTGGTGGCGCTGGGCAACCGTGCAATCCAGTGCTGCCACCGATAGGCCGGATTGGTACGTGGTCGAGGTACAGTTTGAAACCCTTGCAGATGCAACCGCGTGTATACTGGGGTGTGGCGGGCAGGCACTCGTTATCTCTCCCGATGAACTACGCGACACCGTGCGCCAGAAGATTGCGGCGCTGTGCAGGTGCTGCCCCGCCGACGAACCGCCGCCTGCCTGAGCAGCGCGTGGCCCACTCCCCGCTCACTGCTACAGGTGAGCGGGGAATTGTCTACTAGTGTGAAGTCACCCTGGAACGTTCGTCAATCTGGCGCAGCGGCAGGATATGCCGCAGACCACGCGGCGCGTTACAGCGCATTCCAACCGCGACCGGGCACCCATTGCGCTACATCGTTGCTGTCCGAGTCGAGCGCAAAGAGCCGCACCCAGCCATGCTCGATCAGGTTGCGAACATCGCTGCTCGCTGCCATCACTGCCTCGATCCGATCATGCGGCGCTTCAACCACAACATGCAGCCGCAGCGGTTCGTGATACCAGCGGCCATCCGCATCCTGCACCGACTGCAACGCCAGACCAGTTCGCAGGTCGCCGCCATTGCCAAGCACTACCCCAAGCGAGCCGATCCGGTTGTGCAGGGCTTTGGTGCCACAGCCAAACGCGTTGTTATCGACGGTTGAAGCGAAATATTGTAGGTTGATCCACGAGGCTACCACCATGGGCGCACACAGGATCAGCGTCAGGATCGAGTTGTCCGGGTCGGTTGTCCAGTCGTACTCGTGCAGGAACGAACGCCCTTCCAGGTTCACGCCGCGTGTCCGGTCGCGCCGCGCCGCAATAAAGGCGGCATTGCGTGCCAGTGCCCACTCTGGCCGTACTTCCGACCAATCGCGTGCTCGCCGCCGAATAAGAGTTTCGAGCAGGTTGCGTGGTTTATCCGCCAGACCCAGCGAACGCGCACGCTCGGCGCGACCTGCTGCCCCGGCCTGATCAAGCCAGCTTTGCAACTGACGCAGGTCGGCCTGATGACTGGCGGGCATGGCGGCGGTATCAAACAGCGCGACGGTATCCAGCGTGGTGTCGTGCTGCCCCGGCATAAACCAGGTATCAGCGGGGACGTTCCAGCCGTGCTCAACTAGGCCATCCCGCACCGCAGGATCGTTCAGGATGGCGGCAGCAATGCGGGCATTAATCGCCCCGCTGTGCCCGCCGCACGCGCCACAGTCCAGACCAGCAGCGTGCGAGTTGTTTTCGCTGGTGCTGCCGTGCCCACACAGCAACACAAGCCGCCCGAAGGTCTTCCGCAGGCCCATATTCTTGAGGATTGCTGCCCCGGCCTCGATGCGGCTCGTCAGCGGAATGCCGCGCCCGTTGGTGTCGGGATCCAGTGTAAAGGGGGCATGCCCTTCATCGGCTCGCCATGCCTGGAACCAGCGCAGAGCATCTCCGGCCAACCCGATGCCATACGCGATGCCAAGTGCTTCAACAAAAGTGAACGCCGCGCCGGGAGCCTTCTGTACTTCGGTGATCAGCTTGCTGCGAGTGTTATTGTCGGGTGCCTGCGATGCAATCTGGACGGCAGGCTGCAACAGTACCGGACAGCGGGCGCTGTGTTTGCCGTCAGTCTGCCAGTCGAGGGTTACGCCAAAAAAGCCTGCAAAGCCCATTGTGACAATCTGCGGCGAGAGCGCTTCGAGGTGGCGGCGGAACACTTCCGAGCGCACATCAATGCAGAAGAATGCCTGCACCGCCGGACGGGTCTGCGGCGTGGTAGGCGGGGGCAGGATGTTGTGCAGCATCCGGGTGGCATAGCCATCTTCGAGCGCCTCCTGAAACAGTGCGCGGATCGTCTCATCTTCAACCGTTGATTTCATCACGGTGCGGGGTGTTTTGCCAGCGGGCTGCTTGGCGAGGTGCTTGACCGCAACATCGGTGCAGATTCGCATTGCCAGCAAGTCGGCAACCGCTCCAGGATCTTCGCTCTGAGCGGCCCACGGGTCGCGGCGCAAGAACGAAGCCCACCCGAACACACCACCAAGCAACCGGTAGAGGTATGTCGTCTGATGAGCGGGTGCAATATCGGCCAGCTTCAGCATTGCTTCAATTGCCGCATACGGATCGGTAGGTAGCTGCTGTATCCAGGTGTGCCAGCCGCGTAGCCCCGCAATATCCAGCGAACGGTCGGCGCGGGCCGCCTCGTGCCACGCTGTAAAGAGCCGCTGTTGGAGACCAGCCTTCCAGGGGATGCCGCCATCGGTTGGGACATGCACCGCACACCAGAGCGTTACCTGGCGCAGCACCGCCTGATGCAGATACGTACCATACTGCTGATCGTGCTGCTCGGCGCAGGTGAGCACGCCACCCGCCGGACGCATTGGCATCGGGGCGGTGCCATCGAGAATGGCAGCAAGCGTCGCTGGGTTGTGGTTGTAGCGTGCCGCAACCGCAGCCAGTTCAGCCTGTCCGAACGCGCCGGTTTGCCAGCGGGCACGGTAAAAGTCTACATCGGGCAGCACCCGTGCATCAATGCCATCGGTAATGATACGGGCGGCTTCGGGCAGTGGCTGCGCGGCAAAGCCCAGAAACGGATTGACCGCGACATAGTTCGACAAGTCCCACAGTGGCGGAATACGATTGCAGACAGCCACAACCACTTCGTGCAGGGTCGGCGGTGCGGTGAGCGTAGCGGGTGTATAGGTAGCAACCGGTGACGGTGCAGTTTGTGGCTCGGCAACGCGTGTTTCATCAAACATATGGGGATGCTCCTTTGAATGCATCAACATTTTAGATATTGTCTGTACCGGGCGTCTAACCATCTGCGTCTTGCTCAATCAGGCTCTGTGCGCACAATAAAAATATGTATGTTTCAGGATGTTCAGGCAGTGGCCCGCGTTGTCTTCCAGACCTGCTCAACCAGCTGATCGGCCAGTGCACCAAAATAAAAACCGTGCAGCGCATGGACGTAGAAGGCCCGCCCGCCTGGAGTGGTTGCCAGTGCAGGCAGCACTGCGTGGACTATTGACAGGGCAGTCAGGGCAACCACTGGCAGCACCGCAGCGGCCCACGACAATGGATCGGTTGGGATGGGGAGCGTGCCCATCACCGGGGCCAGGTACAGCAGCGCACCGGTATACAGTGCAAACGCACCGCTGACTGCAAGAAAGGTCGTGAGCAGCGCACCACCTGCCGCAGCCAGTGCATTGCTTCCGGTGGCGGGGCGGGCGCGGAAGAATGCAATCCAGACGTGGCCCATTGCCAGCGCTACAATCGCGGTCAGGGCCAGTTCGCCGGGTGAATGCAGCGGGTCGAAGCCAGTTATCATCGATGCAAGCAGGATAGCAGGCACGGCAACGACCACACCAACTAGCAGCAGCACCAGCGCCAGCGCAGGTGCCAGCGGTGCCGTTGCGGGCGTAGAGGGGGGCAAATCGCCCGTGCGGAGGAATGACCACGCCTTGTAGAAGCCGTGCCCAACGATGTGCAGCAGTGCGGCGGGGAAGGCAGCCAGACCAATCTGGATCATCATAAAACCCATCTGGCTGACGGTTGACCAGGCCAGCGTGCGCTTGATGTTGGTTTGTGACCACATTGCCAGCAGGCCGAGAACAGTGGTGATGGTGCCGACCAGTGCCAGATTGAACAGGGCCGCCGGCACGACAACCAGCAGCGGGGCGAAGCGCAGCACCAGAACACCGCCCGCATTGATGATACCAGCGTGCATCAGTGCCGAAACGGGGGTGGGCGATTCCATTGTTTCGGGCAGCCAGCTATGGAAGGGGAACTGTGCCGACTTGGTAAGCGCAGCAACCACGATCAGCATCGCAACCACCGACGGCGCAGCGGCCCACGTTGCTGGCTCGTTGACCTGCTCCAGGAAGGTGTAGAGGTTGAGGGTGCCCCACTGGTTCCAGATCAGGAAGATAGCGCTGAGCAGCACAATGTCGCCTAACCGACTGATAAGAAACTTTTTGCGGGCGGGACGGAGCGCTTCGGCCCGGTTCTGATAGAACGTCAGTAGATTATGCAGGCCCGTACTTGCCATAGCCCAGGCTGCAAAAAGCAGCAACAAGTTGGCTGCGATCATTAGCAGATAGGCCGCCAGAATGGTGAGAAACAACCAGTGCAAAAAGCGCACCTGCCCTGGTTCGCCATCGAGATAGCGCAATGAGAAGCGAAACACAACCACGCCCACACTTGCCACCAGCAGCGCGATGGCGGCGCTCAAGCGGTCGATGACCAGACCAGCCACCAGCAATGTTTGCGGTGCAATGATCTGACTGATGAACATTACAAGCGACAGACCGGCGAGACCAATGAGGAGCGCGAATAACACGTATTCGCTCAGACCTACCCGATGGTGCTGCATCCACATCTCCTTTCGGTGCGGTTTCTGCCTGACCAGTCGCCACAGCCAGCACCGCCGGGATGACTCGACAGACAGAAATGCTCTTTCAGTGTCTTTATAACTCTTTATATATCGTAGCGTATCATCGATGTCAGGATGTGTCAAGGGGTTATCAACCCTTTTGTGAAATATTTCGAGAAATAGGCCGCCGGAGTGTAAACAGCCAGCACTGGGCAATGCTGCCTGTAGCGCTTACTTGCCCCGAATAGGGGGAGTCCGGCGTATATAAGCCTGCTTATAAAAACCATATACGAGAAGGGGTCGTTTTCCCTTGTGCGATAGGCCATACATGAGCTATAGTTATCATAATGGGGAGCTATAAGGAGAACAAGAGAAATGGCAGAGCTGTTAGAATATCTTCGTGTCTGGGTTGAGCAAATTATTTTGCAATTAGGATATGTTGGCATTATTCTGTTGATGACACTAGAAACAGTCTTTCCGCCGATTCCTTCGGAACTGATGCTCCCATTTGCGGGTTCGCTGGTGGCACAGGGCGAACTCAACCTGATGGGTGTGCTGGTTGCCAGCACGTTTGGTGCGGTGCTTGGTGCGCTGGTGCTGTACGGTGTAGGGCAATGGGCCAACGATGTGCTGGTGCGTTCGTTCTTGCGGCGCTATGGGCGTTGGTTCTGGCTCTCGGAAGACGACTACGACCGCGCCCTGCATCTGTTCAAGCTCTATGGTATGGCGGTTGTGCTGGTCGGGCGTGTGATGCCCCTGATACGCAGCCTTGTGTCGCTGCCCGCCGGAATGAACCGCATGGCAATTGGTATCTTTCTGGCGCTCACCACGCTTGGTTCGTTACTCTGGAACATCATCCTTGTAAGTGCGGGATATGTCCTCGGTGAACACTGGCCCACCATCCTCGGCTGGGTCGATCAGTATGAAAACGTGATTCTGTTTGCGATTGCGCTGGGTGTGGTGGTACTGGTGATACGCCATCTCCAACAATACATCATCCAGCGACGGCCTTCACCGGGCGAATAATCGCTCCGCTTGCTGCCAGAATCACGTGCTTTCGCCCCGTCGGAACCGTTAAACCGTATATACTGAGCAAACCATTCTGGAGGGAGAAAAATGGGACCTTTTAGTGCTGCGCCCCATGATGATATTCTCGTGCTGCTGGTACAGGTGGCGGTGCTGCTGTGTGCAGCGCGGCTCGGTGGCGAAATTGCCCAACGCTTCGGGCAGCCCTCGGTTGTTGGCGAAATTCTGGCGGGCATCATACTTGGGCCTTCGGTGCTCGGTACGCTGGTACCAATGCTTGGTGTGTGGGTAGTGCCCCAGAATGAGATACAGGGCTATCTGCTCGAACAGGTGGCACTGTTTGGGGCTATGTTTATGCTGCTAATCACGGGCCTCGAAATTGATGTGGGCCTCATTCGGCGGCACGCTCGCGCCGCGATAGGCACGGCAGCCGGCGGCCTGATAGTGCCCTTTAGCACGGGCCTCGGCCTCGGGTTCATCCTGCCCGATGATTTGCTGGTTGATCCGCAGCAGCGCACCATTTTTGCGCTGTTCATTGCAACGGCCCTGTCTATCTCGGCCATTGCTGTCATCGCCAAGGTGCTGATAGACCTGCAAATGCTGCGGCGGGATATCGGGCAGGTGATTATGGCGGCAGCAATGATTGATGATATTACCGCCTGGACAATGCTTTCTATTCTGGTTGGGGTTGCAGCAGGGGCCACCCTCACCGTGCTAGGGGTGCTGAAAGCGGTCTTGAGTGTGGTTGCATTTGTTATTGTGAGCTTTACGGTGGGGCGCTGGCTGGTGCGGCGTGTGCTCACCTTTGCCCAGGATCGGCTCAAAAGCTCGGAAGCAGTGCTCACGGCGGTCATTGTGCTGACCTTCGGCTGGGGCGCGGTTTCACAGGCGCTGCACCTCGAAGCCGTCATCGGTGCATTTGTGATTGGTATTCTTTTCGGGCAAATCCCCACTATGCCCCGCGACGTAATCCATAAGCTCGAAAGTATGGCGCTCGGTGTCTTTGCCCCGATCTTTTTTGGCGTAGCAGGCCTCAAGGTCAATATTGCTGGCCTGTTTGAGCCACGCTTGCTGCTGTTTACCGGACTCTTTCTGGCGGTGGCGTGTATCGGCAAAATTACGGGTGCGTATATCGGGGCGCGACTGTCGGGCACAACCGACCATTGGAAAGCCCTGAGCCTCGGTATGGCGCTCAATGCACGCGGCGCAGTCGAGATCATCATTGCAACGATTGGTCTCTCGCTTGGGTTGCTCACACAGGATATCTTCTCGATGATTGTGGTGGTGGCAATGGTCACCTCGCTGATGGCTCCAAGCTTGTTGCGCTGGACGCTGGGACGCACCCAGATCAGCACCGAAGAACGCGAACGGCTGCGCCGCGAAGAGCAGTTGCGCGGCAATCCGGTCAGTTCGGCTCACCGCGTGCTGGTGCCCATTCGGCTGCGCGACGATGCCGATGCGGCCACTGTGCAGACGGTTGAGGCGCAGATCCTCGAACGGATTGCCGGCGGGCGCAAGCTCGCGGTCACGCTGCTCTGTGTGGTGCCCACTGCCGACCGTGCCCGCGCAACCACCTTCCTCGACCACGTTGCGCCACTCTTCCGACAGCAGCAGGTCACCAAAAAAATTGTCGTGGATAAGCAGCCTGATGTGGCTATCCTGGAAGAGGCCAGCAAGTCCTACGATCTGCTGGTGATGGGTGCGCCAGAGCCAGGAGCGGGCAGCGATGTGCTCTTTACCCCGCTGATTGATTATGTTGTGCGCTTTGCATCCTGCCCCGCCATCGTGGTACGTGGTCAGCATATTGCCACCGACTGGACACCACGCCGCATTCTGGTACCCACCAACGGCTCGCTGGCTGCCCGCCGCGCTGCACAGCTTGCGTTTACCCTGGCAGATAACCCCGAAGCCAGTGTGCTGGTGCATAGTGTGGTGGTGCCCGATCAGCTAAGCTACAGCGACTCGGCAGATTACGAGCAGCGCCAGTTCCGGATTGCCCAACAGGTCGTCACGGATTTGCAAACGCTTGGTACATCGCTTGGTGTGCAGGTGGACAGCGAGGTGACGATAGCGCCCGACCCGACCTTTGCTATTCTGGAAATGGCACGTACCGTCGAAAGCGATCTGATTGTTGTTGGCACCAGTGTACGGGTCGGGTCGCAGCGGCTCTACCTGGGTACTCATGTCGAGCGGTTGCTGGCGCGTGCGACGTGCCCGGTGATGATCATCAACGCCCCGTTTATCGAACACGAGGCACCGCACCCGGTGGCCACGGCTGCCAGCACCGAAAGCGGTCTGACAGCACCAGCATCGGCGGTGTAGGTCTGTCGCATCTCCCC
>JAAUSQ010000067.1 GCA_012033195.1 Chloroflexaceae bacterium
TGGCTGGTTGGGGAGCTGGTTCATCAGTTGAACTACTCACCGGAAGAACTCGAACATCCGGCCTTTTTAATGCAGGCGATTCATCCCGATGATCAGCCTACGGTCTGGCATATAATCAATCGGCTGAAGGAAGGGCACGAAGTTGTTGAAGAGTGCCGGATTCTCACGCGCTATGGTGGTATTCGCTGGCTGCACATCACGGCCCTGCCCGAATGGGACGAAGAGTATGGACACTATGGGCGTATCATCGGTGCAATCCAGGATATTACCACACGGAAGCAGGCCGAACTGCATCTGTGGCGCGAATACACCCAGCTTGAACGCATGATGCAGCAGCGCTCACTGGCACTCTCGGCAACCAGCAACGCGCTCCACGCCGAACAGAAGCAGCGCAAGCTCTCCGAGCAGGGGCTACGCCAGAGTCAGGCGCAGTTGCGGGCCTTGCTGGAGCATGCGCCGCTCGCCATTTTTATCAAAGATCTCCAGAGCCGTTACACACTCGTCAATTACCACGCAAGCATCCTGGCAGGGTATAACGAACGTGATATGCTTGGCAAAGACGATACCGCCCTGCTGCCCCCGGAACAGGTTAGGGAAGTGCTGGCCCACGACCGGGAAGTGCTGGCAACGGGCAATGTCGTGACCCGTGAACAGACCTTTTCAGATGGTGTCACCGAGCGCACGTATATTACCATCAAGTTTCCAATTTATGATGAGCAGGGCCAGATCGAGGCGATTGGCGGTGTTGCGACCGATATCACGCTGCGGAAAACGACAGAAGAGCGGCTCTATCGGCTCGCTATGTACGATGACCTGACGGGCCTGCCCAACCGGAACTATCTGCTCAGCTACCTCTCGATGCTGGCGCTGCACAGTCAGTCGCAGTCGAATGCACTGCTCTCGCTCGATATTGATAACTTCAAGCTCATCAATGATAACCTGGGACAGTTTCTGGGCGACCATCTGCTGAGCGAAGTGGGGCAGCGTCTGCGCCATATGACCCCGTCCAATACCGTGGTAGCCCGCTTTGGCGGCGATGAGTTTGTGTTGCTCCTGCCCAACACCAACCTTGAAGAAGCGGTGCAACTTGCCACCCGGCTCCTCGTCGATCTGCGCCACCCGCTGCTGCTCGATTCGCAAGAAGTGTATATCAATGTGAGCATTGGTGTTGCAATGAATGATCGCCAGAGCAACGACCCGACCGATCTGCTGCACAATGCAAATATGGCAATGTTTGAAGCCAAAGCCCGTGGACGTTCGCAGGTTGTCATCTATGATGAGATGCTGCGCCACCGTGCCCGTGAGCGGCTTGAAGTAGAAAGCGAACTGCCGCAGGCGATTGCCAACGGTGAACTGTACCTGCTGTATCAGCCAATTATTGACCTTACGACAAGCCATCTGGTTGGCTTCGAAGCACTGGTGCGCTGGTACCATCCTCAGCGGGGCCTGCTCAAGCCGGGGCGCTTTATCCCGATTGCGGAAGAGAGCCACCTTATTACCGTGCTTGATCGCTGGGTGATGCTCCAAGCCTGTGAACAGGCCGCACAGTGGCAGGCACTGCTGCCGCCCAATCAGCCCTTCACGCTACGGGTGAATATCTCGGCCCGCGAACTGCTGCACGCGGGGCTTGTGGATCGGGTGGCAGCAATCCTGCACACAACCAATCTGAGCGCACATCACCTGCATATTGAAATCACCGAAACAGCCGCTATTCACAACATTGAAATGACCGCCGCTATTCTGCACGACTTGAGCGCAATGGGGGTGCATGTGTCGCTCGATGACTTTGGCACAGGCTACTCATCGCTCAGTTACCTGCAACTTTTACCCGTTCATACCGTCAAGATTGATGCCTCGTTTGTGCATGCCATTCCCCACAACCAGCAGAGTGCCGCGATTGTCCAGACCATCATCACGCTGGCGCATACACTGGGCATTGAAGTCATTGCAGAGGGGGTCGAGAACGAAACCCAGTACAGCCTGTTGCGGTCGATGCAGTGCCGGTATGGGCAGGGCTTCTGGTTGGCTCCACTGCTCAAAGCAGACGAGGCCGGCAATCTGTTGCTCAATGGTCTGCTCCCGAAGCACAGGCAAAATATCGATGAGTAGCCGGGGTCTTCCGTCCCCCGGCGCTCATGAACATCTCCCAATACAACCGGATACACCCCTCGCGTTGGGGCTTAGCCACAGTCTGCCCCGGCGCTGATCATCTCCTACGCAAAGCGCGGAATAACCTCATCTGCGAAGCGGTGCATTATCTCGTGGTCGTAGGCGACACGTGGGAAGTACATAATAAAGTAGTTCACACCAGCATCAACACGCTCCTGCAATGCGGCGACGACCTCATCGGGCGTGCCAACCAGCACCTGCCCCAGGAACTGCTCGCGGGTGAGCAAGCCCCGGTCGCGCTCGATAGCAGCATCGCGGTCTTCCCCTGGCTTGAGCAACACCACACCCATACCGCTGGATCGAATAATCTCGTCGTAGTTGCGGCCTACGTCTTCGCAGTGCTGGCGCAGCACCTGAAACTTGTGCGTCAGCGTTGCGGCATCCCCATCACGTTGCAGGCGTTGCCCCACTTTGCCACGAGCTTGAGTGTCACCTTCTCACCGCCGCCGCCAAGCCAGAACGAAGGATAGGGCTTCTGCACACCCTTCGGCTCGTTGATCGGCTTGTCGATGGTGTAGTACTTACCTTCAAAAACTGGTTCATCTTCAGTCCACATCCGTACAATAATTTCGCAGGCTTCGCGGAACATGCCCATCCGCTCTGGCACATCGGGGAAGCCATAGCCATACGCCCGCCACTCGTGCTCGTACCAGCCTGCCCCCAGCCCACAGTATAGCCGTCCGTGGCTCAGCACATCCACAGTTGAGGCAATCTTGGCAAACAGGGCCGGGTTGCGGTAGCCGTTGCAGTTGACCATTTGCCCGATCTTGACGCGCTGTGTATCGCGGGCCATTGCCGCTGTGATTGTCCAAGACTCGAATACCGTTTCTTTGGTAGGCACAGGCACGGTGTGGAAATGGTCAAACACCCAGATCGAGTCGTAGGCGGGGAGCGCATCGGCAGCCTTTGCTACCTCTGTCATCGCCTCATACTGAGCAATCGGGTCTTCAATCTCGACCAGATCCATGCGCCAACCCTGCGGTACAAACATTCCAAACTGAACCGACATCTGGTTGCTCCTTGTATTTGGGTGCTCATTCGGTACGCTTGTATGCTATCACGTTTCAGGCAGGTGCGCTATAATACGGGCAGATGGCGATGGGTCAGAAACAGGAGTTTTCCTGCTCTCTCTTGCCCACCATCGCTGGTGTATTGTGGTTGCACGGTGCCTAATGTGCGGGTAGTATGACACGTATTCTGATTGTTGATGACGAGCGCAAGATTGTACAGGGTCTGGTCGCCTACTTCGAGCAGGCTGGCTTCGAGACGCTGCCAGCCTACGACGGACGCACCGCACTTGAGCTTGCGCAGCGTGAACAACCCGACCTGATTGTGCTTGATCTGATGCTGCCCGAACTGGACGGCTTCGAGGTATGCAAGCGCATTCGGCGTGTTTCGGCGGTGCCGATTATTATGCTGACGGCCCGCGTCGAAGAAACCGATATGCTGATTGGGTTGGAGATTGGCGCAGACGATTACATTGCCAAGCCGTTCAGCCCGCGTGAAGTGATAGCACGGGCACGCGCCTTGCTCCGGCGCACCAGCGGTGCGCTAAACACCACCGAAGAAGTTCTGCGAATTGGCGTGGTCCAGGTTGATATGACGCGCCACAGTGTGCAGGTTGATGGTCAGTCCATTGATGTGACCCCGACCGAATTCAATCTGCTGGCGGCACTGATGCGAAACGCAGGCCGTCCCCTCTCGCGGGCACAGTTGCTCGATGCCGTGCAGGGCAATGCCTACGAGGGCTATGAACGCACCATTGATGCCCATATTAAAAACTTGCGCCGCAAGATCGAGCCGCACCCGGCCCAGCCTGCCTATATTCTGACCGTCTTTGGCATAGGCTACAAGTTCCGCGAATCCTAGCCGCGCCGCTTCTTCATACCTTCTTCATAGCTGTGCGCTATACTGCATACCAGATGTTGATGTGGACACGGAACCATGCCCTATGCGAAGCCTGCGCCGCCGCCTGACCATAACCCATACTGTTGTAGCACTGCTGGCTGTGCTGCTGATCACCATACTGGCAGGGAGCCTGATTGCCCGCGCCTATCTCGACCTCTCCCGCGAACAGGCCCGCGACCTGAGCCGGGGTATTTCACTACGCCTAGTCGCACTCTATCGTTTGAATGGGGGAAGCTGGGAAGGAGTGCAGCCGATCATTGATGAGCGGCTCGAAGAGCTTGGCCTGACCCGCCGGATTGTGATTGCCGATACCGAGTATCGGGTCGTATACGATAGCGATGAGATGCAGGCATTTGGCTCCCAACTACCGGCGCGTCTGCGTGCCCAGGCAGTGCCGATTATGCCGGCTGTTCAGAACGGCCCCCTCCGACCAAATCGCTTCCGGCAGCCATCCGGCCTGATAGGATATGTGATTGTTCCGGTTGGCTTGCAATATGTGACTGTTGCCGAGCAGGGCTTTTTTGCAAGTTTGCTCCGCATCAGCCTGCTGGGGAGTGCGGTTGCTGGCGGCGTGGCTCTGTTCACGGCGCTGTTGGTGTCGCGGCAGGTAACAGCGCCGTTACGCTCGCTGACACAGGCCGTGCGCCGATTGGCGGCAGGCGAACAGCACGAGCCGCTGCCCCTGCCCGCCGATGCAGAACTGGCAGAACTGGCGCAGTCGTTTAATCTGATGGCAGCAGAACTGGAACGCCAAGAGACGCTGCGCCGCCAACTGGTTGCCGATATCGCGCACGAACTCCGCACACCGCTAACTGTGCTGCGGCTGCAACTGGAAAGCATCGAAGATGGGATTGAGCAACCAACTCCTGCCACACTCGGCTCGTTGTCGCACGAAGTAGGGTTGCTCACCCGCCTCGTCAACGACCTGCGGCTGTTGTCGCTGGCAGAAGCAGGGCAACTCTCGCTGAATATACAACCCCTCGATGCTGCCGAACTTGTGGGCCACATCGTTGGCAGTGCCGGGCCGCGTGCCCGTCAGCAGCAGATTGCGCTACACCTCAATCAGCCCAACGAAGCCATACCGCCGGTACTGGCAGATGAGCAACGGCTGGCGCAGGTGCTCGGCAACCTGATAGAAAACGCCCTGCGCTACACCCCTCCCGGCGGGCAGGTGTGGCTTGGTGTTAGCACCAGAGAACACGCCCCGCCCGCCACACCAACCAATGGCACTACCCGCCTCTGGCGCATTGGCAGCCGCGCCACCCGCCGCCTGCCGCCAACTGGTGCGCTGACACCTATCGCCCCCAATGGGGCTGGCTGGCTGGTATTTGAGGTGGGCGACACGGGACCAGGCATTGCCCCCGAAGACCTGCCGTATATCTTTGAGCGCTTCTACCGCACCGACCGCGCCCGCACCCGCGAGAAAGGCGGCAGTGGTCTGGGGTTGGCAATTGTGCAGCGCTTGGTGGAAGCGCAGGGCGGGCAGGTGCATGTCAGCAGCATACCGGGGCGCGGTACAACATTTTATGTACAGTTACCCGTGGCCTCTGGTGTGGTGGTAGGTACCGCCTGACACCTACTTTGCAGCCGGGCGGCTGCGTCCCTGGCGGCGGTCAATAGCATCACGTAACAATTGCTCAAACTCTTCCGATTGCTTGCGGGTGAGGCTGGCCTGCGGAATGGCGAGGATCGGGCCAGTGCTGAGCGTCAGCACGTAACAATCCAGCATGCTGTCCCAACTGGTAAAATGTTCCCAACCGACCGTGCTCTGCTTATTCTGTGTATTGCTGATCTGTACGCCTTGATTGGTGAACTCGTAGCGCGTGGGCAACAGATGCGTCTGGTCTTTGCCATAGGCCGCTTGTGCAGCGGTGATAATGCCGCTCACAATATAGACGGTCAGCGGAAGCCACCCGATCAGCATCAAAATCAGCGGGCCACGTGTGAAGGCGTAGGCCGTAAAGCCTGCAAACGCCAGCGCATTGATATAAAAGGCCGGACGCTGAAAGTGACGCAGCAGCGACAAGCGGAAGACCTGCCCCTTTTTAAGTTGAACATTGATCACCACTGCGGTATCATACCCTCTCTTGTTCCTAACAGGCTACTTTCTATTGTAGCATAGTGTGCAGCACACCTGATCAGCGGACCGTCTCGTGGCGTGGGCGCGGCAGCAGGCGCGGGAAGAGGCGCGGCACCCGGCGCTGATAGGCGCGGTAGGTTTCGCCAAAGACACGCACCAGCCGATGTTCTTCGTGGATAGAGCCAATATAAAAATAGATCGTAAACAGCACAAACACGGCGAGCAAGTTGGCAGTCATCGCAGGCGAAAGCCAGATAAACAGCAGGCTGAACGTGTAGAGCGGGTGGCGCACATAGGCATACAAGCCATTGACAATCAGTGCATCATCGCCGACCGATGGATCAGCGAGGCCCTCGGTGCCGCCGGAGGTGCCACGGAGTTGCGCAAGCCCCAGGAAATAGCCCATATCAGTCTGGCGCAGTGTTACCAGCATCAGCATTAGCGCCACCCCCTGCCCGCCCAGCATCACCCAGCGCCACGGCTCAGGCACGATATACAGGGTTGTGCTCGGTAAGAACGCCAGCAGCAGGGGGAGCGGGGCCAGCAATACCACCGCCAATACGTTGTAGGTTAGCCGATACCAGCGCATGACACTATCGCCAAACATACGCTGCGCCCACGCCTTGACGGGCAGGCTTGCGAGCAAGCTATGCAGGGCAAGATAGAGAATAAGATATGTAATCAGGGAGGGTTGCGGCATAAGTTTATTACTTTATATATCTTTTTAGCTCAACATAAGCATAGGAAGACCTGCAAAAGCTTCTTCTACAGTAGTATATGGGAAAGTTGCAATAAGGTTTGGCATCATACTATGTGTAGGGATTGGCAGGGTAGCTTTCTTTCGTCCCTTTTTTGTACCTAAGAAAAACAGTCGCTTTCGGAGTTGAGGTACACCATAATCAGCTGCATTAAGAATTCTATAATCTAAGTTATAATCTAAACAATTTACTTTCTCAATAATATTCAACAATAATTTACCTTTATCAATTCCCTTTAAACCCGTTACATTCTCAAGAATAAAATAAGTAGGGCGTAACGCTTCCACAAATCGAAAAAACTCAAAAAGTAGTGTACCTCTATTATCAGAAATACCCTTTTGTTTTCCAGCTTGACTAAATGATTGGCAAGGAGGTCCTCCATAAACGAGGTATACATCGTCTAGTTTTGGACAGAGTTCTTTAACAAAAGCATGAGGTTCAGAAATAGTTGTAATATCTTGCTGGAGAACAAGCGTATTGTTACCAATGTACCCACGCAGCGATTCACAAGAAGCATAATCGTTATCAACAGAAACAATCGTTTTCCACTTTGCTGTTCCTTGTTGCGCCATCTTTGCACCGATATCTAATCCACCTGCGCCACAAAAGAGGCTCACTGCCTGAAATTCTGTGTTCGTTGGTTCTTCATGCACGGCGTGTTCAAGTAACGATTGAAAGACGACATGTGCCAAACGTACCGGAACAGCATTACCAATTTGAGACTGAATGTTAGTACGAGACCCTTTGAATTCAAATCATCAGGAAAGGTTTGCAAACGGGCTGCTTCTCGCGGAGTAATAAATCTATGTTCGTAGGGATGTACAAACTTGTTAAAAATGTAAGCAGTAACTGTCAAAGAAGGTTTTTGAGGATCCAAGCGAAATAGGCGTAAATTGGGGCCCCCTTGTCGTGAAGGATCTTCTTTCACATAAAATCGAAAACTATCATGCCATAAATATTCAGGGAGATCCTGCATCTTACCACCAATAGGTAAATGTCGAATACGTTCCTGAACTTTAACTCCTATTTTTCTCGCGTCATGATTAAAAATCATACTACTCACAACTCTAAAAGTCAAAAATCGAATTAAGTCTTGATATCTTACTCATGTTCTCAGTAAGACACAAAATAATATCAAACAGGTTATACAGTTTATGATCATCTGGAAGATCAGCTACTGTTTTCACTTCGTGATCAGGATAAGTTGTCCAAATCACATCAATAATCGGCAAAAAGTACTCGTCAAAATGTCTAACCGGGTGAATGTTAGAAAGGATACCCACGTAAAAATCATAACCAACAATAGACTTCCCAAGTGAACCAAGTTTTAATATTTGATACACACTTTTTTTAATATCGTCTGTTCTATCTAAACCCACACTAGTTTTCCCATCGGAAATAGATTCGTAGCCTGATCCTATCCTACGTTTAGGCCAATCAATAGGGCGAGGTACGGGTTGACCACAACCATTGGTAAGCCAGTAAGCTTTGATTTGAGCATTTCTTAAAGCATACGCCTCAAATACCTTTTTCCAAAAGGAAACATAGTTTTCAAAAAAAAGGGGGTCTCTTTCTAAAAGACTCATTATTCCTAAATATGCCCAATTATGATTGTCTTTATCCTGCTTTGCTCCAAGTTCATAGTAATAACCTTCAATAGGTTGCTCAAAATTAGGCAACCAGATAGAAAGATTATCGCCATATAATCTATGGTGATTGATATATTCGTGACCTACTGCACGAGGACTATCCTCTTCGGCTCTAACTGTTAATAAATCAGATGTTGCCGATAAAGGTAAAGTAATGAGAGGAGACGATTTAATCTCTACAAAGATAACAGTTTTTGGAGACGTTGTATTATCAATAAACACACCATCAACAGGTTCTGCACTGCGTAGGACTTGCATCGGATGATTTTTACGATGAAGAAGGGTTTGAAAAAACAATACTAATAAGTTGGCTGTCACATTACCTATAATGCCTGAACTTGGTTTACGTGCTTCGGCAAACTCAAATCTTCCTGATAGTACACATCTTGGACATACATTGGTATATGGATAGAATAGCTGTGGAGAATGCAAAGAACAATAAATCCAACCCTCATGTACTACTGATTTATAGTATTCTGCTGCAACTAATAAATCAAAAGCTGCTGCTAGCGCAATACGTCTTTCGGCATTAGAGACAGACGCATATCTATTATAAACAGTATCTATCAATTTAACAGTAAGTTCTGTTTGACTGTTCGAAGGTGTTAAAGCACGTGCCCTTTTTAGGTTTGTTGTAATCCAATCGGACATTATAAAATATATCCTTGATAATCAAGCAATTTAGTCGTTTTATTATAAGGTACAATAATCAATAAAGCAAGCATTCTAACGTACTGCCAATTATACTACGTATCACGCTGATATACTCCTCTGTGCTATAATCTCTCTATCGCTATACCAGGCCGCCCTTTTAATTTATGTCAACACCATCACACCCTCAGGTGAATAGAGGCACGACTGTTGCCGCGCCCCGCCCCTTGCGGTTGCCGGTAGCAGTCCACAACGTCCGCGCTGTCGTTCAACAGCCAATCATCCTGGCGACCCTCCTGGGCCTACTATCGCTATTAGTGACAATGATGGCGCTCGCGCAGCCGTGGCGCACCAGCATTATTGTTGGCAGTCCCTTCGACCGCCCCTACCTGCGCGAGTTCTACCATGCCGAATATAGCGAGATACATCAATCTGGTTTTCGGTGGACACAACCGGTGGCATCGGTGATCCTGCAAGGACTCGACCAAGGCACTGTTGTGGTGCTACACGTCCACGGCGACTACGACGGTATGCCACTTGGGATAGATAACGGCGCAGGAATGCAGACGGTTGCGCTACGCCCCGGTTGGCAGCAGGTGTATCTGCTGCCGCGTGTCAATGCGTGGAACGGTAATACCTTCATACGCCTGAACGCCCCGGCACAGTTTGTAGAAGGTGACCCTCGCGCCCGTGGTGTGGCCGTCCGTCAGATCGATATTAGGGGCAATGGGGCGATGCCTCCTCTGGGGCAAGCAGTGCTACTTGCACTCAGCACAGCACTGGCAACGTTGCTGATGGGACGTGCCACACACCGCACCTGGATGGGGGCGCTGGTCGGGCTGTCACTGGCCCTCGGTGTGGGGGCCGTGTTAACGTTGGACGAAGGATACTGGCGGCTGACCCTCACCAACTATACTGGACGGTTGCTGGTTGTGCTGCTGCTCGGTGGGTTGGTGCTGCTGGCTGCCGAATGGCTGCTGGCATGTCTGGTGCAACGCGGCATCATCAGGCTTGGCCCCGGTGCACGGCGCGGATTGGCGGCGGCGGCGTTGCTGGCCTTTGTGATGCGCTTCGGAGCTGCCGCTTACCCGCTCAACTACAACAGCGACCTGCCGCTGATCCTGGGGCGTACCTGGCTGGTACGCGAAGGTCAGTTGCTCTCAATCTTTCTGCCCAACCCGGCCCTTACGCCTGTACAGTGGGAAATGGATGTAACCATCCCGCGCTCACCGTTCTATTACATCATCACAACACCCGTTACGCTGCTGCCATCGCGCTACGGCGACGAACTGGGCATGCTGGCCTTTAGCAGCGTTGTCGATGCGGTTGCAGTCCTGCTGGTAGGTATGCTGGTGCTGGCACTCGGCGGGAATGGTCGGGCGGCGGTGTATGGTGGTCTGCTGGCGGCGGCGCTGCCCTTTGGACTGCGGATGATGGTCTCGTGGGGCATTTTGCCAACGCTACTGGCACAATGTCTCTCGCTGCTGGCGGTGATGGTCTGGCTGCATCTGCGGCCCCGCCTGCACAAGCGCTGGGCACAACTGGTGCTTGGCGTGTGTCTGGCAGTCGCTTTTATTGCCTATCCAACTGCACTGGTATTTCTGGGTACCACGGGCGCACTACTGATCGCGCTCCTGGCGCTGCGGCGCGACCTGCGACCCTGCCAACGCTATGGGCGGGCATTGGTGCGGTTGTGGTGGCGTTTGCGCTGTTTTATGGCTGGCATGTTCCGGCCTTGCTCAGCCGTACCCTGCCCGAACTGGCGGGCGCATTTGCAACCGAGCTTCCTGGTACCGTTACCGAACCCACCAGTACCGGTGTATTGCTGGCACGTACCTGGGGCGCAGTGTGGGGCAATGTCGAAGATTGGTATAGTGGGTTGGTGCTGGCGCTGGCAGGCTGCGGAGCGCTGCTCCTGACGCTGGCGCAGATGCGACGACCTCCCACGCTCGCTGTGCTGGCCGGCCCCAACGCCAAGGGCGGCTATGCACGGCTCGTGCTGCTGTGCTGGTGTGTCGCCTATATTCCGTTTGCCTTCGCCGATGAATATGTTGTTACGCTCATTCTCAAGCAGGTGCTGCACCTGCTGCCTGCGCTCGCTGTGCTCGGCGGGCTAGTGCTGGGGCGCATCGGCAGCACATGGGCGGGGCGACTAGTCGCAGCGGTGGCGCTGGCCTGGGTAGGTTGGGAAGGCCTGCTCACCCTGATAGATCTGGTTGTCTATGGTTTCTATCAACTCAAGTGAGTATGCAGCGGGCGAACATTATATTGTGCGCGATAAAGTTGCGCTGATCTGCACGGTGCGCGACGAGGCCGACAACATCGCAGCGCTGCTCAATTCAATGCTGGCGCAAAGCCTGTGCCCGGATGAAATTATCATCAACGATTGCCAGAGCCGCGACAATACCGCCGAGATTGTACGGGCGTATGCGGCGCTGCATCCACGTATTCGGCTGGTACAGGGCGGGCACAATATCGCAGCGGGGCGCAACAATGCAATTGCCCACACCGATTGCGCGATTATCGCCTGCACCGATGCGGGCCTAGTGCTGCACCGCGACTGGCTGCGCCACATCGTCAGCCCCATCGAGCGCAACCTTGCCGATCTGGTGGGGGGGTTCTTTCAGCCCGCTCCCCAGGATATTTTCGAACTGACGCTCGGGGCAACCAACTACCGCACCGCCAAAGAGATCGACCCGGATCGCTTCTTGCCGTTTGGCAAGTCGATGGCGTTTCGCCGCAGCGTGTGGGAAGCAGTTGGCGGCTTCCCCGAATGGGCCAGCCACTGTGAAGACCTTGTTTTTGATCTGGCAGTTGAGCGCGTCGGATATCGGCGGGACTTTGTGCCCGAAGCCCTGCTCTATTTTCGGCCCCGTCCGAACATGGTCGCATTTGCCCGTCAGTACTATCTCTATGCACGCGGCGATGCCAATGCGGGTCTGTGGCCCGCCGCCACCTGATACGCTACCTTACCTACAGCGTTGGCCTCATGCTGTCGATCCTGGCGGTGCGCGTGCCGCGCCTGCGCTTGCCATATGCGGCGCTGCTGCTGGCAGGTATTGCCGCATATACCTGTGCTCCCTACCGCCGACTACTACCCCAATTGATCGGGCAACCCCTTCAGAAGAAACTGCACGCCCTCGCGCTGGTGCCCTGCATCCGGCTGATCGGCGACCTTGCTAAAATGGTTGGTTATCTCGCTGGGCTGTGGCAGCGGTTCACGCGCTGAGAATGCTGCCCTATTCTCCGTTTAATATCAAGAAGATCACTTTTATATCTCTGTGATAGCCTCTGTACCATCGTACAATTTTATCAACTTTACCTATACAGTTAGTAAGCAGTGCATCTTTGAACTATAATACATTAGAAGATAAAACTAAAGAACTATCGGCTGTACAACCGAATGTACAGTATGGGAGCTTCAGGTGCTTTCAACTATTGAACGCATTATCTTTCTAAAACAGGTATCGTTCTTTCAGAGCATGTCAGTGGATGAGCTTGGTATTCTAGCGGCAGTATGCGAAGAACGATTTGTGGAGCAAGATACCCAGATTATTCGGCAGAATGATGCTGGGGGTACCCTGTTTGTCATCGTCAATGGTAAAGTTGGGATAGAATACGAAAAGAGCAGTAGCTCGGTGGCACGTGTCGCAACCCTGGGAGCCAATGCCTATTTTGGCGAAGTCAGCCTGTTTGATACAGGCATTTATGGAACATCGGCGGTAACCATCCGTGATACGTTGCTGTTGTGCCTCGACCGCGAACCACTGGTGGCGCTGGTCTGGCAATACCCCGATATCGCCATTGCGCTGATCAATGTCATCAGCCAGCGCTTGCGTGAGGCGAACGACCGTATTACCGAATTGACCCGCTCGCGTCCCAGTCAACTGGCTTCGCTTTATGAACAGTTTGAGTAATCCACATGGTGCAGCTACTCCGCACAACTCTGGGTGTCCGGTCAGAAGAATGGTCGCGTCTGCTGCTATTCTATGCGATGCTCTTCACGTACCTGCTGGGCTGGATCTGGGGGGCCAGTATTGTTGAGGCGGCCTTCCTTGATACGCTCGGATTTTCGGCCCTGCCGCTCTTCTTCATCGTCAAGGGAGCGATCTCGATTCCGGTAATCAGTGTGTATAGCGGCTTTGCCGACCGGGTACGCCACGACCGCCTGATGCAGATTATCCTCGGCAGTACCGTGCTGACTATCAGCATTGCGCTGGCATTGCTGGGTATGGGGCTGGCGGCGCTGGCCTTCCCGATGCTGTACCTGATCCTGCTGATCCTGGATGATATTTTTGCAACGCACTGGTACACCTATATTAACGCCTTCTTCGACACCCGCGCCGCCAAGCGCCTGCTGCCTGTTATCAACTCGGCGGCAGTGCTCGGTAGCGTGGTGGCGGGCTTTAGTATACCGTTCCTCAGTAGCACCCTGCCAACCAGTCTGATTGTTAGCGGGTGGCTGGCAACCATCCTGCTCTTGATGGGGTTGATCTGGTATGTTTCGCGCCGCTACCCGACGCAGTCGGCAACCAGTAACGAACCATCCAGCACCACCTTTCAAGGCTACCTGCACGATATTGGCGAAGGCTTCCGCTATATCCGACAATCGGCGCTGCTCCGCTGGATGGCAGCCTCGGCATTGCTCACAATACTGATCCTGGTACTGCTTGAATATATCACCAGCAAGTTTTTATTTGAGCAATTACGCACCACCGAGGCGATTGCTGGCTTTACGGGGCCAGTTATCGCCATCAGCAGCCTGATTATGTTTCCATTCCAGTTGTTTGTCCTGGGCCGCATCATCGGGCGCATCGGCGTGAGCAACGCCAATATGATGTACCCACTCGGCAACCTGGCAATCAGCGGTGTGTTTGTTGGTTTCCCGGCTCTGCCAACAGCGGCACTGGCCTACTTCAACCGCAACAGCTTCTACCCGATCTCGTTTATGGTACACAACTTGCTCTACAATGCTGTACCGCTGCGGGTGCAGGGCCGTGCGCGTGCCTTTACGGGCGGGTTGGTGCTGCCTATCGGGGCCGTGCTAGGTGGTGCCTTTCTGTTGCTGGTACAGTCGCTTGCGCTGGAATGGCTGGCACCGCTGGCACTGCTGGTGCTGGCGCTGGGCTATGTTGCGTCCAACTGGATGATGCGGCAGCAGTACACACAGGCGCTGATTGCCACGCTCGAAGAAGAAGACTTTTCGTTTCAGCTTGCCCGCACCTCATCTAACCTGCGAGTGATTGACCCGACCATGCTGGCAATTCTCAAGCGCAAGCTCGACGAAAGCGACGACGAGGCGTTTACCGTCTTTATCGCCCGCCTGATCAGTCAGGTTGGCGGCGAAGATGCCCTGCCGCTCTTGCGCCAACTGGTCCGCACCACCGAGAGCGCCTATGTGCGTTCGTCGCTGCTGGATGTGCTGGCGAATGCTGGTATCCGTAGCGAGAGCGCCCGGACGCTGTTTGTGGCCTACCTGAACGACCCCGCGCCACCGGTGCGCCGTTCGGCGCTGAACGGGCTTGCCGACCTGTATGGCACCACCGACCGGGCGCTGTTTGAGCATTCGCACGCGTTGCTCCACGATACCGATACCGAATTGCAGGCGCGGGCGCTTTCGCTGCTGCTCGTCTCGCCCGATGCCAGCCAGCGGGCCGAAGCAAAACAAGCCCTTGAGCAACTGCTTGGCAGTTCGGATGTGAGCCGCCGCGCCAGTGCCGTGCAAGTACTCGGACAAACCGGACAAAGCCAGTATGCCCGTGTTCTGATTACGTATCTCAAAGACCCTTCGGACGAGGTACGACTCAAGGCGGCGGTGGCCTTCGAGCAATTGCTGGCCGGTACGCTGCCGGGTGAACTGCTCACCGAGGTGGTATCGCAGATGAATGAGCGCATCTACGACCCGATAGAGCGCGTGCGACTGGCGGCGCTGCTGGTACTTGGCTACATTGGTGAGACCGACTCGCTTGAGGTCTTTATCGAATCGCTCACCGACAGTAGCCCCCAGATTCGGAGCGTTGCCGCCGATATTCTGGTGCAGTTTGCCACCGTTGGCACTATCAACCTGGATGCCCTGACCGTCCGCAGCGATGGTTGGACGGAAACCGAGCGCTTCAAGCGCTTGCGGACCGCCAATGCGCAGCCAGGCAAAATACGGGCCATCGTTCCAGCACTGCTGAAGCAACTGGCTTCGAACAATGAACAGATGCGGCGGATGGTGGCGGTGGTGTTATGCCGCATCAATCCGGAGCAGTACAGTTCGTTGACCCAGAGCGCAATCAATGCCACCCTGCAAACTGTGTACCGCACCGTGAACCTGCACGAAACGCTTACCCCTTACACCGCAAACAATCACGTGGCGGTGCTGCGTACCACCCTCGTGGAACGCCGGCACCTGTTGATGGACGAGATTTTTTATATGCTTTCGGCCACCCGCGACCGCAAGGCGGTGCGCGTGCTGACGGATGCCCTGCGGAGCCGTTCGGCGCATGTGCGGGCCAACGCCCTGGAAGCACTGGAGGGGATGACCTCGGCGCAGGTGGCCCACCTGATCGAGCCACTGTTCGACCCGGACGCATCACCTACGCAGGTATTGCAATGCGCACAGGAGGCCTGGAACCTGCAACCACCCACCCTGCAAGAGGCACTGACCCAACTGGCAACGCTGCCGGATGATCCTTGGGTGCGGGCGATGACCATCTACACACTGTCCGATTTTCCGATGACCGCCGCCGAGCCGGTTGAAGCAGCCGTCGAAGTGCCCGCCGCAGCCCCGACCCGCCGCAGCCGACGACGCGGTGCGGATGCGCTGCTTGGGAAGCTAATCGATGACCCGGCCCTTGCCAGAACCGCCACGCTTGAGCCGCCTGCACCAACAAGCACGGCGCAAACCCTGAGCCGTGCCGTTGCTGAGCAATTGTTGACAGCCGCACTCACCGACGAACACGACGAGGTACGCAATGCTGCAACTATCGCCATGCAGCAACAGGTCGCCGGAGCGGAACAAGCCGCCCAACCTGTCACTCCGCACCTCACCACTGTTGAGCAGGTGATTCTTCTCAAACAGGTGCCGTTCTTCCAGGCCATTCCTGTCTTACAACTCCGCGCCCTCACGACCGTTTCGCGCATCGAGAATGTTGCAGCAGAGCACATCATCTTTCAACCAGGCGATGCCGGACAGACATTGTATGTAATTATCAGTGGGCAGATCGTTATAGAACAGGAGAAGCGTCGTGGACGCTATACCCGGTTGGCAACCCTCGAAGCATGTGCATCCTTTGGAGAGGCAAACCTGTTTAATGATGCCCCGCACACGACCCGTGCGACGGCAACCAGCGCAACCGTGCTGCTGACCTTCAGCCGTGACCCGTTGCTGCGGCTTGCCCGCCAGAGTCCGGATATCTCGCTGACCATTATGAGTGTCTTGAGCCGCCAGCTTCGGGCTGCCAACGACCGGATTGCAGAACTGACCCGTGCACAGCCGCGTCAGTTGCAAAAGCTGTATGATAAGTTTGATCAAGCGTAGGAGCGGTCGATGCCGATGTCAGACCTGACAGCACGACTGTCTGCAAGTGAAGATTACTGGGTGCAACGTCTCAGCAACCTCGAACCGATCACGTTGCCATTTCTGCGCCCCGACAAGCAACCCGACCCGGCGGCAGCGCTGACGGTGCGTCCGGTGCTGCTGCCCGATGTGCTAACCGTGTTCCTCAATTCAAGCTCGTTTGCGGGCACGCTGCGGAGTCTGGCGCTTACGGTATTTGTGGTGTACCTCTCGCGCATCAGTGGGAGCCGCACCTTTGATATCGGGTTCCAGTCGTCCATCCTGCGGCAGTTGTTACAGCAGTACCCCGAACTTGGCACAGTGGCAGCGCCCTCGGTGCCACTGCATGTCAAAATCAACCTGAACCTGCCCTTTAGCAGCATCTACGCTGGCCTGCAACAACAGGTCAATCAGGTCGCACAGCGTTTTACCTATCTGCGCGATATTGGCGAGCGCCACCCGCACCTGCACAGCAGCACTGCACCCCTTGCTATTGGCATCGTGCAGGCCGAACAGCTTGATAGCGCCACCCTGCCCGGTCATGTGCTGGCGCTGGTGCTGGCCGATGATGCAGTGGGATGGGCCTACAATCCCGCGCTGCTGTCGCCCGAACGCGCCGAGCGGATGCAGGCCCAGTATGAAACGTTGCTCTACAATACCGTGCTTCAGCAGAACCGTTCGCCTGCCGACCTGTCGATGCTACCTGCCTCGGAGCGCCGCACCGTGC
Organism: Chloroflexaceae bacterium; assembly: GCA_012033195.1. Taxonomy (GTDB): domain Bacteria; phylum Chloroflexota; class Chloroflexia; order Chloroflexales; family Chloroflexaceae; genus JAAUSQ01. The sequence continues at coordinate 17,486 of JAAUSQ010000067.1, forward strand.
TGCACAAGTGGAATGCCACCACCCGCGACTATCCGTATGAGCAATGCCTGCACTGGCTGGTAGAAGCCCAGGTAAGCCGCACCCCCGATGCGGTTGCCGTGGTCTTCGAGGGGCAGAGCCTGCCATATGCCGAACTGAACCACCGCGCCAATCAGGTGGCCCATTATCTGCGGAGCCTGGGCGTTGGCCCCGATCATCTGGTCGGCATCTGTATGGAGCGGTCGCTTGAGATGGTGATTGGATTGCTTGGCATCCTCAAGGCGGACGGAGCCTATGTACCGCTTGACCCCGAACTGCCATACGAGCGGTTGGCGTTTATGCTGGACGATACCGAAGTTGATATTTTGCTGACACAGCAACACCTGCTGCCGAACCTGCCCCCACGGTGCGCCACACGCTCTGTCTGGATGATGCCGCCGCGCCGTTCCGCAGCCACTCGACAGGCAACCCGCTGCACCACGCCGAACCAGCCATATGGCGTATGTCATCTATACCTCTGGCTCGACGGGTAAGCCCAAAGG
>JAAUSQ010000068.1 GCA_012033195.1 Chloroflexaceae bacterium
CAAAATGTCGTCCACCGGACAGCGCTCTGCCGCATCTAATTGTACCCCCGTGTTCGTTAGCATGAAGATCGCCCCCAGCACGAGAACGAGCATGCTGGCAATTACGAGCAAAGTCCACTGACGATTCATGCGACGACCCCTTCTCAATCTGGGTAGAAAAACACGAATACCTCTACACCCTGTCAGGTCTGCTTCACTTTGCCGGACAAGTTGAACCCCCTAGACACTCATGGGAAGACACTCCCGTTCCACATCATCTGGATCAACCTGGCTCCCGAAACCAAGACTAATGTCGCTGATAGGCGAACCGGCATCCGCGTTATACCCAATGCGGAAAGCCACGGAGACATCATTGGTGTCTCCTGGAATAGGCGATTTCACCGCGATGTCCCAATTGACCGTTACGTAATGCGCGTCCACCCACTGCTGCGGTGGCACTGAATGAGTCATCAGAATGACGGCACACACGACCCAGACCAACATACTCCCACCGATCAGTCGTCGCAGCGCGATCTGGTTCATTGCTTCCTCCTCTCTCCTGTTGCTCTGTACCACCGCCGAGGCGCAGACTGCGGCTCAGGATGGTGGCAGCTTTGCCCGCATTGATAGCAAGCAAGGTCCGTGCAGTTAAAGTTGACATAAATACTCTGGTGGGACGTGGTCGGTGAGCCACACCCCATTTTCGGCGCGGTAGAACAGGTGCCCCGCCTGCTGCATCGCCGCCGTGTCGATCTGGAAGACAACCGGCTTGCCGTGGCGTGCGCCGACCCGCCGCGCTGTTTCAATATCGGGTGAAAGGTGGACGTGATGCCGCTGCATTCGGTGCAGGCCCGTTTCGAGAATAGCGGGCACCGCTCCTGCGCCAGTGCCGTGATACAGGATCGGTGGCGGCGTTGCGGGTTCCAGTTGCAAGTCCACCGCGACGGTATGGCCCTGATTGGCGCGGATACGCTGCCTCGTCGCATCAAAGGCGAAGCGCTGCTTGCTGTTGCGCTGCACCAGTTCGTCCAGTTCGGCGCGACTGATAGGCATGTTGTGGCGGGCACACGCTGCCAGCAACACATTAATATCAACCCACCCGCCGGGGCCAGCGTCAGGCCGATGCGTTCGGGCGTGTGGCGCAGGTGCTTGCTGAGGTAGCGCGAACAGGTGATCAGGTGTTTGCAGTGGGGGCAGGTGCCAAGCACTGCGCCCGCCCCACATGTGCATTGCGAAGCTGTGCTACTCATCGGTATGTTGAGGAAAACTTTTCGGGCATCTGCTGATGTTGCCGCAGCACTGCCGCAATCCCCGATTGCAGGGTCGAATGGGTGATGATACCACGCATATCGATGCCAAGCTGGATCATCGTCTGGGCGATCTGGGGCTGGATTCCCGTCAGCACCACTTCGGCACCGAGCAACCGCACCGCCTGCGCGGTCTGAAGCAGGGCGTTGGCAACCTGGCTATCAACGGTCTGTACACCCGTGACATCGACAATGACGGTGGTCGCCTGATATTGCACCACGCCTTCGAGCAGGGTTTCCATCATCTGCTGCGACCGCTGTGTATCAATCGCGCCGATCATTGGCATGGCAACAACGCCCTCGGTAATGGGGATGAGCGGCGTGGAGAGTTCGCGCAGGGTCGCTCGCTGGGCCTCGATAATCTGTAGTTGGAGGCTTTCACGTTCGGCATCGGCCTGTTTGCGTTCGGTGATATCCTGCACGGCTCCCATCCACTGCTTGACCTTGCCTTCCAGTGTTCGCACAAAAACCCGCACACTATCTTGCAGCCAGACCCACGTCCCATCGGGGCGTTTCATCCGATACTCAAGCACAATAATATCTTCGTCGTCTGCTGCGGCTATCTGCTGCTGCATCCCTGGAAATGCTGAAAGGTCTTCAGGATGCATAATCGTTGGCAGGAGTGCATCACCCATCGCTTGTATCTCTTCTAGTGAATAACCCAGCAATTCGCCAATCTGCCCATTGGTGTAGATATTACGTTGCTCATGTGCATCAAAGACATATACGATATTGGGCATTTTATTGAGCACTTGCTGTGCCCAATCGAGCGCATACTTCTTTTCGGTGACATCCATCACCACGCCGAGGTATGCAACAACACTGCCCTCCGCTGCCCGACGGTAGGGCGTATCGCGGCTCACCAGCCAGCGCCATGTACCATCCTTGTGGCGCATCCGATACTCGAACTCACAGACTTCGCCATCCTGCGCTGCTGCAATGCGTTGTTGGTGCTCAACCGTACGTTGCAGGTCTTCAGGGTACATAATGCGGAGGAAGAGTTCACTCCCCATATCCTGGATCTCGGCAACTGAGTACCCAAGGACGCTGCCAATTTCAAGATTGGCATACAGATTGCGCTGCTCGATTAAATCGTAAATGTAGATGACATTGGGGCATCGGTTGAGGATTTCCCGTTCTGGCTCTGCTGTGTGGTCCATATGGCCTCCGTAACTTATAGCCGCCATTCGCAGTGGCTACATTTAATACTTCTTAAACGTAGCCACTGCCCCTTATTGTATCCTATTTTTCAGGACATGTCGCTACACAAACAACATAGGCAAGGGTTTCATTCACATTGCGAATGCGCTGCCACCCTTCAAAAAATGTACGGGTCTGGTCTTCGCCATAGATCTCGTGCAGTCTGGCCTGCTGTTCGGGTGCCTTGAACGCATGCAGCGTTGCAACGTTGGTCGGGCGAATGGTGTTGAGGGTCACATCAATAACGTAGGTATCGGTCAGCCCGACCTCTTTTAAGCCATCCAGGTAATCCTGCCACGAGCCAATATCATTGACCGCAAAAGCCGGGTAGGTGATATCGATCTCTTCCTGGGTCATCGGGCGCACCGTCACAAAGTCGGCTACAACCACCCGACCACCGGGCCGCACCACCCGTGCCATTTCTGAAAAGACCCGCATACGATCCATATGGAAGACGCTCTCAAATGCCATTGCTGCGTCGAAGCTGTTGTCGTCGAACGGCATCTCCATTGCATTCACCTGCTCGAAGGCCAGCAGTTGCGGGTGTGCGCTGGCCTGCGCCCGCTCGGTGGCAATACGTACCTGCTCAGCACTGACGGTAATACCCGTCACCAGAGCGCCGGTCTTTTCGACAACCTGGATGGCAGGGCGGCCTGTGCCACAGCCGACATCGAGCACCCGCATACCGGGCTGAACATTTAACTGCTGAATCAGCAGATCAGTAAAGGCACGTTGCGCTTCGTCCATCGAAATAGCCGGATTGGTCGGGTCACTCCAGTACCCGAAGTGAATGCTATCACCCCACAATGTTTCATAGAATGGATTCAACATGTCGTAGTACGCGCCGACTTCCTGAATGGTTGGCTTGTGCATCGGGTTTTCCCCCTTTTACAAAATGCTCTGTTAGCAGCGACACTGATACAGCTCGTACCATGTTACGAGATATAGTAATAATACGGTGAAATTGCGTTACAAGCTAGTTTTATTCGGGGATTGAAATAGTTGCTTACATCGAGGAATTATTGCACCCGTGAAGCATGCAGCGCCTGTGCGTACTGGCTCAGGAGTTTGTGCAGCGCTTCAAGCACGGCCAGTCGCAGGTCTTCCGGCTCGACCACCACCACGCCGGGGCCGCAGCCCAGCACAAAAAAGCATGCAGTCTCGAAGCTCTCAAACGAGAGCCGCAACTCAAGCCGACCATCGGCATCACGCGGGCCAACCGGGACATCGGTACCATAGACTTTGTTGACGATAGGGAGCAGGGCGGCGGGAACACGCAGCGTGATAGTGTAGTTCCGGAAGCGATTCTCAAACGTCGCACGCGCCTCGTTCCAGGCGTGCGCTAGGTCGAAGTCGGGCGGACGCTTGAAGGTATCGTCAGTCAGCAGTGCCGACTGCACGCGCCCCACCCGGAACATACGGCGGCCCTGGTCGGTCTGGGCCAGCATATACCAGACCCCGGCTTTGGCAATCAGGCCATATGGCTCAATGCGGCGCTCAGTCAGGCTGCCATCGCTGCGAGTGTATACAATCTCCACCACCCGATCCTGGAGTACCGCCTGCTGCAAGGTGGACAGATGCGGGAGCGGGTTGGCGTTGCGGAACCAGTTACCCGGTTCAATATGAATGCGTTGCAAAATATGCTCAACAGCTTCGCGGTCGCTCTCAGGGAGCCACGCCGAGAGCTTGAGCAGGGCGGTTTGCAGCGTGTTATCCATCCCCAGATCGGAGAGCAGACCCGCTGCGCCAGCAATGAAGAGGGTCGATGTCTCGGCGGTTGTCAGGGCGGGCGGAGTAGCCTGATAGCCTTCGCTCAGTCGCCACCCCCCAAGGCGGCCCCGTTCGGCGTAAATCGGCACGCCTGCCGCGCAGAGCGCTTCAATGTCGCGATGAATCGTGCGTGGTGATACTTCGAGCCGTTGCGCCAGATCGCGGGTCGTCAGGCGCTCGTGGCTATGTAACAGCAGTAGAATGGCAATCAGACGGTCGGCACGCATCGGCTTGACACCTCGGTGTGTAGGGGGGGCGGCAAGGATCGTATTGTACCATACGCAGGCGATAGGTCAGGGGCGAATAGGTGAGCACGTGCAGGCCGGAGTGGGCGCGGGGCAGGGGGTGAGGGGGAGGTCCGCCGTGCTCGGTTCCATCTCAACTGTATTTCGCAAGTACGTTCTGATTGTTACAAAAATATGTCAGGAGATGACATGTATCATCTAGTATACTACAACTATCTAGGGTGACGAACAAACGTACGCAACAGGAGGGGATGATGGGCAACATAGTTGGTTGGGTTGAAATTCCCGTGACGGACATTGAACGAGCCGCTGCATTTTATAGCACCGTGTTGCAGCGCGAAGTCCCGATCTACGATGTGCAGGTACGTCGTACTGCAATGCTGACCAGCGAGATGCAGAGCGTAGGTGCTTCGCTGACTGAAACTGAAGGCTTTGTGCCCGGTTCGCAAGGGCCGCTGGTCTATCTGGAAGCCAACAACGACCTGGATGGCATGCTGCGGCGCGTTGAGGAGGCCGGGGGGGTGGTGGTACAGCCTCGTTCAGAAATGGATGACTTTGGTTTTTATGGCATTTTTCAGGATACCGAGGGCAATACGCTGGCCTTCTTCCAGATGAAGTGAAACATCTCAAGTGACAGCCACGCGCTGCCTCCTCTCTTGTGGCGGGAGAGGGGGCACGTGCTACATCAGCGCCCAGCGGCTCCCGTCGGGCGTTTTTGTAATTTCAATGCGGGCTGGAAAACGGTCTTTCAGTTCGTCAATATGGGTGATAATCAGAATGCGCTTGAAGTCGTTCTGCACACTGGTAATCGCCTCCACCAGTCGCTCGCGGCCCTCGGCATCCAGCGCCCCGAAGCCCTCATCAATCACCAGTGTTTCCAGGCTTGCCCCGGCTCTACCCGCCAGCAGCCGCGAGAGCGCAACCCGTATTGCAAAGTTGATCCGCATCGCCTCGCCGCCGCTAAAGGCATCATACGGACGGGTGCCCAGTGCATCGGCAATCGTGATATCAAGCGTCTCCGAGGTGGTACCCTTCTTGGTGGTGCGCTGCATTTCAAACGCCAGATGCATCCGGTTGTCGGTGATACGCCCCAGCAGGCGGTTTGCTTCGCGCTCAATCTCTGGGATAGCTGTTTCAATCAGCATCGCCTGCACGCCCTTCTTCCCAAATGCATCCGCCAGTTCGCTAAAGGTGCCGTGGCGCTCGGCAAGCATCTTGCGTGAAGCCTGCTTCTGCGCCAGTTGCTCGGCAGCCTGCTGCGCCCAGTCGAGCCGCTTGCGCCGCTCATACAGTTCATTGGCGGCCACCCGGATTAAGTGGTGCTGTTCCTGCACCTGCGCGGCCCAAGCGCGGGCCTGCTGCTCGGCACCGGGCAACGCACGCAGGGCAAGGTCCAGTTGTTGCTGTTCCTGCTGGCGGGTCGTTATTTCGTTGGCACGGTGATTAAAAAGAGTCTGTTCACGATCTAGCAACTTGTGGTTGCTCTCCACGCGGTGGCGGGCCTGCTCAAGCACGCGCTCTTCGGCGGCCCAGTGCTCAAGCGCAGTAACACTGGCGCGGGCCGTGTCGTATACGGCGGGCGTGTAGCCAAGCTCGGTAAGTGCCGCCTCGATGGTGCGCCCCTCGCGGCGAATATCGTGCGCAAAGTTGTTTTCGTCAATGGTACGGCTCAGTGTGGCGAGACGCGCCTGCACCTGTGGCAGTTCGGCGGCGGTCTGTGTCAGTTGGTCAAGCTGATGGCGGCAGGTGGTTGTCTCGCTCAGCAGGGTTGGGCGCTGCTCAAGCTGTTGCTCCAGGCTGCGCTGCTGCCCATCCAGATCGGCGCGGCGCTGCTCAAGCTGTTCGAGTGCCCGTGTCCAGTCGGATGCTATGCTGGCCTGCTCCGGAAAGAGTGCGCTCAGTTGCTGCTCAAGCGTTGCCAGCGCCGCCCGTGCATCGGTAGCATAATCGTCTGCCTCAAGCTGCTGCTGAAGGTGCTGCAAGGTCGCCTGAGCAGTGGTGTGTTCGGCCTGCCATGCTGTGGCGTGGGCAAGTTGCTGGGTCAACCCCTCCACGCGGGCCGCCTGCTGACGGGCCTGCTCAAGCTGCTTTTCAAGCTTTTTCATATCGCGGCGCAGTGTATCGATTTCATCGCGGCGGGCCTTTTCGGTTGCCAGCGCAGTACCATACTGCTGGCGCAGGTCGTTCAGTTCGGTCTCGTAATGCTCGTGAACGCGGGCCAATCCAGCATCGCCCAATCCGTTGCCGCAGAGCGGGCAGTGGGTCGCCTCTGCGCCAAGCAGGGCATAGCGCTGCTTCAGTTCCTCGGCCTGCTGCTGCAAGCGCTCCTGGTTGGCCTGGAGCTTGCCAACTGCTTCGGCGGTCTGCTGGTCGCGCGCACGCATAGTGGTCAGACGGTCGCTCAGTTCGGCGGCCTGCTGCTGCTGCGCCTGTGCCTGGGTCAGCTCGGCCTGCCAGCGTGGAACATCGCCAAGCTGTCGCTGGAGCCGCTCGATAGTGCGCTGCTGTTCGCTGGCCTGTGTGGTGAGGGTGTGGCGCTGCTGCTCGATGGTGCGGCGCTGGTCGCTGTGCTGCCGCAGCAGGCTATGCGCCTGACTGATCTGCCCGTCAAGCGTGCTGCGCTGCTCACGCAGCCGTTGCACTGCGTGGGCAATTGGTTCCAGTTGGGTGAGGCGTTGCTCGGCGGTGGCAAGGCGCTGCTCAAGCGTGGGGCGCTGCGCCAGCGCTGCCGTCAGTCGCTCGACCTCACGCTGCAAGCCATCCTGCTCACTCCTGAGTTTGCGTAGCTCGTCCTTCAGCAAGTCTTGAAAATGGCGGCGCTGCTCGTGCAGGTCGTCGTAGCGCGGGCGCAGTCCTTCCAGGTGAGCAAGGACGTGTTGGGCCTGCACGAGTTCCGCCATACCCACCTGAATGCTGGCCTCGCGTGCCACTATCGCTTCATCCTGCGCGATAGTGCTGCGTAGCTTTTCCATCTCGCGCTGCTGCCCTTGCTGGGCGGCCTGCAAGTCGCGCAGCATAAGCTCTAGCTCTTTGCGGCGCTTGCGCTGCTCGTGCAGTGCCCGCACATGTTCATCGGCCTGCTGCTGCTGTGTCTGCGCGGCCTCAAGCGCCGCGCTGCGGCTGGTTGCCACGGCTTCGGCTGCGGCGACCTGTTCGGCGTAATATTCCGCTTTGGCGGCTTCGGGGGCCAGCATCTCAATCTGTCCATCCAGCGCCCGCAACTGGTCTTCAAACAGCTTGCGGCGGTCGCGGGCGCGTTGCTCCAGCACCTCGTAATCGCCAAGGTCGAGGATTTCGGCCAGCACCTGCTTGCGGTCGCCCGGCGTTTTGCGGGTGAACTCATCGGCGCGGCCTTGCAGAAGGAACGACGCATTGATAAACGTCTCGTAGCGCATATGCAGCACCCGCTCAATCAGGCTGTCGGTCTCGTTGATGCTGGTTTCGCCAATCGCTCGCCAGCGCCCTTCGCCCGTGTCGATGGCCCACAGATGAAAATCAACCGTGCTTTTGCCCGCACTGATGCGCCCGTTGCGGGTCGTCTTCCCGCGCTGTCGGCTGCGAATGATGCGATAGCGCTGCCCGCCAAGCACAAACCACAGTTCAACCCGCATTTCCTGCTCGCCCTGCGCAATCAGGTCGTCGTCGGGCAGGCGTGCCTTGCCCCACAAGGCCCACGTAATCGCATCGAGCAGGGCCGACTTGCCCGCGCCATTTTCGCCCGACAGACAGGCGACGTGCAGGCCATCGAGTTGCAGCGGCGGCAGTTCGCCGCGATAACACATAAAGTTGTTCAGGGTTAGGAGGTAGGGAATCATGTGGCTGTCAACCCCGCACCCCTGCCCCTCGCCCACGGTGCGCGGAGAGGGGCATCAGGATGAGCTTTCTATTCAATCGTGAACTGAATAATGTAGGTGATATCCTCATCCACACGCTGCGGGTCGGTGGTGCGCAGGGTCATCTGCCAGATGCCTTGCTGGGCGTCGGGCGGCGATGTCCAGGTAATCTCAACCCGTCCGTTGCTATCGGCCCCGATCTCGTCGGCCTCGGCATTCTCCGAGTTGCGCGGACGAATGCGGGTACCATCCGGCGCGGTGAGCCAGTAGGCAACGTTGCGGTCAAAGTGGAAGCCCTCGCCGTAGAAGGTGAAGGTTGTCCCCGGCGGGCCACTCGCTGGTGTGACCCCATAGGGCAGTTCCGGGGCGACCTCGTTGTATATCTGGAAGCTGATGGTATTCAGGTTGCGGCTGTCGCGTCCACGCGCTACCAGTGTCCACTCGCCCTGGACAATACCGGCGGGAGCCATCCACTGCCAGCGCCCGATCCCCTGACGGCTGGCAGTTTCATCAACAATGCGGTAGCCCTCGTCGTTGCGTCCAAGCGTGCTGCCGTCGGGTGAAATGAAATAAATGTCGATCAGTTCGCCCGAATTGTAGCCCTCGGCATAGAAGCTGAAGGTTGTTCCTGGCCCGCCCGCTATCGGGTCCACCGGCGGCGGTGTAGCGCCATCTGGCGTGCTGTTGCCCGGATCGGTGATGGTGAACGGAATGCGCACCGGATCAGTCGAGAGCGTGCTCAGGCGGCCCTCAACGACCATATTGTACTCACCCGGCAGCATACGGCGCGGCGCTTCCCATGTCCAGCGTGCCAATCCGGTGCTATCGGCTTCGGTCTGCTGATCAATCAAGACTAGATTGCCTTCGTTGTCATAGACCAGATCGTGGTTACGGGTTGTCACCCAGTAGGCCACCGGCTCATTCGTCTGGAAGCCTTCGATGGTAAAGCGGAAGGGTGTATCGGGGGGGCCTGCGACTGGTTCTACCTGCCCGCCCGATAGCGTATCAGCGGGTGGCAGCGGGTTGTTGCCGAGGATCTCAAAAGGCAGTTCATACTCAACCCGCGACTCGGCACCCACTGCACGGAAGCGCCACGCACCCGCCGCCGTGTCCGCCGGAGCCGTCCACTGTCCACACCAGGCAGGCCGTCGTCCGTTGGCACGCTGCCACTTGCCGGCGATCAATGCTCTCACCGTCGGGCCGAATAAACCACGTACCAATCACCTCGCGTCCGGCAAAGCCACCTGCCGTAAAGGTGAAGGTGGTGCCCGGAGGCCCGCTCTGTGGTTCCACCGAAAGCGGCGGCGGTGGCGGGACGGTGCCCGGTTCGGCCTCGCCCGCAATCTCGAAGGTCATATCAAGCACATACTGGGTTGCAATGCCGCGTGCCCGGAACGTCCAGGTACCCGGTTCGGCATCCAGGGGCGCTGCCCAGATGCGGAAGATCTGCCCGTTCGGGTCTACTGATTGGCCCTCCTGCACGTCGATAATATCGCCGTTCGGATTGATAAACCACGAGCCGACCTGTTCGCCAGGGGCAAAGCCCGTGCTGCGCCCGACCAGTGTAAACGTAGTACCCGGTTCGCCGATGGGTGGGTCGACAAACCACGACACAAGCGGGGCCGTACTTTCGACGCCCTCCACCCGAAACGGTATCGTAATCGTCTCGCGGGTATCGGCCCCACGTACCACAGCTTGCCAGTTGCCGCCCGGAATATTCGTAGGTGAAGCCCACGACCAGCTTGCATCGCCGTCCGGGTTGGTAAAGATGCGATTCGCATCAACATCTTCACCAAGCTGACGGGTGCGTCCATCGGGGTCTTCCAGCCAGACATTGAGCATCTCGCTGGAACCAAAGCCACGCACACTGAAAAAAAACTCTGTTCCGGCAGGTGCGCTGGCTGGCTCTACGCTGCCACTGGCTGCACTGACCGGCAGCGCGGGCAACAGCAGGCCGCCACTCAGCAGCAGCAAGCAGATCAGAAGTAATGTCGGTTTCATTGTATCCTCCCCCTGTACCAGGGTGTATGCTGCAAAGCGTTTTGTGTTGAGCATACCACACTTGCAGATGCGCTGCCATCACGCAAAAGAATGAGTAGTCAGATACACCCCTTGCGGGTTACTCTTCCAGCAAAAGTGGATTATCATCGATATACAGTTCACGCAGGTTGGGCAAGTCGCGGAGTTCCTTCGGCAGATGGATCAATTCGTTGCGCCGCAGGTCGAGCATCACCAGGTTACGCAAGCGCCCGATCTCCGGCGAGAGGCGCGTCAGCCGATTATCGGCCAGGTTCAGTGTCCAGAGGTCGGTCAGTTGCTCGATCTCTGGCGGCAGGCGGGTGAGGTAATTCCCGCGCAGGTCGAGAATTTGCAGGCTCTTGAGTTGCCCAATATCAGATGGCAGGCTGGTCAAGCGGTTGAACTTCAGGTCGAGTTCGCGCAGATGCTCAAGCTGGCCGATCCAGGGCGTAAGCTGATTCAGCCGGTTGCTGCTCAGGTTCAGCCGCCGCAAGCCCGGAATAGCGCCGATACCCGGCGGCAGGTGCGCAAGCTGATTGCCAGCCAGATCAAGTTCGCGCAGGTTGGTCAGGTGTTCAATCTGGGGTGGCAGCAGCGAAATGCGGTTGCCGCTCAGGTCAAGTTCCAGTAGGCTGGTCAGTTTGCCCAGTTCGGGCGATATCTGGGTAATCTGGTTGCCGCCCAGATACAGCCGATGCAACCCGGTGAGCTTGCCAATTTCCGGCGGCAGGTCGCTAAGTTGATTGCCCCACAGATACAGTTCGCGCAGGTTGACCAGCGCACCAACGGTCGGCGGCAGGCGTGTTACCTGATTGCCGCGCAAGTCGAGCCGTTCCAGATTAGTCAGGTCGCCAATCTCACGCGGCAGTACCCGTATCTGGTTGCCGCTCACATCTAGGCGCTTCAGGTTGCGGAGCCGCCCCACCTGCGCCGGTATCTCGGTAAGCTGATTCCCATCCAGAAAGAGCCATTCGAGGTGTGGCAGGTCGTGGATCTGGGTCGGCCACTCTTGCAGCCGATTGCCGCCAAGCGCCAGTACCTGCAACTCGCGCAGGTGGGCAATATTGTTGGGCAGGTCGGTCAGCAGATTGTTGCGCAAATACAACGCACGCAGCAAGCGCAGATTGCCCACCTCTGGCGGCAAGTGTTGCAGCGCACTGGTGGTGATATCAAGTTCGTACAGGCGAGTCAGATGCCCTATTTCCGGCGGAAGCGTCGCAATCTGCCCACCGCTCATGCCGAGCCGTTGCAGAGACCGAAACTCACCAATGGTACCGGGAATAGTTGTTTGGGTTGGCAGCGTCAATCGTAGCTCGACAAGATGGCCGGCTTCATCGAAAATCGACTCGACCGTATCCGGTGCAGCGCCGAGAGCTGTTGTCAGCGCACCGAGTAACGCCTTATCTGTTGTGTTATCGGACATAACGCCTCTACTTATGGTTCTCCGCCTGTTCCCCTCCCAATGTCCTGATAGGTATGGACTTAATATTGTACCACTGCTTTCTAGAAAATACATATCTTCCCGACTTGAACTGGTGTATTTTGTGTTCCCATGCGGTATTTTTGTATTATTGCACACCATACAAGCTGTTGCGCCGGAACGCCACGCTCACTGCAATGATGAGCACCGTAAGGGAAATAGCGCTCCACAACAGCGCCCAGAACAGGGCCGGAATACCCGTCATCAGTTGCATATTGCGTGCATCGGTCAGCACATCGGCACGACTGCTCGAAATCCATACCAACCCGAAGACACTGTCGAGCGCATTGAGCATCATCTGCACCGACAGAAAAAGCAGCAGCCCATAGGCCCATGTTGCGTTAAGCCGTTCGGCTGCTAGAATGAGCAACCCGGCAATTGCCAGACCGGAGAAGATGCCGAACCAGTTGCGGACAAAGATCAGGCATAATACCCCCAACGCGACCCCCAGCAACGCCAGCACGGTGCGCGCCGAGACAGCGTGGGCCGTGATAATCATCAGGAAGCCACCAAACAGCGCACTGCCCACATACCCGGCACTGCTGATGATCCAGCCGATACCACCCGCCGACCACGCCCGCCCCGAAAGATCATAATCGACCCGGAAACGCCGAAACTCCCCGCCCGTGAGAATCGCCGCGAGACCGTGACTCAGTTCGTGGATAAAGGTACCAAAGAGATGAAACGGATAAAAGATCCAGCCTATCATTGGGCCCGCCAGAGCATCACCGAGAGAAGACCCAGTACCAGCACCATTGCCAGTTCGCGGTGCTGCCAGCCCTGAAAAAACTGCGTCATGCATCAGCTCCTTCACCGTAGCAAGTAAACCTGTCTGCTTATATTCGTTAATACTAAAACGTTCATTGAAATGCCGATGTTGCGGCCTGCGACTTGCCGTATAATACACAACCGTATGCAAACACAAAATTCTGCTCAATCATTTGGACTCAGTCTGCTGCTCGCGTGCGTGCTGCTCGGTGCGCTGGTGCTGGTCGGGTGTGCCCCCGGAGACCCCAACGCTGCCGCCCCGACACAGGCGCTGGCTCCTTCGGCAGTGCCCACCATTACCGCACCGCCAACCCTCACACCGCGCCCGCCCGGTGGCAACCTGACTGTTCGCCTGCCCGAAGATGTTCCCGCGTTGCGGCCCTGGCAACCACGCAACCGCAGCGAAGAACAGGTGATCAAGCTGCTCTATTCTGGTCTGATGCGGCTTGATAGTGAATTGCGCCCACAGCCCGACCTTGCAACCGATTGGGCAACCACTCCCGATGGGCGTGTACTCACCTTCACCCTGCGCGACGATGTGCGCTGGCACGATGGGCAGCCGTTTGACGCGGACGATGTACGCTTCACCATCGAGCAGTTGCGCTCGTTGCCGTTCACCACCACAGCGCTGCTCGCCGACCTGCGCCTGATCGCGGCGGTATCGGTGCCCAACAGCTCCACCGTGGCGCTCTCGCTGACCGAACGCTATGCACCGCTGCTTGCCGAATTGACGCTCCCGATCTTGCCCGAACACGCCCTGCAAGATGCCGACTTTTGCTTCCTTCAATTTCTGGGATGCCCCCATCGGCACCGGGCCGTTCCTGTTCGATAATCGGGTGTCCGGTCAATCGATTGTCCTGGCCCGCAACCCGGATTTCTACCGGGGAGCGCCACTGCTCGAACGGGTGGCGTTTGTGGGCGCACCCGATGCCGAGATAGCGATTGAGGCCCTGCGCAGCGAAGACCTGTTGCTGGCAGAGATGCCCTGGACCAGCCTGGCAACGCTGGCAACCCTGCCCGATGTTGAAACGGGCTTTTATCCTGAAAACGGCTTTTATTATCTTGCGTTTAATCTGCGCGAAACCCGCCCCTTCGCCGATGCGCGGGTGCGGCGCGCACTGGCCCTTGCTATCGATATTCCGCGCCTCGTTGAAGCCGTTACATCCGGGCAGGGCATTGTTATTGGCAGCACGGCGGCCCCTGGCTCGTGGGCTGACCAGACCCCACCACCATATACCGCGCCCGACCTGGAAGCAGCCCGTGCGCTGCTCGAAGAGGCTGGCTGGGTTCTGCCCGCAGGCGCAACCATCCGGCAGCGCGACGGTGTGAGCTTTGCGGCAACGCTGTATGTCCGTGGCGATGACCCGCGCCGGGTGGCGGCGGCACAGCGCATTGCCGAAACTGCCGCCAGCATCGGCCTGCAAATCAATGTGGAGGCCGCCGACTTCGATACCGTGATCATCTCGAAGTACGCACCCCCCTTCGACTACGACCTGCTGCTTGGAAGTTGGCTCAATGGCGCAGGTGACCCGACCTTCGGCGATTATATGTATTATGACCCGGATGATTTCCAGCTTTTCCATTCGAGCCAGATTGTGCAGGGCACTGCCGATACCCGCGCCACACGCAACTTTGTTGCCTTCAACGATCCGGCATATGATAATCAGGCCCAGGCTGCCCGCCAGATTTATGATACTGCCGAGCGCAGTGCAGCCTATCGCCAGACACAGCAGCGCATCATTGAAGAGTTGCCCTATATCTTCCTGTGGGCCGATGCGCTGCCCGTCGCTGTGAATACCCGTGTGCAGGTGCAGGATGGGCAGATCGACCTGTCAACGCCGATGTACTTCTGGAACATCGAGCGCTGGTATGTTGCCGAACCCACTGCCGAGCCGACCGAACCGACTGACGAACCAGCTAACGAACCAGCCGACGAACCAGAGGACGAGTGAACCCTTTTACCGAACGCAAACGTATTACCCAACCAGAGCGCTTCGTGGGGCGCTGGCGCGAGCTATCCGTCATCTTTGATCGCCTCGATACCGGGCGGCCCGTTCTGGTTGGTGGCGTGGCGGGCATCGGCAAGTCGTCGTTGCTCACTCATATCGCACAGTCTGCGGCGGTCAATCTGGAGCGGCCCGACCTGCTTGCATTGTATGCAGATATGGCACCTGCGGAAGATGAAGCCGCCCTCTTTCATCTGATCACCCGCTCGCTGGGCAGTCGCGGCGATAGCGAGGCCGCGCTCGAAGTGGCGCTGCTCGAACGAGCCGAGCCAGTGCTGCTGTGCCTCGACAATGCCGACCGCGCTATTGCGGCAGGGTGGGGCGCGGCGACCCTGGAAAAGCTCGCCCGTTTAGCCCGTCGCAGCCTGCGCTATCTGCCCGCCGGTATGCCGCTGCCGATACCAGGCCAGCCATCGTCGCCCGTGCCTACCACGGCTGCCATGGAGCCAACCTTTTTGCTGGTCGCCGCCTGTCACGGCAGACCGCCCGTCCTGAGCGAGCCGTTTGCGACCGTCACGCTTGGCGCGATCTCTTCGCCTGAGGTGCGCCTGCTCACCGATGCGTATCTTGATTATACCGGGGTAAGTTTCAGCCCTGCCGACCTGCGCGAGTTGGAAGAGGTGAGCCTGGGGCATCCGGCCTATTTACAGCGGGCCGCCTACCAGCTCTACATTGCCCGCAGCAGCGACCCGACCTACGACTGGAAAGCGGCCTATTTTGCCGATGCGCAGAACCGCCCCATTCCGGGCGCACCGTTGCCGCCGGTTGTATTTGAGGGGGGCCGCGCCGCCGATCCGTATGGTTCATTTTATGGGATGGACGACGTTACCCGCCGCCTGCACCTCGACCGGATGGACATCGCCGCACCAGATGATTTGCCGCTCTTCCTGCTGCCACTGGTGGTGTTCTTGGTGGCGTGGCAGGTGAGCGGCAATCTTTTGATCGGTGGCGTAACCCTGCTGATAACAATCGGGGTGGTGATGCTAGCGCGGCGCTTAGTCGGTGCGCGGTCGCGTCAGCCAGAGCAACCCATAGCCAGTGATAGCAGCGGGCAGCAGCAAGAAGAACAGCACGCCGAATAGCAGCGGTACCACAACGCCGACCACAGGTAGCGACGTAGAACCTAAAACTAGATTAAACAGCAGCAGGCTGCCCAGGAAGAGCGCTACACTCAGCACCCAGGCGGCTGTATTGATACCGACCCACGCCGCCGCGCCATCGACCTGACGGCGCAGCACAACCCACTGCGCCAGACCGCCTGCCACCCCACCAATCAGGGCGGTGAGCAGGGCCGGTACAAACATCCTGCTCAAGTGTTTGCTGCAGCGGCGGCAGTTGCAGGTTCACAGCTATGGTTGCCGCGCCACCCACTGCGCCACCAAATGTACTGGCAACACTCCACCAGCCAGCCTCGTGCAGTCGCCGCCGCAGCATAAACCATTGCCCCACGCCGACCAGCACCCCCAGCAGTGCCCCACTCAGTGCATAACTTGCCATCGCAGCGGCATACCGACCAATTGCCGCGCTCAGCGACTCGGTGATGCCGCCATTGGCCCAACCGATCAGCAGCATCGTCGCCGCGACCCACCCCAGTACCAGACCGATCATGGTGGCGACTGTCCAGCCAGTCAAAAAGCTGCGTTGAATGTTAGCGTGTATTGACATAATACTTTTATCTTGCACAATGTAGACGCATCGTGCTGCCGCGTCTGCGCCATCAAGAACAGCCAGAGCGCCCTACCTGCGCCGTTGTCCGGCTCCGACAATGATCAACAAGAGTACCGAGCCGAGCACTGCTACAAAAAAACTGCGCCAGTTCCAGGCAAAGCTGAAGCCGGCCCCGGTTGCCAGTTCAACAATCAGCCCGCCCAGGAACGCCCCGACAATACCAACGATGATATTGAGGATGCAGCCCTGACGCTGATTGTTGCCTACAAGCATGCTTGCTACCCAACCCGCCAGTGCCCCGAAGATGATCCACGAAAGAAAACCCATTGTCTTTTATTACTCCTTCTTGCTTGCAACGGTTTCTACAAGCACTGTCTTGTGATAAGACGTTTTATTGTTCAATCTGGTTTCATTCATCGACCTGCACACCAGCAAACAGATCCCGCTCGATGGTGCCCGGTTCGGCGGGTGGGTAGGCCCGCATAAACGTTTCGCCGCCTGCAAACAGCCGCCCCAGCGCCCCGATGATGCTCTGGGTGAGGGTGGGGTTGCGGATCTGGCTGGCGTGGCACTGCACCGCTGCTTCGCGTTGCGCCTCGACTTCGCGGTAATCAATTCGTGCATGCACCGGAAACTCGGTATCAAACAGGCGGGTCAGGTCAACATCCTGGTTCCGTCCAAAGCGGCGCGGGTCTTTGCCAAAGAGCGGCATCAGCCGCACAAACAGCTTGAGTAGCCCCTTGGGAAACACCACAAAATACAGCTTCTGGGGTTTGTAGGGTGGCAAGTCGTCGGGTATGTCGGGGTCGCCCGCCGCATAAAAAGCACGTACGGTTGCCTGCTGAGTCACAATATGGTCAGGGTGGCGGTAGCCACCAATCGGGTCAAAGGTAATAACCACATGCGGACGCACTGCCCGCATGGTGTGCATAATCCGGCCTGTCACTTCATCAAGCGGCGCATTGTAGAGCGCCTGCGGGTGCTGGTTGTCGGCTGCGCCTGCCATCCCCGAATCGCGGTACCCCAGCAGCTCCAGCCCGGCCAGTCCTAACCTGGCAGCCGCACACTGCAACTCGGCGGTACGGGCGGCCACTGCCGAGCCGTAACGTTCAAGAATATCGTCATCAATCACGCCTGCTTCACCCCCCGTAGTACATACGAGGTAGACGGCGGCACCGGCCCAGCTATACAGCGCCAGTGTGCCACCCGGCCCGAACGATTCGTCATCGGGATGGGCAAAAACTGCCAGCAGACGAGGGCGCAGCGTAGCGGTGCCCTCGACGCGCAATGGATCGGTCATCGTCGCTGCTCGCTTCCTGTGCTATACTCTGTATACATTGTCACATCGCTGTACACTTCAGAATCATACTACGCATGACCAGCCAGAGCAACTCAGTTACTTTTCTCCTTGGTGCGGCGGGCAGCGGCAAAACCACCGCCGCGCTGCATGTACTTGCCGAACCACGCCGGGGGTGGGCGCTTGCCCTGCTCCCCAGCAATATTCATAAGGGGCGGTTTCAGCACCATCTCAGCCAGTTTGAACCACCCTTGCCGCCTGTCATGCTCAAACAGTTTCCCCACATTCGCCGACGATATCCTCAAGCAGCACGGCGAAGAGACCACCCGAAAATTCAAACCCCTGCCCCCGTATGTTACTGCTGCGGTCGCTGCTGCGTGATCTAGTA
>JAAUSQ010000069.1 GCA_012033195.1 Chloroflexaceae bacterium
TGCAGCAGGCGGCCCGCTGCTGTGGGTGCTTTCGGTGCGCTGGCTGCGCGGCGAGCCGTCGGTTATTCTGCGGCGCGACGAGGCCTACATCGGTGTGCTGATTGACGACCTTGTGACCAAAGAAATTCATGAGCCATACCGCATGTTTACCAGTCGGGCCGAGCATCGCCTGCTGCTGCGGGGCGACAACGCCGACCTGCGGCTGACACCACTGGCGCATGCGCTGGGGCTGGTCGATGCGGCGCGGGCTGCCGCCGTCGAGCACAAGCAAGTGCAGAGCATCGCCCTGCAAGAACAGCTTGCTGGGTGGCGGGTGTTCCCCAGTGCTGCGACCAATACCACACTTGCCGCTGCCGGGGTCGAGCCGCTCTCGCAGCAATCAACGGCATACGATATGCTGCGTCGTCCGGAGGTGCGCTACAGCCAGCTTCAGCAGGCGCTGGCACTGCCCGCTGCACCGGAGTATGTTGTGGAGCAAGTAGAGGTTGCCGCGAAGTATGGCGGCTATATTGCCCGCCAGCAGCGTGAGGCCGAACGCGTGCGGAAGATGGAGAATCGCCGCATTCCGCTCGACTTCGACTACAGCACGGTGAAAGGACTTCGCAACGAGGCCCGTATGGTACTCGAACGCTTTCGTCCTGCCACGCTGGGCCAGGCCGGACGGCTGGCCGGGGTCAACCCCAGCGATGTCTCGATTGTGCTGATTGCGCTGGAGCGGCACAGACGACGCGGGCCAGCACTGCCGAACGAAACACCCGCCGCAGAGGTAGAGGCGGCGAGCGGAAGCGGCGAGCGGCGATAGACCAGCCTCAACGGGGCTTCGTGGATGGGCCTGGTGCTTCAACGCCGGGTAGACTATCTCCCCGCCTCACTACTCTGCTGGCAATACGTTGAGCGGTGGGCGCGGTATCGGGTCGCGGTAGGCTTCGCCCCAGAACTCGGCAAGGCTGCGCCCCTCCACCAGAATCTCAACCGATTCGGCAAAGCGGTCGCCCGTCGCGGGGTTGCGCAGTTCGGTCAGCGAAAGCACCAGCGACTCGACGGCGGCGGGACGGTCGGGGGCGCTGGCAAAGGCGCGGCTCAGGTTAACGGTCGTGCGCTGCATTTCGGCGTCATAGCCAATCGTGAGCATCTGGGTGCCAACCGGAATGGGCGTGTCCAGCATATCGCCATAGCTCCCCGGCCCGATGAGCAATTGCCGCACCGTTTCCCCCATCACCTGATTGGTGGCGGTAACCAGCCGTGTAATACGCACATAACGGTCATCTTCAACAAAGTAGAGCGGCAGAAAACGTGCCCCACCGGTGAACGAGAGCGGCAGGTTCTCCGGATTGTCGGGGTTGATGACTTCGCGGTCAATCGGGCCAGTGTTGCCACGAATGCCTGCGTTCTGCCCGCCTTCTTGCAACTGGACCCGCCCGATGCCGGGTAGTTCGGTCAGGCTCAGCGCAATTGCTAGCCGCGACTGATCGTCGGGCAGCAGGCGGGTTACATTGACAATGACCAACCCGCTGACGTTTGTTGCGGTGAGCAAGCGTGTTGTGGCGGGCAGCACTGGCTCCAGGCCCACACGCGAGGGCGGGCCATCGATCAGCGCCGCGATCAGCACAGCCTCGACGGTACCAGCAGCCACCTCGACGCGCCGCGTGACTGGAACGAGCAGATCGGTATCGGCATCGATGAAGTACAACAGGAGATCAACTTCGCCAGAGACAACCGCGCTGGCAGGCGGCAGTGCTGATGGCGGAGCGAGTGATGCACCTGCCGTGCCCGGTGGGGTCGTTGGCGATGGCGGGCGTGGCTGTTCCGTATCGAAGATCTCAGGCCGTGTTATAATTGGGCGCTGCGTAGCGGTTGGCTGTGCAGTCATTGCTTGATCGACCGTCTGCCCGGTTGGTTCGGCATCGGCAACGGTGGCCGGAGTGGGGGCAGTGGCAGTGGGGAGCATCAGGGCATTTGCATCGCCGCTGTCGTCGGCACTGGCATTCAGCAACCGCAAGCCAATCAGGGCATAGATGCCAATAGCTACCAGGGTCACAGTCAGCAGCGCCCCATACATAATGCGCTCACGCAGGGGCAACGCCTGAAGCCAACCACGCACGCCCCGTGGCGTCGGGTTGGCTGCTGTGGGCAGCGTAGGCAATTCGCTGGTTGAAGAGAGCGTTAAACCCATGTATAATGGGCAATTAACGTGGTTCCGGGATAAACAGAAACTGCCCTGTTCAACCGGTATCTCTTGAGAATCGCCCGTAACATAACAGCGATGCTCAGGTGTTGTAGCGGCAAAGCGAATGGCCCGATTCTGCTTTAAACCTAGATGCGGACAGTGATCGGATTGCTGCACCATCGTGCTTTCAAAAAGCTCTAAGTTGGCGCCTGTATGCGCGGACACTGCTTTCATTATAGAACCCGGCTACACCTTCGTCAACAGATCCAGCACGTTATCCCACACAGAACGGTACCACGTTCTATAGTACAATGCGTCGTGCATATGGTATCTAGTCACTACCTGAATATATTCTGGTGCTGCTAGCAAGAGAAAGCTCATAGCTATGCGTATTTTGATCATTTCTGATATTCACGCAAATCTGGTTGCACTCGAAACCGTACTCGCCACAGCAGGACACAACTACCATCGGCTCTGGTGTCTGGGTGATACAATTGGCTATGGGCCACGCCCCAACGAGTGTGCCAACCTGATACGCGAACGGGCCAATGAAGCCATCAGTGGCAATCACGACCTGGCCTGTATTGGCGACCCACTGGCAGACCTTGACTATTTTAACCACGATGCCCGCCGCGCCAACGAGTGGAATGGCAAGCAATTGACCGAGGCCAACCGCGAGTGGCTGCGAAGCCTGACCCCCAAACGGGTGATGCAGCTTGATGGCCTTGGCCCGGTGATGCTCGCGCATGGCAGTCCGCGTGACCCGATCTGGGAATACCTGCTGAGCGAGCAGGATGCGCTCGAAAACTTCCACGATACCGACTTCACCCAGCAACTTTGTTTTATCGGGCATTCACACGTGCCGATTTATTATCGACTGGTGCTCGATGAGTTTGCCGAGATGACGCTGCCCACGCGCCAGAACAATCAGAATGTGCTTGAGATCAAACCACACGAGCGCTACATTATTAATCCGGGTAGCGTCGGGCAACCCCGCGACCAGGACCCCCGCGCTGCATATGCTATTTTTGATACCGATGCACTCACGGTAACATTCCACCGCGTAGAATACGATATCGGGACAACGCAGGACCAGATGCGCCTTGCCAACCTGCCGCGTTCGCTGGTGCAACGTCTCGACTTTGGCATCTAGCGGCGTTGATCGTGTCCCTCTCATGGTCGGCAACACAGGCCACAAAGACAATGCCGGGTATCTGAAGACTGGCTGAGGATGGGGTGGCAAAGCTGAGAGAGGGACGGGCAAGCGAGCGGGCGGGCGGCTCCCCTCACCCCCTTCCCCCGCTCCCACGCACCGGGCGAGGGGGATATTGCCCCTCGCCCACACCTGCAATGGGCACCTACTCCCCGATGCCCGTCTCGGCCCATTCGAGGCGGCACTTCAGATCGTTGAGCGGGCTGTTCCAGGGCAGCACGCGGGTGTGTTGCAGCCGTCCAACGAGGATGCCCGGTGCAATGCCAAGCTCGGCGGCGAAGGCCTGAATATGTTCGCGGCTGGCATAATCGGGCGATTGCAACAACTGCCGCCAGCGCTCTGGCGGGATCAGCAGATCGGCGGCAAAACTGTTGGCCTCGCGCTCTCTGCTATCGTCGGCGGCGAGCTCGTCTTCTTCCTGTTGGTCGAGAAAGGCATCGCGCTTGCCGTGCAGCAGAATATGCCCCGCCTCGTGGAAAAAGGTAAACCAGAACTGATCATCCGAACGATAGCGCAGACTGAGTTGCATCAGCGCCTTGGTGGGCGTGAGCCAGCGCGTTGCACCACTCACCCGCGTGCGGGGCAGTTCGGGCACCACCACTACCGCCACCCCCGCCTCGGCACAGAGCGCAATCAGTTGTGGCAGAAAGACCCCCGGCGGCGCGACAGTCAGGGCGCGAGCCTGCACTAGGATGCGCTGAAAGGTGCGGGCATGGTAAGGCGCACACTCCACCTGCTGCGCCAGCACCTCACCCCGCCGCAGCCATGCCGCCATTGCATACGGCGCAACTTGAAAGGCGGGCGACTTGCGAAAGGCCACGGTGATACTGCTCTGCTGCCAGTAGGCCCGCCACTGTTCGGGCGAGGCTACCCCAAAAAATTGCAGCAACAGCCGCAACTGCTGCACCTGCTCTTCGCTCTCATCCAACCACCCCGCCTTGATCATCGGACGGAGCGGAAACTCACGCAGCCATGCGGCGTGGGCTTGCAAGCGGGCGGCCTCTTCGCGGCGGGCCAGTGCTTCGCGGTAGTGCTGTTCGCGGCGGTTCCAGAAGCTGGCGGGGATACCAAGTACACGCTCCAGTTGCAGCGCTGTTTCGGGGGTAATGGCCGTCTTGCCCTGCACAATCTCATTGATAGTCTTGCGGGGCCGTCCGGTACGCTCGGCAAGTTCGGCCTGGGTCATCCCGATGGTTTCGAGCGTTTCCAGCAGGGTTTCACCCGGCGGTGAAACAACATCGGGCAGATACACAGCAGCCTGCTGGTTATCCATGGGTATTCTCCACTTCCACAACAATAATCGTGGTTACACCTTGCCAATCCAGCCCCCCGTCGGCCTTGCGTGGCATCGGGTTGTCGCCTGGTACAAAGATCAGGCGGTATGGCCCATCGAGATCGACCGAGAGCTGCCCTGCGCGATTGCCGCCGAGTTCGTGACAGCGGGCCTGCGGCAGTGCCCGCAGCACATCCAGCGTTTCGGCTGCACAGAGTTCATCCAGACGACGGCGAATCAGTTGGGCGCGGCGTTTGCCGTGGCGTCGTTCGAGCAGTCTTTGATTATTACATTCTTTCCCCAGGCTTTTCGTCTTAAAGAGTATCTCCACTTCGCCCTACACAATTGTATTAACGGCAAAGGTTACAAGTATTATAGCATTCCTCAGGCGAGAGGCAATAGGCAATCGGCTATCGGTTCGGGCCATGTGTACAGCTTTTATCAACGCGCCGAGCATGCGAGCAACCTGTTCACACTCTGCATCCAGTTCTTTTCATTGCATACCACTAACATAGCCTATTAAGTGCGCGATTTCAAGTTGTGTTCGCAATTCAGCTAGCGAATCCTTTGCAATAGAGAAAAACTTGATAGCATCTCGATCTCAGAGGCGCTCATCCCCTTCGGCAATAGTACTGGGCACGCTCACGCTAGAGCATCGGATCTGGTCAACCAGCCCCTGGTGGCGGGCGAAACTGGCCTGTCCCATGTCGCTGCCTCCCTGCTACATACCGCCTTGCCCTTTGCCCTTTGCCCCGCGCCTTGCCTCACCCCTCCCACGCCAGCAGCAGCACATTCAGCGCCCCGATGCGGAGCGGCCCCCCCTGGCACACCACCCGAAACAGCCAGCTATAGCGCTCGCGTGGCACACTGCCCATATGGGCGGCACGGTTCCGCAAGTGCTTGATGCTGGTAAGTACGCCAATAAATGCCTCAAAGCTGACCACCTCGGCGGGGGCATCTGGATCGACTGCGCCCTGCCAGTGTTGCGCGGTGTAGTCGAGCAGGCGTTGCCAATCGTCGCCGGTGCGGTCGGGGTGGCGCAGCATAAAGGGCAGCGTACCCAGGGTGGGCCTTCCGTGCGGAAAGGCACCACCCGTCAGGCCAGGGCAGCGCACGATACGCCGCTGTAGTTCGCGTTCGAGCACGCTGGCAATATGAATAACCGGAGCCGAATAATCGCTGGCCTGCACGCTGTCGAGTTGCTCTACCAGGAAGACCGCCAGCGCCAGCGACTCGCGCTCGTCGTCGGCCAGTCGGTCGAAGGTGCGGCTCATGCCTAGGTCGCGCAACCGATGATAGTAGATGCTGATACGCTCCAATGTACCGACTGCCGCCGCAAAACGGCGTGTCATCTGCTCGATGTGGGCAGCCAGCGTCAGGATCGCCTGCTCGTCTGGCTCGGCGGCGGGTGTTTCGCTGAAGAGGTGCTGCAGCTCGTTGAGCAACTCCTCGGCAGTGCGCGGCGGGCGCAGGGGCTTGCGGCTGTCGCTGCGGTGGATAATATGACACAGCCGCCCATCCTGGCAGCAGTGCTGCATCCGGCTGACCAGATCAACCCGTGATGGGCTGATATGCGGCTTGGGACACACCAGCAGATCGGCGGGGTTGCCGTGCAGCGGGGTGCCGGTGCGGTCGGCAATCTGCTGCTGCTCGGCGCTGCTCAGTGTATCAAGAAAAATACCGTGGCAGCGTGGCACACGCGGCGCACACAGGCGGGTGTGGGCTACATCCAGCAGGGCGGCAAGGTCGGTGTGGGTCGGTGTGATAGCGTGGCCCACGGCAGGCGGCAGGTGATACGCAGGCAATGGCAGTGCGGCATCTGGCGGGCCGCACCAAGTACCAATGCCTGCCACCCTTCCAGCAGGGCCAGGTCTGCCAGCACGGGCGCGAGTGCAGGCACGGCGGCACTTGCCACCAGCAGCAGGCCCGGTTCGCGCCAGTAGCGGATGCCATTGTGCAGCACCGCTTCGGGCGCTGGGCGGATACGGTGTAGTACCAGCGGCAGGCGCAGGTCGGGCAGGTGTTCGGCAAACACCAGACCATGCGGGGTGTCCAGTACATCAAGCGGCTCCAGCACCGGCTGACGGTAGCGTAGCTCGTAGGTACAGGGCTGTTCGGCAGGCCAGCGGAACCGCACCGTTAGCGCGGCGGGGTTGGTGTCGAGGTTGTCCAGCAGACCACGTGCCCGTAGCAGGTCGGCCAGTTCGTAACACAGCCAGATCTGATACAGCGCATCGATATGCGGCGGGTCGGCACGCAGCGCCAGACCAGCCACACCATCGCGGCGCAGCAGGTGCAAGCGGTCGAAGCGCTGCCGCCAGTCGAGCAGGTCGCGGTAGGGGCTGTTGCTGTGGGCTTGCTGTGCTACCTGCGCCGCCAGTTCCGCCACCTGCCCATCTTGCAGCTTCTGAGCAAGGGGCGTAATGCGGCAAACTGCGGAAACTGCAAAGCCCGCTCGCAGCGTTCGGCCAGCGCTGCCAGTGGATGCCGCAAGGCAGCGTTCCCCGTCGCTAGCAGTTCGCTTTGCAGCAGGCGATGGGCGGTGGCTTGCACCTCCAGCAGCGTTGCCACGGTGAGCATGTTGGCAGGCGTGGCAAAGTTGCGCCGCGCGCGCGTATGCAGATGCAACGGTGTCTCGCCGGGGCGCTCCTCCCAGGTGGCGGCCAGCGTGCGCTCCCAGTTGATATCGCCAGTGGTGGGCGGCTCTTCGATGTGTATCTGATTGGGGATACTAAAGCTGAGGCGGCGCACAATGCGCGGCAGAATATGCTCGAAGAGTTCGTCGCGCAAATAGAGCAGCGCCGCCAGATCGCGCACGGGGCGCAGGGTGGCATCTTCGGCGGGCGTGCCGGGGTGGGCCACAAACAGCCGCCGGAAGCCTGCTTCGTCGTAGCGCAGCAGCAACTCGACCAGACGAGTCAGCAATACTGGTAAAAGAATAGTTGGCACGGTTTCTGCCATAGCTTTCTCAAGCCAATGGAAAAGGGGGGAAAAATGATTTTTTATACCGACTTTTTTTTCTAAAGAAATAATACTTTACTAAATCTTAACACAGCTTTCTAACGTCGATGTTAGAGTGACGGTGAAGCCTTTAAAGTAACATCGTTAATTGCGGAGAAGCAAGCACAGAGGAGAACAATGATGAGTCTCACTTTACAGGCACTGCTAGCTGTTACCCCCATTCTTGTTGCAGCAGTGCTACTGGTTGGGTTCCGTTGGCCCGCAAAGTGGGCCATGCCACTGGTATATGTGGTGGCAGTGGTGGTGGCGTTGTGGGCGTGGCAGGTACCCCTGCTCACCGTAGCCGCCGCGTCTATTCAAGGTATGTTCATCACATTCGATGTCCTGTTTATTATTTTCGGGGCTATCCTGCTGCTGAACACACTCAAGCATTCTGGTGGTGTCCAATCTATTCGTAATGGTTTTACCCGTATCAGCAATGACCGCCGCGTACAGGTGGTCATTATTGCGTGGCTGTTCGGGGCATTTATCGAGGGTGCGTCGGGCTTTGGCACGCCGGCTGCCGTCGCTGCCCCGCTTATGGTGGCGCTGGGATTCCCGGCCATGGCTGCCGTGATGATCGGCATGATGATCCAGAGCACGCCCGTTACGTTTGGTGCAGTGGGCACCCCGATCATTATCGGCGTTACCAACGGGCTGCAATCTGCCGAGTTCAACGAGCAACTTGCCGCCGTCGGCATGACCTTTGAGCAGTACCTTCAGATGATCACCTCGTTTTCTGCCATCACACACGGACTGGTGGGAACGCTGATCCCGCTGCTGATGGTGATGATGATGACCCGCTTCTTTGGCCAAAATAAATCGTGGACAGAGGGCCTATCGATCACACCGTTTGCCATCTTCGGTGGGGTGGCTTTCACTATCCCCTACACCCTGACGGGCGTGTTTCTGGGGCCAGAGTTTCCCTCGCTGCTGGGTGGGCTGGTCGGGTTGGCGTTGGTGACGTTTGCGGCGAGCCGGGGCTTCCTGGTGCCGAAGGATACCTGGGACTTTGCGCCGCCGAGCGAGTGGCAGCCAGAATGGATTGGGCAGCTTGAAATCAAGCTCGATCAGATTGCCAATAAAGCGCCAATATCAATCTGGTTGGCGTGGGTGCCCTACGTACTGGTTGCGGTGCTGCTGGTTATCACCCGCATTCCACAGCTTGGGGTGGGCGCATTCCTCCGACAGGTGACGCTTCAATGGGCCGATATTTTTGGTACCGGCATCACCGCAGCGAGTCAGCCATTTTACCTGCCCGGTACCATCTTTGTGGTGGTGGTGCTGGCGACCTTCTTCATCCACCGAATGCGCCCGCGCGAACTGGGCGCAGCCTTCAGCGAGTCGAGCAGGGTTTTGCTGGGCGCGGGCTTTGTGCTGATCTTTACCGTTCCGATGGTGCGGGTGTACATCAACTCTGGCACCAATGCGCTTGGTATCGCCAGTATGCCTGTAGCTATGGCGGAATGGGTCGCCAGTAATGTTGGGATGGTATGGCCGCTGTTTGCGCCGTCCATCGGGGCGCTGGGTGCCTTCATTGCTGGTAGCAACACCGTTAGCAATCTTATGTTCAGCCTGTTCCAGTATGGCGTTGCCGAGCAACTGCTGATTTCGGGTGTGGTGATTGTAGCGTTGCAGGCGGTTGGCGCGGCGGCAGGCAATATGATTGCCATCCACAATGTGGTAGCAGCCTCGGCAACGGTGGGCTTGCTAGGGCAGGAAGGCGCAACCCTCCGCAAGACAATCATCCCTACGACCTACTATGTCCTGCTGACGGGCATCATCGGCCTGATTGCAATTTATGTGCTGAATGTCTCCGACCCGCTGGCGATGTCGATAGCCGAAGAGGCAGCACGACAGGTCGTATTACCGTAAGAAGCGTAGCGTAGCCGGGGACTGAAGTTCCCCGGCTCCCTTCTACACCGCCCGCCTGCGCGGGGTGCCCGGCGCTGAAGCACCAGGCTGATACACCAAGCCCTTGTGGGGCTGTGCGCTCGTGCCCCGCGCCTCCTCGTTTTGCGCTTTGCGCTTCCCCGTGTCCCGCGCAGCGCAACTGCTCCTGCTCACGCTGTGCCATCACCTCGCCATATCTATGGTAAACTTATTCCGTTCGATGCAGAGCAGGAAAGCCTGCTGATAACGAACCGGGCCGCGTCCTCCGACAACCACCCCGCCCGGCTCCGATAGAGTGTACAATGAGGTAGCCGTCGCTATGATGCATACTGTACGTAGCATGCCCGATGCGATGTTCCGGGCCTACGAACGCTTTATCAAGCGCCTGGAACCACGCCTGCACGAGGCGTGTACGCGCCGTGATGCCGACCTGTTTGTGCTGCGGGTCGGACGTTCTTTTGCCGACTTCTACCGCCCCTTTATGCAGGTCTATGGCTCAGGCCCCGATGTTCAACAGCATCTCGATGCGATTGGTGATGTGTTACTGGATGCATACCTGGCCCGCCCCGAAGCGTTGCGGCTGATTGACCTGGAACGGCAGATGACGCCCGACTGGTTCCAGCATCAGCAGATGCTCGGCTATGTCTGTTATACCGACCTGTTCGCGGGCACCCTGCCCGATATTACCGACCACCTCGACTACTTGCAGGAGCTTGGTGTTACGTATCTGCACCTGATGCCACTGCTCGAACCACGCCCCGGTATCAGCGATGGCGGCTATGCCGTGATGAGCTATCACACGGTTGCCCCATCGCTCGGCACAATGCGCGACCTGGCAGACCTGGCAACCCAACTGCACGAGCGGGGCATCAGTCTGTGTATTGATCTGGTGATTAACCATACGGCGAGCGAGCACGAATGGGCACAGCGTGCGATGGCAGGCGAACAGCAGTATATGGAGTATTACTTTACGTTTGCCGACCGCACCCTGCCCGCCCAGTACGAAACCACGCTGCGCGAGGTGTTCCCCGACTTTGCCCCTGGCAACTTTACATGGTTCGAAGCGATGGCAGGCAGCGGGCGCTGGGTCTGGACAACGTTTAACCGCTTTCAGTGGGACTTGAACTACCGCAACCCGGCAGTATTCCGCGAGATGCTTGATATTATGTGTTTTCTCGGCAATCAGGGGGCAGATGTGCTGCGCCTGGATGCCATCCCCTTTATTTGGAAAGAGATGGGCACCGACTGCGAGAATCAGCCCGAAACGCACCTGCTGGTGCAAGCCTTCCGCGCCGCAATGCGGATCGTTGCGCCAGGGATCATCTTCAAGGCCGAGGCCATTGTGCCGCCAGAGCAACTGGTGCCCTACCTGGGCATTGGCAAGGCCACCGGCAAAGCGTGCGAACTGGCCTACCACAACCAGCTTATGGTGCTGCTCTGGAGCACGCTGGCAAGCCGCGATGTGCGCCTGATGACGCACGCCCTGCACAACATGCCGCCCACCCCACCCGGCGCAACCTGGCTAACGTATGTACGCAACCACGATGATATTGGCTGGGCCGTGACCGATCAGAACGCGGGGGCAGTGGGGTTGAACGGCTTCCTGCATCGCCAGTTCCTCAACGACTTCTACAGCGGCAAGTTTGCTGGCTCGTTTGCGGCGGGGGCGTTGTTCCAGTTCAACCCGCTCACACTGGATGCCCGGATCAGTGGCACAGCGGCTTCGCTGGCTGGCATGGAGCGGGCGACGGTGGCCGGCGACTTCTTGCAGATCGGGTTGGCAGTGCGGCGCTTGCTGCTGCTGCACAGCATTATTATGGCATTTGGTGGCATTCCGCTGCTCTATATGGGCGATGAAGTGGGCTTGCTCAACGACCACAGCTATAGGGATAATGCGTGGAAGGCCCGCGACAACCGCTGGATGCACCGTCCGGCGATGAATTGGGAACAGGCCCACCAGCGCCGCAACCTTTCCAGCGTGGCGGGGCAACTCTACACCGGGTTGCGCCAGCTTATTGTCGCCCGCAAGCACACAGCGGCGCTGCACGGGCCGCCGCCACACACCCAATGTGGACAGATAACCCGCATGTGTTTGCATTCTATCGGGCGCATCACGGCGGCAATCTGCTGGTATTGGCGAATTTCCACGAAACCACCCAGACGGTTGATGCTGGCCTGATGAGCCATGCCGGTCTGATGGGGCCAGTTGTCAATGTGCTGGAACGCACCGGACTACCGCCGCAACCGCTCTGGCATATTGGCGGCGGGCGCATCTATCTCGCACCATACGAGACGGTCTGGTTAGTGGAGAAGGAGGCGGTGAGTGGTTAAGTTAGGGGAACGCGGCGACCTGATCGAGCGGCCAGAACCGTGCAACGACGTGCCCCACGATCTGATTGGCGGGGATCGGCCCGAAGTCTCGCGAGTCGCGGCTGACGGTGCGATTATCGCCCATAAAATAGTACTCGTCTGGCCCCAGTGTGAGCGGCCCGCAGTAGGTGCGGCAGGTGGTGAGCACCCCATGCAGATACGACTCATCAAGCGGCACCCCATTGATGTACACAATACTCTCGCGAATTTCGACCGTCTCATCGGGCAACCCGATCAGGCGCTTGATCAGCGGCGGCTCGTTGGGGGTTTGCTCAAAGACCACAATCTGCCCCCGCTCCAGGCCAAGCAGCGTTGTTTCGGTGGCATTGGCCGCGTGGACACTGCGTGCCAACTGGACGGGCAGGCGGCCCCCAACCTGGCTGACAATCACGCGCTGGCCTTCAAAAAAGGTCGGCTCCATACTCGACTGATGGATCTCGAAGCGCCCCAGCAGCGCCGACATGATCATAAACAGAATAGCAGCAACCAGCGTCGATTCGGTCAACTCGAGCAGCAAGCGCTGGAACATTCGAGGATGCTGGCGTTGATGTTTTATTGGTAGCACACTTGTCCTCTATACTGAGCGGCCCAGAGGGGGCCAAGCATACGATGCTATGGAAGAGCATAACAGGTGCTTTATAGCTCTGTCAATAGAAAAGAGGTGAGGATATTATGAAACATTTTCTGGTTGAATTGACCTATACCGGCACGCCCGAACAGGTTGGCGCAGTTCGTCCCGCGCATCGCACGTTTTTGCAGGGGGGGTACGAGCAGGGGGTGCTGCTCTGCTCTGGCCCCCAGAACCCACCGACCGGCGCAGTTGTCATTGCACGTGCCGATTCGCTGGAGGCGATCCAGACCTTTTTTGCGAACGATCCGTATGCACAGGCACAGGTGGCGCGGTATCGGTTTGTCGAGTTTGATCCGGTGTTCCGGCAGTCCTTCCTGGAGGCCTGGGTAACCGGTGCATAGTCAACAGAAAGCAACTGGCATGGCCCCGCTAGATCGGGATATTGTTGCATTTCAGGCCGAAGTTGAACACACCCTGCGCCCACTGCACATGCGCGAAGCTGCGCCATCGGTGGCAGCACGACAGCGGGGCTTTGCCCAGTTTGCCTGTCTTGGCCCGATTGTCCTAGTCGGGATCGGGTTTCTTGCCGTCCTGGTCTTTTTGCCACTGGCAAGCATTGTCATTGATCAGGGGTATGGACTCATTCTGGCAATTGTCCTGCCGCCGATCCTGCTGCTGACGGCGCGTTGGTTGGGGCGCATCAATGCCCAGAACCAGCAACAGGAGGTGTACCGGTACCAGCAAATGATAGATGAGTTGATTGCCCTGGAACCCGACGAACCGCACTGGACGGAGACCCGCGAGCGCTTGCAGCAACAGACGCGGCTTGGTGCGGCTGAACGCGAACAACTGGATCGCGAATGGGAAGCCGCGCACGCGCGTTATGCGGCGGCACTGCTCGAACGGCAAGATGTGCTGGTGGTGATTTGTCCGGTGCTTCGCACAGATACACGGGATGTTTTTACGATAGCGCGGCGGTTATCGGGCGCACTGCATCAGGCGGTGCAGCAGGGCACCCTGCCGATACCGCTCTTTCCCATGCTGGTTGCCACGATGTCGATGCAGGTGATTCGGCGTGGGGTGGGCAATGTGTGTGGAATGCTCAATGGGCAGCGCCCGCTGGCAGCGCAGAGCGCAGAGCAGCAAGCGCCAATGAGGGAGCCGGGCGAGTGAAGGGGCCTACCCGATATCAAAGGTGCGGTTGAGCGGCAGGGCAAACGCAAAGGTGCTCCCCTGACCCTCTTCGCTCTCAACCCAAATGCTCCCACCGTGCGACTCCACGGCGAGCTTGCAGAATGTCAGACCCAGCCCCGTGCCGCGTGTCTTCCTGCCGCGCACCTGCCCGAACTTCTCAAAGATACGCTCGTGGTATTGCTTGGGAATACCAGAGCCGTGGTCAGTAACCCAGAAGACCATCCAGTCATCGTCGGAAAGGGCGGGCAGCGTTTGTGGCCCTTCGCCTTCTGCGCCGGGATGTTCAAGCCATGTAATCTGCTGATGAGTGGCCCGTAGATGCCCCGCGCTCAGCATAATAGTGCTGCCGGTGGGCGAAAACTTGATCGCGTTATCAACCAGATTTTGCAAGATCCGGTTCAGCTTGTCGCGGTCGGCTTCGAGCGGCGGCAGGGCGGCAGGCAACCGCAAGACCAGTTCAATCCCGTTATCGTGGGCCGATGCCTGAAGCCGTGTCAGTACCTCATCGAGCAGGCCATACGGCGAAATCGGTGAGATATCAAGTTGCAGCCGTCCCTGCTCCATCTTCGAGATATCAAGCAGTGTGTTGACCATTTCCAGCATCGTCTGGCTACTGGTATACGCAATGCCCAGCAAGTCGCGCTGCTGCTGCGATACCGGCCCACCCAGGCCACGCTGCACCATCATAATGCCGTTCATAATGGCGGTGAGCGGGGCGCGCAGGTCGTGGACGAGCATACCGGTGTAGTCGTCGCGCAACTGCGCTAGTTCGCGCTCAATCGAGATATCCTGGAACAGCAGCATTCTGCCGATTTCGCCGTGGTATTCGTCGTAGACCGGTAGCGCAAAGTGTCGCCAGTACGGTTGTTGTGTGTTCGCCAGTTCAAACTCTACCACATCTAACATCCCGTTGGCGGCACTCTCGCCAATCCAGGCGGGGGCGTTGGTTTCGCGGGCCTGGGCGCGGAGTAGCTCAAGCAGCGCATCAACCGACTTGCCAATCAGTTCGTCTTTGTCGCGCACCCCCAGCACCCGCGCCGCTGTCGGGTTGGCAGTCACCACCGTCCCATACATATCCGCCATCAAAATGCCGTCGTTAGTAGAGTTGAGAATGGCCTCGAAGCGGTCGCGGCCCGTTGTGACTTGCTGGAAGAGGCGGGCGTTCTCAATCGCCACACCAACGGTTGCCGCCATACGCGAGAGGCGTTCGGCATCTTCGGGGATGAAGGGGCCATTCTTTTTGTTCAGCAGTTCGATTACACCAATCGTGCGCCCCTTCACAATCATCGGCACACACAGAATAGACTTGACCTGATAGCCCACCGCGTCGCTGACCTGACGATAAAAACGCGGGTCGCGCTCGGCATCGGGTACAATCTCATACTGTTGCGTTTCGGCAACGTGCCCAACCACACCCTGCCCCCGTGGAACATGAATACCAGCCAGTTTTTCTTCACCTGCTTCCAGCGTCATCACAAAATGCAGATCGCCGTTTTCATCGCGCATCAGCAGCGAACCAGCATCCACCTGGAAATACTCGTTCAGTTGCCGTACCACCTGCAAATAGACCTCGCGCGTATCGAGCGATGAAGTGACCGCCGCCGAAATATCGTTGAGGGTTGCAAGCTCGGCACTGCGCCGCTGTGCTGATTCAGTGGTAATAAAAGCCGAAATTGCCGCCGCCAGTGGGCCGGCCAGAACGCGGATAGTGGCGATTTCGTCGTTGGCGAAGTGGCGCGGCGCGTTCAGCACCCCCAGGCCCAGAATGCCAATCACCCGATCCTGCGTTATCAGCGGTATCATCAAGAGTGATTTCAGCTTTTCATCGGTAATCAAGCGTCCCATTTCGGGATGCACAGCGGCATGCTCAAGGTCGTAAATCTGCACCGGCTGGTGCGACTGGATCACCTGTTGCAGATAGGGTGCATCTTTCAGCGCAATGTGGGGCGGTGGGGCGACCCGTGGCGGAAAAGTGTTAACCAG
This sequence comes from Chloroflexaceae bacterium, assembly GCA_012033195.1. GTDB lineage: Bacteria > Chloroflexota > Chloroflexia > Chloroflexales > Chloroflexaceae > JAAUSQ01. The sequence continues at coordinate 15,665 of JAAUSQ010000069.1, forward strand.
CGAGATATGCTGCTCATCGTCTTCAACAAGCGCAATAACACTGTAGGGCACGTCGATCAGGGTCGCGAGTTCGCTCAGGGCGAGCAGCAGTAGCTCATCCAGGCTAATTGCTGTTTCAATCGCAGATGTAAGCCGCAACAACGCATTAATGCGTTTGTCCGGCTCGTGTGCGCTATCCGTCGCCGCTAGCGTCAGGTTGTGAGTTTTCTCTTCAGCCACGTGTTTCACCGTTACCAGGCTTGTATCTGGATAGCGCGCAGGCTCGTCTGCGTAAACAAGCGCGACACTTATACCTTTGATATAAACGTGGTTGCAAGGAGCCTTTACACAGCGTATCGTTTCGATATCATCTGGTACACTGCATTTTTATCCATTATAAACCTTTGAGCGATAGTACGCAATTATTATGCTCAAAAAGTAAACGATACCTATACGTATGGTACCACACCCGGCGTGCTGCATAAGCCGTGCTGACGCGCATAGATGGCGTGGTGCCGTGCGGCAATCGCAGACCAGCCAAAATAGGGCGCAAGGTGCCGCGCTGCATAGCCAAGGCTAGCCCGCAACCCGTGATCGGTCAGGCAGCGGCGCAGTGCTGCCGCGAGTGCGTGTATATCGTCAGGTGGCACCAGCAGGGCGTGTTCGCCATCCTGCAATGTTGGAAAAGCGGGCGCGGCAGCAGGCGCAGTGGGCGAGGCCGTTGTCACGACTGCACAACCATGCTCCAGGGCAGCCAGCAGGCTACCGCTCCGAAACGACACGCCCTCGCGGAACGGCAGCACCACCACATCGGCAGCCAGCAGATGCGCCGATACCTCGCCGGGTGCAACATGCCCGGTCTGGATGATCGAGACACCATTCAGCGCCAGTTCTTCAATCCGCGCCCGTACCTGCTCGGCATACGGCTGGTCGTGGGGGGCCGCCGCCGCGCCACCGATCAGCAGCAACCGCACCCCCGGCAGCAGCGGCACAATTTCAAGCAGCATATCAAAGCCCTTGGCAGGCGAGAGCATGCCAAAATAGGCTACGAGCGACTCGCCCGGTGCCACACCGAGCCGCATGCGCCACAGGTCGCGCTGATAGCCCGATGGGGGCTGCATTGGAATATTTGAGCCAATGGGGATGGTATGCACCTGCTGGTGGGGCACCATCTGTGCCAGGACTGCGGCATCGCCGGGGTTGGTTGCAATCACTGCATCACTGTCAGCCGCCAGTTGCCGCGTCACCCGTTGCCGCGCCCCCACCCGGTGCGCCTTCGGGAAGAGGTACGGCTCAAGTACATCGTGGAAGGTTACCACCACCCGGATACCGTGCTGCCCCAGTGCCCGCAAGCGCCACGGCAGCAGGTTGATTGCGGGATGCATCCCATAGGCACCCGTCTGGTACTGAATATGCAGCACAGCGGGGCGTAGCTGGTCGAGCAGGGCAATCACATCCTGCCAGCTTCGCCAGTCCCACCCGCGCACCAGTGGATACACAGCAATGCCGATATCAACCGGTGGGACAATGTCCTGCCCGGTGATGACCGAAACGGTAGACCCTGGCTGCCGCAGCGCCTGCGCAAGCCGTCGGGTATAGTCGCCAACCCCACCGGGGCGCGGCGGATATTCAGCCGTGAGGAGTGCAATATGCATAGTTGTGTGTACTTTGGGCAAAGCTTGCGCCGCGTGCCCCGCTGCTAATACTGCCGATCACGGAGCCGGGCGGTAATGTTGTGCAGGCGGGCCAGTGCCGCACGCGCCTCGTCGTTGTTGCCCGGTATTACGCTGTTGAGCGCCTCAAGCGCCTCATCGTGATAATGAGCTGTCACCCCTGCAGTGTAGCCGCGTGAGCCGGCCTGATCCAGAATGGTCAGCATCACCTGGACCTCGGTGGCGGTAGGTTGCTGCTGATACAGACGGGCCAGTTCGTCGCGGTCATCGGCGTGGCGCAGGGCATGCACCACCGGCAGGCTCAGCTTGCGGCGGTACAGGTCGGCGGCGTAGGGCTTGCCCGTTATGGAGGGGTCGCCCCAGATACCCAGGATATCATCCTGCACCTGGAAGGCAACCCCCCAGGCTCTGCCCGAACGCAAACAGCGCCTGGGCCTGTTCGAGGCTGGCCCCGCCGATGATAGCCCCCAGCCCGGTAGATGCCGCAATCAGGGCGGCGGTCTTGCGGCTGATCATCGCCAGATAATCGACCTCAGTGATG
>JAAUSQ010000070.1 GCA_012033195.1 Chloroflexaceae bacterium
GTGGGTGCCGCCGCCAGTGTACGGGTCGTTGGTAATGATGATATCGCCGGGGTGCAGGTCGTCGCCAAACTTGCGAACAGTTTCTTGCACCGCAAAAGTGAGCGTACCCAGGAACAGCGTCACGCCTGCGCCCTGTGTAATCAGCCGTCCGGTTGCGTCGGTCAGGCCAACAGCATAATCAAGCACCTCATAGATAATGGTGCTCATGCTGGTGCGCTGCGTGGCGACAAACATTTCTTCACCGATGGCAATCAGCCCCTCTTTGAGAATCTCAAGGGTAAATGGGTCAATATCTGTTTGCGGGTTGAAGCTCATCACAACCTCGTTTCTGCGTGCGTGTCCGGTGCTGCGGGACGAATATACAGCAAGCCATACTGATCGACGGTAAGCTGCTGATCGGGAAAGACCAGTGTTGTTGCGGAAGGCTCTTCCACCACCAGCGGGCCGCGCAGCGTTGCGCCGGGGGGCAGCAGGTCGCGCTCGTAAATATCACTCTCGTAGTAGCCAAGCTCATCGAAGTTGACCGAGCGCCGCCCCTTGTGGGCCTGCTCAATGCTGCGCCCCTCGGCAGAAATACGCTGCAACTGCGGCTTGTCAACGTGCCCCAGCGCGATCAGGTGGAAGTTTACAATCTCTGGTGTGGTATCGAGCCGGAAGGTGTAGCTTCGTTCGTGGGCCGCGTGAAAGCGCTCGTTGACATCGGCGAGTGCGGCGGCATCCAGCGGGCCAGCCGGAATCGCCACTTTGACCGTATGCTCCTGCCCGATGTAGCGGATATCGGCGTAGCGCTGCAACACCACCGCCGCCGGGTCGAGATGCTCGGCTTGCATATAGGCAACGGCCTGCGCTTCCATCTCTTCAAACAGCGCTGACAATCCCGACGGGTCGGCCTGATCGGTGCGGATGATCTGGGTACGCAGAAAGTCCTGCCGCAGATCGGCCATCAGCATGCCCCACGCCGAAAACAGGCCAGGGTAGCGCGGAATGATAATCTGCTTGACGTGCAGGTCGCGGCCTAGTGCAGCGGCATGCATCGAGCCGCCACCGCCGAAGGCTACCAGCGAAAAGTCACGCGGGTCGTAACCAGACCGCACCGATACCAGCTTCAGCGCATTGATCATGGCGGCATCTGCCAAGCGGATCACCCCCATCGCTGCCTGCTCAATGCTGATAGCAAAATGGCTGGCAATCGGTTCGAGCGCAGTGCGGGCACGCTCCAGATTCACGCTGATTTCTCCACCCAGAAAATAGTCGGGGTTGATCACACCTGCAACCAGTTTGGCATCGGTGACGGTGGGGCGGGTGCCTGTGCCATAGCAGGCGGGGCCAGGATCAGCGCCAGCGCTTTCGGGGCCAATCCGCAACGATCCTGCCGCGTCAATCCAAGCAATTGAGCCGCCACCTGCTCCGATTTCAACAATATCGACGGTAGGGGCGAGCACTGGATACCCGGCAAACTCGCGGGTATGTTCGAGCTTGTACTGGGTGGTAATCTTCAGTTCGCCACGCTCAATCAGCGAACACTTGGCCGTGGTGCCGCCGATGTCCAGCGAGATCAGATTTGGCTCACCCAGCATCTGCCCGATCAGCGCCGTACCAATCACGCCGGCGACTGGCCCCGACTCAACAAGGCGGATCGGGGCAGTGCGGGCTGCGGCGAAGGTGGCGCTGCCGCCATTCGATTGCATAATATGATAGACCGACGGCATACCCATCGCACCGAGGTTCTGTTCAAGCGTGTTCAGGTAACGCTGGACAATCGGCAGCACGTAGCTATTGAGCGCTGCGGTGCTGGTACGTTCGTACTCGCGCCACTCGGCGGTAATCTGGTGCGAGAGGGTAACGGGGATATCGGGTAACAGATCACGCAGCAAGTCGCCGCAGCGCAGTTCGTGGGCCGGGTTCATATAGGCATGCAAAAAACAGACCGCGATAGCTTCAACCCCGGCGCGGCGGCATTGCTCGGCAACGCGGGCCATGTCGCCTTCATCCAGTGGCCTGTAGACCGCGCCCTTATAGGTCATGCGCTCACGCACTTCGAAACGCAGCGCACGCGGAATAAAGGGTACTGGTTTTGATACGCCGTATTGTAGATGTCGGGACGATTGGCACGCCCGATTTCCAGCACATCCCGAAAGCCCTGTGTGGTGATGAGCGCCGTCTTAACGCCTTTACGCTCGGTAATTGTGTTGATGATGACCGTTGAGCCGTGGACAAAAAACTGGTCTGCTCTGGTATGACGCGAGCCTTGCCAATGGCATCGAGCACACCCCGCGCAAAGTTGGCAGGGGTGGTTGATGTTTTGGTTACGGCGAGGTTGCCGGCTGTATCGAGAGCAATCAGGTCGGTAAAAGTACCGCCAATATCAGTTGCAATACGCATAGGCTTGCTCTGTGCAGAGAACTGCGCTCGTAATGATTTCCAGGTATACTAAAGATATGGGTAGGCAAGATGCCCCCTGTAGCAACTTCATCAGTTGAGTCGACAAGGTAGAGTCAGGTTAACGCCTGTAGAGTATAAAAATAGTTGAAAATAAATGGTAACTGACGGTTATGTGAAGAATGATAGCACATCTTTGAAAAACTGTATACAGTATAAACTCCAAACAAAGTGCTTTACTTTTTGTACACTTTTGCAGGGGGCGATTGCACACAGCATGATGGCAATGCATAAAAGAGTTGCCGAGGCCGTACCCCCTGCCTACTCATCAGCCGTGCGAGCGGCAAGCGCCTGCACCTGTTCCAGTTGTCCACGGGTGCGAACGCGGCCATTTGAAAGGTGGGTGTGCATTGCTTGGTAGGCGGCCTCTGCATCACGCATACACAATGCATCGAGGATAGCACGGTGTTCATCGGTGATAATGGCATACAGGTGTGGTGCTGTATCGGTGAGGTGCCGGATACGCAGCGACCGCTCAGCGAGTGAGATAGCCATCTGGGTGAGCACGGGATTATTCGAATAGCGCAGAATAGTCGTGTGCAGGTCGATGTCGAAGGTGAGACAGGTTGCAAAGTCGTCGCAGTGCAAGTCGTTATAAACCTGTTCCATCTGTGCTACAAGGCGTTCGACATCAGCATCGGGCACCAGCTCTGCCGCAGCGTGGGCTGCCTGCGACTCCAGCAATGCGCGGACTTTATACACATCATCGACATCACGCGGGCTTATTTCTGTTACTACAAAGCTATGGTTCGGTGTGCTTGATACCAACCCCTCGCCTTCGAGCAGTAGCAGCGCTTCGCGGACGGGGGTACGACTTACGCCGAGTTCAGTTGCCAATCGCTCAACCCGGATGATGGCGCGAGGCAGCAGTTTGTTGTGAATAATCAGACCTTTAAGATGGGTGAAGACACTCTCGCGCAACGAAGGCGGCGATTTGAATGGTGCTGAAGGAGATGTTGTTGACATAGTAAACCTGAACATCTACATACACACGATGACATACATTGTCTCTTACGTTAAACTGTTGTTTAGTATAGCACAACCCATATAAAACACTGTATCGTTTCTTATCAACGCAGGCTGTCGCACTCTGGTGCGTTGCTCCTGAATTCATCGAACAATATGTACAAGGAAAGCTGTGTCAGGATTGGATAAATTCAAGTATTACCTTATTTTAATAATCCTGTTATTATGACTGTATACTGTATACACTACATCTATGTTACGATGGGATTCCTGATCCCTGCCACTCTGCTTCTAGCACGAGGAGCCATGCAGGTATGGACGCGTCATCCGTGACGGTGCTGATAGCATCGCCACTTGAGCCAAGATATGTTGAACGTATCAAGCAGGTCAGTCTGCGCCTTGACGTGTTGTATGAGCCGGAACTGCTTGGCACACCACGTTACGCTGCCGATCACGATATCGTCCCACAGCGCACCCCGACCCAGGAAGCAGCCATGCGCAGTATGCTTGCGCGAGCCGAGGTGATGTTCGACTTTGAACGCACCCACCTGCACGACTTGCTCACCGTTGCGCCGCGCCTGCGCTGGGTACAGAGCACAAGTTCGGGCGTTGGCGAACTACTGCGGCGGCATGGATTATGTGATACCGACCTGATTGTCACCAATGCGGCTGGCATTCACGCTATCCCTCTCACCGAGTTTTGCCTGATGGTAATGTTAATGGCGGTGAAGCGGGCCAAGCACAGCCAATGGCTCCAACAACAGCGTCACTGGGAACGGTTTCATTCGACAACATTACACGGTAAAACACTGGGCATTGTTGGCCTGGGAGCTATCGGGCGGCACCTCGCACACCAGGCCCGTACCCTGGGAATGACCGTTCACGGTGTGAAGGCCACGCTGCCGACTGATGATCTGCCTGCACAATACAGTGTCGATTATCTCTGGCACGACGCACAACTGGCCGAGGTGCTGCCATTGCTCGATTTTGTTGTGGCGTGTCTGCCGCTGATACCGCAGACGGTGCACCGTTTTGGTCCGGCCGAGTTTGCCCTGATGAAGCCGTCGGCTTATTTTATCAACATTGGGCGCGGGCAAACGGTCAATGAACTGGCCCTGATCGACGCTCTGCATCGGCAGTGCATTGCCGGAGCCGCGCTCGATGTGGTGGCACACGAGCCACTCGCACCCGATAGCCCGCTGTGGGCGCTGCCTAACGTGCTCATCAGCCCGCACTCGGCGGCAACGGTTGATACTGAAAACGAACGCCTGACTGAACTATTCTGTGATAACTTGCAGCGCTACCTGACCGGACAACCGCTGCGGAATGTGATTGACAAGCAACGCGGCTACTGAGGAGCACAGCCTGCCCCTGGAGCCAGGATAGGATAGCCCTATGGCGACTGAACAGAGCCAACCTGACCCGCGCCCGCTGGCGTGGCCGGTGCCGCGCCTCACCCGCGAACGCCTGATCCAGATTGCACTGGTTGTGCTGGTGCTGCTCATCTGGGAGATTGTCGGGCGCAATGTCGGCGCATTCTTCCTTGCGCCACCGTCCGCATCGGTCGCATCCGTAAACGAGATGATCGAGTCGGGCGACCTGCCCACGGCCCTGCAAGAAAGCCTGTACGGGTTGGCGGTCGGCTTCGCAATCGCCCTGCTGATTGCGCTGGTACTCGGCACACTGATGGGCTGGTTCAGTGCCTTTGGTGAAACCATCAACCCCTACATCTCAGCCATTTATGTTGTCCCTATCGCCGCACTGGTGCCGCTGCTGGTGCTCTGGTTTGGCATCGGTATGACACCACGCATCATCACCATTGTGTTGTTTTCGGTCTTTGAGATGACCATTGCAACCGCTACGGCCATCCGCGAAGTTGACCAGCGCCTGATCGAAATGGCGCGTACTTTTGGCGGCAAGCCCACTCAGATCTTTCGCAAAGTTGTCTTTTTTGATGCCCTGCCCGTCATCTTTACCGGGGTGCGGATTGGCATAGGCCGCGCCGTGCAGGGCATGATCACCGCCGAAGTACTGTTTGCCGTTACCGGTCTGGGTGGGCTGATTATCACCTATGCAAGTGTATATCGGCTCGATAAGATGTTTGTCATTATCGTTTTGATTGCCCTGATCGGGGTGCTGCTGGCGGAGAGCGTGCGGCTGATTGAATACTGGCTGACACCCTGGAAGCGCCACAGCAACCCGTAACGATAGCGAGAGGAGCACACACAATGCACCAGACCATACACGGGCTACGCTTCGGGCTGAGCCTGCCCAACCGGGCCGTTTTGTTCGGCACACCCGTTGATGCCCTGCTGACTGCTGCACAGCAAGCCGAGGAGTCAGGCCTGTTCGATTCGGTATGGGTAGGCGATAACCTGCTTTCCAAGCCGCGTCTGGAAGCGATTGTCACCCTATCGGCCCTAGCAACCTGCACCCGCCGTGTGCGCCTTGGCACGATCTGTATGGCAAGCTTCCCACTGCGACACCCGCTGCTTTTTGCCATTCAGTGGGCCAGCCTCGACATACTCTCCAACGGGCGCACGCTTCTGACGGTCTGCGCGGGCGGCAGTGCCAGCAAAGGCCCCGCTTTGCCGCCGAACTGCACGCGCTCGGTGTGCCCTCCAACGAACGCATTCCACGTATGGAAGAAGGCATTGCCCTGCTGCGGCAGTTCTGGCAGGGCGAGACTGTCAGCTATCGCGGGCGCTTCTATCAGTTTGAGGACGTACAGGTACTGCCGCAGCCCGTACAGCAACCCATGCCCATCCTGATTGCGGTCAATCCAGTGCGTCCGGTTGATGCTGCTGTCGAAGAACGGGCCTTGCGCCGTGTGGCCCGCCTCGCGGATGGTTGGCAGACCGACGGCACGCCGCCGCATGTGTTTGGCGAACGCTGGCAGCGCATCCAGGAGTATGCCACCGAGTATGGACGCGAAGGGGCACTGCGCGAGTCGGTGCTGCACCTGATGGTCAACATCAACGACGACACCGCAACGGCGCTGCGCGAGTCGGTTACCTTCCTCGAAGGGTATTATGGCAAAGGTGGCGTAACCCAGGAAAAGCTCGATAGCTGGCTGGCGTATGGTTCGCCCGCTGCCGTCATTGAAAAGATCGGGCAGTTTATCGAAGCAGGCTGCACAACCCCTGTGCTGCGCTTCACATCGCCCGACCAGATCGGGCAACTGGAGCGCTGCATAGCCGATGTATTGCCCGCCTTCCAGAGCCGGATGGCAGCCAGCATTGCACCGCACACAGGAGGCGCAGCACAATGAGCGCCCACCCCCTGACCGATGCGGCACTGCTGGCCCTGATCGATGAACGGCTTGATCGGCGTTATCTCACCGAGATAGCGCTGGAACTTGCACAGGTACCAACGGCGGTCACGCCCAGCTTTGATACGCTGGTTGAACCGGACGACCCAATGCTGGTGCAGTATGTGCAGCACGTTGTGCGGCCCGAACTGATGCGGCTTGGCATGTACGACCTGATCGACGCACCGCGTAACAATCTGGTGGTGCGGCTTGGGGCAGGCCAGTCCGAGCAGGTGCTGCTGCTCCAGAATTACACACCGATCCAGCATCACAACCTGATGGAAAACCCGTTTCAGGCCCGCATTGCCAATGCCCGCGCCTATGGCCTCGATGAACCAGCGATCTTTGCTCAGGGTATCAGCCAGAACAAAGGCCATCAGGCGACGATGCTGGCGGTGCTGAAGCTGCTACACGATGCTGGCCTTGCGCTACGTGGACGGCTCTACTGGGCGATTAACAACGAGGGGCGCAGCAGCCACGCCTGCTCATATGCTATCCTGGATAGCCTGGATATGCAGCCGACCTTTGGCATTTTGCAGAATCGTACCGGTCTGCGCCTCTCGATGGGCAACCGGGGCAGGCTGGATGTATCCGTCCACGTACGCGGCAAAACAACCCATTCTAGCCGTCCACAGCTTGGCCTGAGTGCGATTGAAGGTGCAAACGAGGTTATCAATCGGCTGAAGCGGCTGAACTGGCCTGATCAGCACCCGATCCTTGGAGGGCGGCAGGCGGTGGTCTACAAAGTGCGCTACGAGCCAGTACTACCGCATACGCTCCCGTCGGATGCCTACCTGACGATTGATCGGCGGCTGATACCGGGCGACACGCTTGAGACAGCCACCGATGAAATACGGGCCGTTATTGGTGATATGGCCCCCTACGAAGTCAGGATAACGCAGGGCGTAGCGATGCTGCCCGCGCTGGTAGAACCAGAGCACGCCGGGGTGCAGGCGTTGCAAGCCGCCAATCGTGCGGTACGTGGGCAGCCTGCCGAAACATTTTATGGGCAGGGCACCTTCGATGCAGGCGGGCCATGTGCGCGGGGTGTGCCAACCGTCATGTATGGTGCAAGCGGTGGCGATTGGCCCACCGGTATTGACTATGTACCGCTTTCGGCCCTGGAAACCGAAGCGCGAGTCCTGGCTTTCTTCATCCTGCGGCAGTTGATGTAATATGGAAAAAGGTCTTATGCAGATCCACAACAACGGACATAACCCGCTGGTGCAGGTGCAGAACGTCACCAAGCAGTACACCAAAACCATCGGCGGCACCCGCACCCAGACGGTCACTGCACTGGCGCAGCTTACGCTGAACATTCAGGCGGGTGAGTTTGTCGCCATCCTGGGCGCAAGCGGCTGCGGCAAAACAACGCTGCTGCGCCTGATTGCGGGGCTAACGATGCCGACCGAGGGGCGCATTCTGATCGATGGCGTTCCGGTCAGCGGGCCGGGGCCAGATCGGGCAGTGGTCTTCCAGGATTTCCGGCTGTTGCCGTGGCGCACCTGCCTCGCCAATGTCGAGTTTGGGATGGAACTGCTCGGCATATCCACCGCCCAGCGTCGCGAGCGAGCGCTCGAAGCGATTGCACTAGTGGGGCTGCGGGGCTGGGAAACCTACTACCCGGCAGAACTATCGGGCGGGATGCAGCAGCGGGTGGGCATTGCGCGTGCGCTGGCGGTTAACCCGCGCCTTCTGCTGATGGATGAGCCATTTGGAGCGCTCGATGCTATCACCCGCTCGCAGATGCAGCAGGAATTGATGCAGATTGTTGCCAACGCCGCCCACCATAAGACCGTCATTTTTGTGACCCACAGCATCGATGAAGCGCTGATCCTGGCCGACCGGGTGCTGGTAATGACACGGGGCCGCAGCCTGCTCGAAGATATTACGCTGCCCTTTGAACGGCCCCGCCGCCAGAGCGAACTGCTCACCGATAGTGCCTATATTGAAGTGAAGCAACACCTGCTCAGTGTGCTGGAACCCGAAAGCACGGGCCAACAGTCCGCACCGCAGCCGTAAGCGGGAGGAGAGACACAGCTATGCAACGCTCGACTATTGCCAATCGCAAACCATTCTGGAGCACCATTCCGCGCTCGCTGGGGATTCGGCTGGCCCAGATCGGGCTAGGTGTGCTGCTGCTAACAGTGTGGGAGATTGTCGCGCTTCAGGTTGGCTCGTTCATTCTGGCCCCCCCAACGGCCCTGGTAGCAGCGTTTGGCGAAATAGTGCAGTCGGGCGACCTAGGGCGGGCACTGGTCGATAGCCTGTATGGGCTGGCAATTGGCTATGCGCTCGCCATCCTGCTTGGTGTAACAGTCGGCTTTCTGATGGGCTGGTATCCGAGCCTCGCCACCATCTTGAACCCGTTTATCTCGGCGCTGTATGTGGTGCCTGTGGCGGCACTGGTGCCCCTGCTTATCGTCTGGTTCGGTATTGGTGCAACGCCGCGCATCATCACCGTGATGTTATTTGCCGTCTTTGAAATTCTATTGACCACCTACACAGCCGTGCGCGATATTGACCAGCGATTGGTCGAGATGGCGCGGGTGTTCGGAGCCAACCAGCGCCAGATCCTGACCCGTGTCGTCATCCAGGCAACGCTGCCGCTGGTCGGGGCGGGCCTGCGAATTGGCGCAGGCCGCGCTATCAAGGGTATGGTTGTCGCCGAATTGCTGTTTGCCGCAACAGGCCTGGGCGGGTTGGTAATGCATTATTCCTCACGTTTCCAGACCGACCGCATTATGGTTGTGGTGATTGTGGTGGCGATGATGGGTGTTCTGCTGGGGTGGCTGGTGCAGCGGTTGGAATACTGGATTGCGCCATGGTATCACCGCCGCCCGAACCGCAGCTAGCGCTATAGAGATTCTATCAGTTGTATGGAATTGGTATCAGGAGGAGAACACACGATGACCAAACGAACACACGGAATGGCTTCACGTGCCTTTGTGCTGCTGGTGTGCGCTGGTCTGTTGCTGGCAGCCTGCACATCGGCCCCGGCCCCGGCAGCGCCAGAAGAAGCTGCCGAAGCACCCGCCGCCGAGGAACCAGCTAGCGCAGATAACACACTCCGGGTTGCCTATGCATCCGACCTCGACCCGGCGGACATTGCCGACCAGATGGGCCTTACTAATCTAGAAGAAAGCTACGATGTGGAAGTCTCGTATCTTGCAGAAGACTCCGCAGTGGTGGCGGGCCTGTTGCGTGGTGATATCGACGTTGGCAACCTGGATGTAACCGCCGCGATCAAGGCGTTTCAGGTGGGGGTACCCCTGACGGTACTGATGCCCGCCAATGATGCCGTCGAGTTTGTGCTAATCGGGCAACCGGGTATTACCTCGGTTGAAGACCTGCCTGGTAAGAGTGTCGCCTTCCACGCCCCCGGTTCGGGCACCGAAATTCTGCCGCGTCTGCTGGTCGCACAGTCGGACACCGTGAGCGATGAGGATATTGAATGGGTTGTCCTGCCCGAATCGCCCAACCGTGCCGCCGCGATGGAAGCCGACCGCATTGACGTGACAGCATTGGAGTTTGCGGATGTGCTGACACTGCGCGAGGGTGGCAAAGCCTACGAAATTATTGCAAGCTTCTACGACGTAGCACCCGAAGCGATTGCTACCGTCTGGGCTACAACTGCCGACTATGCCGCCGCCAACCCGGAGGTATTGGTAGACATGGGCGAAGCCTTGAGCGCAGGGTATGCCACCGCTGCCAGCGACAAAGATGCCTGGATGAGCACGGCCCAGGAAATGCTGGATATTCCCGAAGAGCGACTGAGCGAGACCTACGACTTCTATAGTGGCATTAGCATGTTTCCTGAATCCCCCTTCCTCACCCAGGAAGGCTGGGAAGCAATGAATACCTTCTACATCAATGCGGGCGAATTCGAAGACCCGGCTCCCTGGGATATGGTCAACCCGGTTGCGATTGAAGCCGCAACCACCGCACAGGAATAAGGCATAACAATTGAAATGGGGCAGGTAGCGACGATGGATGTACGGATTGTTTCAACGGATGAACTGATGCAACGGGTGCAGCGGGCCACCGCACTGATGCGGGAACAGCAGCTTGATGGGCTGATAGCCACTGGCGATTTCAGCGCTGCAATGAACTACTTTTATCTGAGCGGGCACCTGCCCCGCGATTATCAATCGAACTTTTCGCGCCCACACTGTATGGTGCTCACCAGCGACGGACAGGCGGCCCTGCTGGTGTATGGGGTGAACGCCGAGAATGCGCGGGGTATGTCGTGGGTGAGCAACATTTATACCTATGCCCCGCCCTTTTCCGGCAATGCGCTGGTAACGGTATTGCGACAAATGGGCCTGACAAGCGGACGTATCGGGGCCGAACTGGGCACCGACAGCCGATTATGGATGCCCTACCAGGCCTTTCGGCAGATCGAAGAGGCGCTGCCCGAAGCCGCCTTTGTAGATGCCTCGCGGCTGTTCTGGCAACTACGCCAGATCAAATCTGCTGCCGAGATTGCGCTGATCCGCTACGCCGACGAGATCAACGGGCGTGCACTGACGCGGATGTTTGCCGACCTGCGCCCCGGCGCAACCGAGCACGAAGTGATGACACGCACCGCTGCTTACCTGATCGAAGAGGGGGCCAACCGTCCGCCCCACACTCAGGTACTGGTCGTATCGGCAGCCAAAGCCCGCAGCATGGGCCACCGTTCGCGTATGCTTGGCCCAACACAGCACACCCTCGAACCAGGTGACACCCTTTTTGTTGACTCAGGAGCGATTTACCAGGGCTACTGGGGCGAGTTCAACCGGATGGGTATTGTTGGCCCACCGACAACTCGGCAGCTTGAAAACCACCGCAAGATCCGCGAGATTGTGCAGCGCAGCATCAGCGAGGGCATCAAGCCGGGGGTCTCCTTCCGCCGAGTGATGGAGCATATGGTTAGCCTGTATCAAGAGCTTGGCCTTGCACCCGAACAGTATGCCCGCTACACCGGGCAGCCGTTTATGCATCTCTGCCACGGTATCGGGCTGAACGGCAGCGAGCCGCCCTTTGTGCGGATGGACAGCGACGAACTGTTACAGCCGGGTATGGTGATGTCGGTTGAGGCGTACCTCGAAGATGAGGGCATTATGTATGGTTCAGAAGAGGATGTAGTGGTGACCAGCGACGGGGTCGAGATTCTCTCGGAGATTGACACCGGACTGTATATCATCGGCACCACCGAGCGAGCAGGATAAATCAATGAGTGATACCAACCAGACCGCGCACCTGTTTGCAGGGCGTCAAACGCTTATCCTCTCGATGGCAGAGGTCAAAACATTGCTAACCATGACTGATTGCATCGAGTTGCAGCGGATTGCATTTGCCGACCACGCACGCGGCACGGCATTCAATGCGCCAAGCGCATGGCTGCGCGTCAACAAACACGGTGGCTGGCTCAAGTTGCTGGCGGGCTTTGTTGATAGCACGGATGCGATGGGTATGAAGATCCTGGCTCGCTACCCCAACAACCCACCCGGTATGAACCTCGGTTCGCTGATAGTGCTGTTTGACCCACACAACGGCTTTCCGCTGGCCATCTTCGATGCCGTGTATATTACTGCTCTCCGCACGGGTGCCGGGGCAGGTGTGGCAACACGCTCCTGCGCCCGCCCCGACTCGCGCACGGTGGGCGTACTTGGTTCGGGCGTGCTGGCCCGGTTCACGGTGCAGGCGATCCAGGCGGTGTTACCCGGTATTGAGCGGGTGGTATTTTACAGCCGCAATGCCGAGCGCCGCGCTGCCTATATCGCGCAGATGCACCCGCTGACGGGGTTGCCCATTGATGCGCTGGCCACACCCGAAGCTGTGGTACAGCAGGCCGATATTCTGGTGACCGCAACTAACGCCAGCCAACCCGTGCTGTTTGCGGAATGGGTGCAACCGGGCACCCATATCAACGCGGTGGGCATCAAGCACGAAATCCACCCGGATGTATTCCGGGGGGCGCGTGTGTATGGCGATGCCCGCGACGTGGCGCTAGATGATGGCAAGTTTGGTATTGCATGCAAGGCGGGTGTGGTCAGTGCCGCTGATCTGGCGGGCGAAATTGGTGAGGTTATTAATGGCGACAAGCCGGGCCGCACCTCGCCGGAGGAAGTCACGATCTTTGACAGTGCAGGGCTGGCAGTACAGGATATGGTCTGTGCGCTGCATGTCTATCAGCAGGCCACGCAGCGCCAGATTGGTACATTCATCGATTTAGGGCTGGCTGACCTACCGTGATAGATAGGCCCGCCAGCAGCGGGCACCCCTGAGCTATTCCCTTATAATTTCGGACGACGTGCTACTGGAATACCAGTAAGTACGTTCTTAACATTATCTAACTATGTTCTTAATTGATATTCCATAAACCTTAAACACTTTCTCATTGCAATTTATTTTTTTTGTTTTATGCTATAGTATAGGTAGAATAATCGGTGTTGATCTTCCATCGTAGCATCCACTTTGCGTACAAAAAGCAGCACGTAACCAGCTAAATCTGTAGTTTCCTCGTAAAAAAGGAATGCGCTATGCAGCAAAAGTCCTGGGTATCTATTGTTGTGTGGTTTGTTGTGGTTTCGATGGTGGTCATAGGCTGTACCAGTAGTCCAGCGCCCCCCGCAGAAGACCCGGCTCCTCCGGACGAACAGGCTGCCACAGGTTCCGAACAAGTGGCCCTTGCACCCACCGAACTTGCGGATACTAGTATTACACTTGTTACCTTTGAAGGGCCAGCTATTGTTGAGCCGCTTCAGCGCCATGCCCCCGACTTTGCAGCACAGACGGGGATTGAAGTCAACATCGTCAACGTCCCATTTGGTGAGTTGTATGATGCCATGCCTACCGACATTGAGCGCGAAACGTATCAGTATGATATTGTGGTCTTTCCACCGTTCTGGATGGTAGACTATGCCAGTGCTGGTTATCTTGAAGATCTGACCGACCGCATCGCCGCCGATAGCGCCTTACAATGGAATGATATTGCCCCCTTTTTCCGTGACTTCAGCGCCGCCTACGATGGGCGCACGTATACCATCCCGCTTGATGGCGACCTGCAAATGGTGTACTATCGCACCGACCTGCTCGAGGCGGCGGGCTTCGACCCGCCTGCTACCTGGCAAGATTACCTGACCATTGCCGAACACTTCCATGAGCAGGACTTGAACGGCGACGGCACGCCCGACTATGGGTCGTGCATTGCCAAGAAATCTGGTGAGCAGGCTTATCTGATGCTGTGGTCGGTCGCCAGTGCGTTCATCCAGACCCAGGGCACACAGCAGGGCGCATTTTTTAATACCGAAACAATGGAGCCACTGGTCAATAATGAGGCAATGGCCGCAGCGCTCGATATTTTCGCGCAGACAACTGCTTATGGCCCCCCCGCAGAACGCACGGTATGGTTGCCCGAAATCCGCACACTCTTTCTTACTGGCCGCTGTGCCTTGACAATTGATTGGGGCGATATTGGCACGCTGGCTGCCGATCAGAGCATCTCGCAAATCAGCGAAACCCTGGGTGTTACGATCCTGCCCGGCTCCAGCCGTGTACTCGACCGCGCAACCGGCACGCTCGTCGAATGCACAACCGCGCAGTGCCCGTTTGCCATTGACTTAATCAACTATGCGCCCTTTGCTGCATCGGGCGGATGGGCGGGCGGCATCAGCAGCGGGATCGACGAAAGCAAGAAAGCAGCGGCGTATGCGTTCTTATCATATATGAGCCAGCCGGCCCAAGCGAACGGCGATGTAACAATCGGGGCAACCGGCTTCAATCCATATCGTATCTCGCAATTTACCAACCGCGATGCCTGGCTCGCAGCCGGGTTAAGCGAGGCCGCTGCGGGCCGCTATCTTGGTGCTATCGGGGCTAGCCTGGGCAACCCCAATATTGTGCTCGACCTGCGTATTCCGCAGAACCAGCGTTATCAAAGCGACGTGTTCGACGCAGTTATGGCCGAATTTCTGGCGGGCACCCTGACGACCGAGGAAGCGATGCAGCAGATTTATGATGAGTGGGAAACCATTACCGACGAGGTAGGCCGCGATGTCCAGCTTGGAGCATATCGGGCCAGCCTTGGCCTGAGCAACCAGTAGTCGGACAAGTACGGCGGTACCAGGTTGATCTGATGAAACTCAGTACAAAACTTACCCTTGCCTATACGGTCATCGTCGTTGTCGTTTCCGCGATGCTCTCGCTAACGCTCTACCTGGAATTGCGACGGTCCCAGCGTGAGGTTATCCGCGATCAGCTTGGTGATATTCTCAACCTTGCCGTTACCCAGATTGATGGCAGTTTTCATAGCCTCATTGTCTCTCCATCAGACTCATCCGTCAACAACACGTTTTATCGCATTATTCAAGAAAATCTTGCCACTATTCAAGGCACAAGCGACGCTATCACCCGCATCTACACGCTGCGGCAGCAGGCCGATCAGCGTGTTGTCTATGTTGTTGATTATCAGCCCGATGAGCAGCAGGTTGCGACCGTAGGGCAGGCCGTCGATATCATCACCCCGCTGCTGACCAACGGCGACATCTCGGCAACAATGGTTGAAGAAGCCCCGCTCAACCTGCCTTCTGGAGATAGTGTGCTCTACGGCTATGCTCCTATCTACGACCCGTTGGGGCGACAGGATGGTGCGCTGGTTATCGCGCTGGATGCCTCGTCGGTGATTGCCAGCGAAATCCGCGCCCGCAACCAGGCGCTCCTTATCTTCGCGATCACGCTGGTCGTGGTCGGGGTGCTGGGATTCTGGCTGCGCCGCCAGACCACCCCAATTGGCGACCTGCTTAACGGAGCACAACGCCTGACGCAGGGCAACCTCGAACAGCGGGTACAGATACGCCGCAAGGATGATCTGGGGGCGCTTGCCAGTGCATTTAACACTATGGCAGATAGCTTGCAAGCCCGCATCATCGCCGAACAGCAGGCCCTCGGCGAGCTGAATATATCGAACCAGCAACTGCACGAGCGTACCCACACGCTTGAGCAGGCTATACAAGAACAGCAGCGCCTGAGCGAAACGGTGCGCAAGTTATCGCTGCCGGTCATTCCTATCGCCGACCAGATTATTGTGGTGCCGTTGATTGGCACGGTTGATGCGCGACGTTCGGCTGACTTGATTGAGACGCTCTTGCAGGGGGGTCGCAACCTATCGCTCGCGGGTGGTGCTGATCGACTTTACCGGTGTGCCCACGGTCGATGAAGCGGCAGCCGAACTGTTGCTGCAAGCGCTTGAAGCAACCCACTTGCTCGGCGCACGCACGCTGCTGGTTGGTATTCGCCCTGCCCTGGCAGAAACGCTGATCCATATTGGTGCCGATCTGCACACCATCGAAACCGCCGCCACCCTCCAGGATGGCCTGCTTCGTGCCCTGAACCTGATTGGGCGGCGCGTTGTAACGGTTGCCCGCCCCACCCCACCCGTCGCATAAACTGGCACTGTGGCCCCCTAGCGCGTATCCGTCCACATATGTATCTGGCACACTTCTTGCAAAGCAGCCTTATGTGGAATATACAAACGGATTACATCAGAACTTAATACAGACGAACACCGACTTGCAGGAAACTGTCCGGCTAGCACAGCTACGGTATGTATCGGATGATGAGCCGGGGATTCGGCGCGAAGGCAGCGGTGATGAGGTACGCTATATCGACCCGCAAGGAAAGCGCATCACCGATAAAGCAGTACTGAAGCGAATCGCGGAGATTGGCGTTCCGCCCGGTTATACCGATGTCTGGATCTGCACCGATGCAAACGGGCATATTCAGGCAACCGCCCGTGACTCACGGGGACGCAAGCAGTACCGCTATCACAAGCGCTGGCTCGAAGTGCGCGATGCCACCAAATTTGCACGAATGGAGGCCTTCGCCGCAGCCCTGCCAACGATCCGCGCCGCCGTTGATAAAGACTTGCGACGGCACGGTCTCCCTCGTGAGCGTGTGCTGGCGGCGGTAGTGCGCCTGCTCGAAACAACCTTTATGCGGGTGGGCAACGATGAATATGCCCGTACCAATAAATCATACGGGGCAACTACCCTTCACACCAGACACGTCGAGGTAGAGGGGAACGAACTATCGTTTGCGTTCCGGGGCAAGAGCAAGAAGTTCCATACTATCACGCTGCGTGACCGTCGGCTGGCCAACATCATCAAGCGTTGCCTGGACTTACCTGGTTATCGCTTGTTCCAGTATCTTGATGAAAATGACAATCGCCAGACGATCAACGCGGAAGATGTGAATGCGTATCTGCGTGCGATCACCAACCAGGATTTTACGGCGAAAGACTTCCGTACCTGGGGGGGCACGGTCGTTGCAGCACAGCTTCTAGCATCGTACGACCCACCCAAAAATGAGAAAGAAGCGAAACGAAAGATCAACGATGCGGTGAAAGAAACTGCTGCCACGCTCGGCAACACCCCGACGATTTGCCGCCGCTGCTATATTCATCCGGTGGTGATCAATGCTTATCAAGCGGGGACGTTCAGCGATCTGTATGCAGTGGCGCAAGAGGAGTACACCGAAGATCGCAACGGCTTGCACAGCGAAGAAGAGGCAGTATTGAGCTTGCTCCACGCCGCAAACGAGGCAGTGTAGATACCTATTGCTCTGAAGAACATCAGGAAAGATCAGGCCCGACGCTTAAAGCGTCGGGCCTTTGTAATGCGGAGTGGCTTTCACTCCTGCGGGCTTAGCGCCGCACGACAAACGGCAGATAAACTACATTTTCATCAGCAGACGGGCCGCTTGTTGCAGTTGGGGTGCTGGTTGATGCGGGTGTGGCGGTTGCCGTTGCCCCAGCATCTACCGTCGCAGTTGTCGTCACCGATGGATCGGTCGTTGGTGTGGCCGTCGCTGCTGGGTCAAGCGTTGGTGTAGCGCTCGGTGTTACCGATGGGTCTAGCGTCGCGGTGGCCGTCGCCGCCGGATC
>JAAUSQ010000071.1 GCA_012033195.1 Chloroflexaceae bacterium
CACGACCACAATCACGACCACGACCACGACCACGATGATGAGCAACCGGGTGAAACATTGGTGCTCGAACCAAATCGCCTTGTCACCGAGCTGTACGAAGGCTTGCTTGGTATTACCATTGGCGAGGAGCGCGAGATCAGCGCGGTGATGCCCGACGACCACCAGAACGAAAAAGTGCGCGGGAAGCAAGTTGTCTTCAAAGTGAAGGTGAACAGTATTCAGGAGCGCCTGCTGCCCGAATGGGACGAACTGCCGACCCTCGAAGAGTTTGACGGCACACTCGATGACCTGCGTGCCCAGACCCGTTCGCAGATGGAAGAGCGGGCACGTTCGGTTGCCGAGCGCAACCTGACTGAGCAGTTTGTTGAGCAACTTGTGTCTGCAACCACTTATGATATCCCGGATGTAATGATCCGCGAGACAGCACAAGAAATGCTCGAAGAACAGGCCCGCCAGTTCGCGCAGTATGGCATTACGCTTGACCAGATGTTGCAGTTCCGCAGCCAGACTCGTGACGATGCGATTGATGACTTGCGGGAGCCTGCCGAGCAGCGCCTCAAGTCGCGCCTTGCCTTGCAGCAAATTATCGATCAGGAACGCATAAATGTATCGGAAGCGGAGGTACAGGAAGAGGCCCGCGACTACCTGGCGAACCTAGACGAGAGCGAAATGCAGATGATGACCCAGGCCCTTGGGCAGCGTGATCGGTCTATCGAGTTCCTGAATAGCATTGCCAACTCGGTGCTCGACCGCAAACTACGCGCACGTCTGGCGGCGATTGCCACCGGCGAAGCGCCCGATCTGGATGCACTCGCTGCCGAACAGCAGGCCAGCGATGAAGCAACCGACGAGCCGCCGACTGCGACGGCTGAGACAGCCGACGAGCCAGACGAGGCTGCAAGTGGTACCACAGAAGTATCTGAAACAACCTATACAGAAGGACAGGTTCAAGAACCGCGAACATAGCGTATACTGAACACAAACGGATATATTTGTAGCAAAGTAAAGTATAGAAACGGAGTGAACCTGATGGAGTGGACGTCTCCCTATCAAATACAGTGGCAGAGTGAGCGCCCCCAGTCGCTCATCCCGATGGTGGTTGAAAGCTCGAACCGTGGCGAACGTGCCTTTGATATTTATTCGCGCCTGCTCAAGGAGCGCATTATCATGCTGGGCACGCCTATCGATGACCAGATTGCCAACCTGATTGTCGCGCAGTTGCTCTTCCTGGAGCACGACGACCCGGAGCGTGATATCAACATGTATATCAACAGCCCTGGTGGTTCGGTCACGGCTGGTCTGGCAGTGTACGATACAATGCGGGCCATTCGCCCTGCCGTTGCGACCTACTGCATGGGGATGGCAGGCAGCATGGCAACTATCATCCTGGCGGGCGGCGAACGTGGCAAGCGCTATAGCCTGCCGCACTCAACCATTCATATGCATCCGGCGGGTGGTGGTGCGCGTGGGTATGCGCCCGATGTAGAAATTATGGCGCGTGAACTGCTGCGGATGCAGCAAATTACCCGCGAACTGCTGGCCCGCGATACTGGCCAGACGATTGAGCGCATCGGCAAGGACTTCGACCGTGACCTGTTTATGGATCCGAAGCAGGCCGTTGAGTATGGTATTGTTGACGAAGTTCTGAACCCGCAAGACCTCGTGGCAAGTCGCAATGGACAGCTCGCCGTCTAAGTAAACTGGTGCGGCAGGAGGGCGTTCGCCGTCTTCCTGGCCGCATTATCCGAATGATATCCATCGTCGTGAACTGGAGCACACCCAGCGATCAGCGCAAATGCACGGAGGTGAGATCATTTACAGGCTATGGTACGATACACGTGGAGCACAGGCAACAATGCGCCGTAGCACACCCGGCCAGATGCCCCTCCATCCGGTGCCATGGTTCTACGACGTAGCAATCTCGCTCCAGACAGGAGGTTAACGATGACCCGCTCACGCAATACCAACCGGGGTTCCTACATGTGTTCGTTCTGTGGCCGGGGCCAGGATGAGGTGCGCCGCCTTATCGCGGGGCCAGGAACGATCTTTATTTGTGATGAGTGTGTGGCCCTGTGCAGTGCCATTATTGCGGAGGAGATTGAGCAGCAGGTGGCAATGCCCCGTCGCGCCCAACCTGCCAACCCACCGCGCCTGCCCAAGCCGCGCCGTATCCGCGAAAAACTCGATCAATATGTCATCGGTCAGGATCGCGCCAAAGTGGTGCTGTCGGTTGCCGTGTACAACCATTACAAGCGGGTGCGGGCCAATGCGCGGATTGATGATATTGAACTGGGGAAGAGTAATATCCTCCTGATCGGGCCGACTGGCAGCGGAAAAACCCTCCTTGCACAGACCCTCGCACGCATCATTGATGTGCCGTTTGCGATTGCCGATGCAACTGCACTGACCGAAGCGGGCTATGTGGGCGAGGATGTTGAAAACATCCTGCTGCGGCTGATCCAGGCCGCCGATGGTGATATTGAACGCGCCCAGACGGGCATTATTTATATTGATGAAATCGATAAAATCTCGCGGAAGACGGACAACCCCTCGATTACTCGCGACGTATCGGGCGAAGGTGTGCAGCAAGCCCTGCTGAAAATCCTTGAAGGTGGCGTGGCCCACGTCCCGCCGATGCCCGGACGCAAGCACCCGCAGCAAGAGTACATCCCCTTCGATACCACCAATGTGCTCTTTATCTGTGGTGGGGCCTTCGATGGGCTGGAAGACATTATCAGCACGCGCATCGGGAGCAAGCGTGTCATTGGCTTTGCCGCCGTTGCTGGGAACGAGACGGTTGCAGAAGCGACTGATGCAGCGCTCTTTGCCCATACTTCGCCCGATGATCTGGTGCGGTATGGCTTCATCCCCGAATTTATCGGACGCTTGCCCGTTGTTGCGACCCTCGAACACCTCAACAAAGAATCACTCCTCCGTATCCTGACCGAACCACGTAATGCCCTGATCAAGCAGTATCAGAAGATGCTCTCGCTCGATCAGGTGGAACTGGAAGTGACCCAGGATGCTCTGGAAGCGATTGTCGAACGCGCCCTGCTCACCCGCACTGGCGCACGTGCGCTGCGTACCATCATCGAAGAAGTGTTGCTAGATGTTATGTACGAGGTGCCGTCGCAGGAACATATCGGGCGTTGTATCATCAATGCCGAAGTTGTTCATAAACGTGGCCATCCGGTACTCGTGCCGCGTACCGAACGGGCCGACTATCGGCGGCGGCTTGACGAAGCTGTGTAAACCGTATGCGCTTTTTTCGACGCATTTCAAACCGCAGCAAGCCGGAAGATGTGACACCACGGCGGATCCTGGTGGCAGACGACGACCCGGATATTACCCGGTTAATCCAGACTACGCTAGACGACCCACGCTACGAAATTGTGACGGTCAAAGATGGGTTGGAAGCGATAGATGCATTTGATGCCAGTACCTTCGATGGTGTTATCCTGGATGTGATGATGCCATTTGTCGATGGGTTCCAGGTTTGTCGGCATATTCGCGACCGCAGCGATGTGCCGATTATTATGCTGACGGCACGCGGCGGCACCGATGATGTTGTGCATGGCTTCGAGCTTGGAGCCGATGATTACATTACCAAGCCATTCAAGACCATCGAACTGATTGCCCGTGTTGAGGCGATTATGCGCCGCGTGGAAGGCTACAAGAACCGTCGCGCCCCGCCGGTGGTGCGGGTGGGGGAACTGGAAGTAGACGAGCCACGGCATCGGGCAACTGTGCGCGGCACCGAAGTGAACCTGACGCCGATGGAGTTTGAACTGCTCTATTTTCTCGCTGCCAATGTGGGGCAGGTCTTCGACCGCGAAACGCTCTACCGCGAGGTCTGGAAATATGACCATGTCGGTGAAACCAATCTGGTTGATGTGTGTGTGCGGCGCTTGCGGGAAAAGGTGGAAGTAGAACCATCGCGCCCGCGTATTATTGTGACAGTACGCGGCGTGGGCTATAAAATGGCAGAAGCGTGATAACACAGCGGAGTGAAGCCGTATGTCTGAGCATATCTATGTATCGAAGCATCCTCTGATTCAGCATAAGCTGGCATTGCTTCGCAGCCGAATGACCGAGCCGAAGAAGTTCCGCGAACTGGTGCGCGAGATCTCGCAGCTTATTTTTTATGAAGCAACGCTCGATCTGGCACTGGCTCCCCTGACGATTGAAACCCCACTCGGCAACAGTTCGGGCCACGAGGTGGTAGAAGATATTGGCCTGATGCCGATTCTACGTGCTGGCCTCGGTATGGCCGATGCGATTCTCGACCTGCTCCCGATTGGGCACGTCTGGCACCTTGGTATCTACCGCGACCACAGCACGCTGGAGCCGATTACCTACTACAATAAGATATCCGAATACAATCCCAATATCGATCTGGCGATTGTGCTTGACCCGATGCTGGCAACGGGTGGCTCTGCGATTGCGGCGGTTGATATTCTCAAGAGCTACGGCATTCGGCGCATCAAGTTTCTGGGCCTGATCGCCGCGCCAGAAGGCGTCAATGCGCTGTCGAACGTCCATCCTGATGTACCGATCCACCTGGCCGCCATCGACAGCCACCTAAACGAGGTGGGCTATATTGTGCCCGGTCTGGGCGATGCAGGTGATCGACAGTTTGGCACGGGTGGGTAGCCAGCACCCATCGTCCAATATCATCAGAGGGGCATCCAGAGGGGGGAAGCGTGCGTATCGGTATTGTAAGCGGATTGCTGATAACGTTTGCCCTCGCTGCCGCAACGACGGCTCTGCTGGTGCCACTGGTCGAGCGGCTGTGTCGGCGGTATGGCTGGCTGGCGCACCCTGGCCCACGCAGTATGCACCGCACCCCCACCCCCCACGGTGGGCGGCCTTGCAATACTGGCGGGCTTTGTCGCTGCGCTGCTGGCCTCGTTCCTGTTCACCCACCTCGACTCGACGCTGCACCGTTCGAGCTACGAACTACTGCGGCTTAGTCTGCTGCTAAGCGGCCTCGCCATTATTGCCACTGTCAGCTTCATCGATGATCTGCGCGACCTGCCCGCCCTGCCGCGTTTGGCGGTGCATTTTCTGGCGGCGCTGGTGCTGGTCGGGCCGTACCTGTGGAATCAGACACTCTACCTCGATGCGACGGGCGCACCCACCGAGGCACGCGGTATTATCCTGACGGCCTTTAATTTTCCGTTTGTTAATCAGGTGCATCTCCACAATCTCAGCCCGTGGCTGGCAATCGCCGCCACGCTGGTATGGGTGGTGGGTATCCAGAATATGCTCAACTGGGTTGATGGCCTGGACGGACTGGCGGCAGGTGTCACGCTGATCGCGGCGCTGGTACTGGCGCTGCACGCGCTCAACCTGGGGCAGTGGACGGTAGCGCTGCTGCCGCTGGCGCTGGCGGGCGCGTGTGCGGGCTTCCTGCCCTACAACTACCACCCGGCCCGCATCTTTATGGGCGATGTGGGGGCGATGGCGCTGGGCTATCTGCTGGCGGCAAGTGCCATATCGGCGGGGCGAAACTGGCGACGGCCCTGCTGGTGCTGGGTGTCCCATTGATTGATATGACATGGCTGGTGGTATCACGGGTACTGCACGGGCGCTCGGCGGCCACTGCCGGACGCGACCACCTGCACCACCGCCTGATTGATATGGGCCTCTCGCAGCGGCAGGTGGTGGCCTGCTACTACCTGCTGAGTGGCGCGTTCGGCTCCATCGCCCTGCTCGATGTGATGACGCCCGCGATGAAATTGCTGGCGCTGCTGGTGCTCTGTCTGGTTGTCTTTGGCATCATTGTGTATGCCTCCACCCACACCACCGCCCGCGAGCGTCGGGCGCGGCAGTAGCGGGGTGCCCGGCGCTGATGCACCGGGCTGAAACACAAAGCCCCGCTGGGGCTACAGCCCGCGCAGGCGGGCTTCGTAGATCGTAGCCGGCCTTCTTCAATCCCCCGGCGGCAAGCCCTACCCCCGCAGCGCCACCTCGCCCCGCAAGAAGCGGCGGGCCGTCTCTGCCAGCATTGCCGCTCCGATGGGCAGCACGCGCTCGTTAATATCAAAGATTGGCGTATGGTGGGCGCGGTTGCAGCCGTCTTCTAGCGAGGCTCCCACCAGGATCATCGCACCCGGCGCACGCTGGCACATATACGCAAAGTCCTCACCACCCAACCCATGGCCGTCGCGGATGATGGCCTGCGGGCCGATCATATCGGTGATAACCTGCTGCACCCAACCTGTTACCTGCGGGTCGTTCCAGCCTGCCGGGTAGCCGCGCTGAATACGCAGCCGATAATCGCCGCCCAGGGCGCGTGTCACGCTAAAGGCTTGCTCGATTTCGCTGATAATCTGCTCACGGACGGCAGTATCAAAGCTGCGCATGGTGCCATGCAGATATACCTCGGTGGGTAGCACATTGGAGGCAGTGCCCGCGTGGATTTCTCCGACACTGACCACCGCCGGATGCATCGGGTTGATGCGCCGCGCTACAATGCCGTGCAGCGCGGTCAGCACGGGGGTCAGCATCCAGATCGGGTCGCGGCCTGATGGGGGTAGGCACCATGTCCGCCGCTGGCAACAATCCAGCCCTCAAACTCATCAACGTTCGCGGTCAGCCAGCCTTCGCGCACGGTCATCTGCCCAATCGGTTGGGTGCTATCAACGTGCAGCGCTATCACGGCACTCCACCCCATCCACGCGCCCCATCGCTGATCATGCGGGTGGCTCCGCTCTCGTTGTCTGCGTCGGTGGTCTCTTCAGAGGGTTGGAAGAGAAAACGCACCTGACCATGCAAGCCTTCGGTGGCAAACGCCGAGCGCAGCAGATGCGCCACGCCGAGCAATATAGCAGTGTGGGCATCGTGCCCGCAGGCGTGCATCACTCCCGGCACCGTCGAAGCATAGGGTACATCGTTGGCTTCCTGGATCGGGAGGGCATCCATATCGGCACGAATGGCGATAGTGGGGCCGTTGCGATTGCCAAGCGTGCCCACTACGCCCGTTTTGCCCACCCCTGTCTGTATGTCGATCCCGCCGATTTCACGCAGTGTATCTACCACCAACGCGGCGGTACGGGTTTCACGAAAGCTCAATTCAGGATGGGCGTGGATGGCACGCCGCAACCGGATCATCTCATCGGCAATTGCACGAGCCTGCTCTAACATAGTTCGCTCCTTATAACAATGGGCAACAAACGTGTGTATTCTCTCATTATGACACGAAGCGAACATTCTGCGAAGGGCAGGCGCGGGGCGAGAAGCGCGGGGCCGTCCGTGCAGGCGGGCCGCCTTACGGCAGCATGCGCCCCGCACCTTGGCGCTGCAACATCCAGCCGGGGTATTCGTTCGGGAGCTTGCTCACCTCGTCCAGCCGCGCCAGTTGCTCGGCAGTCAGCTTGACCGTCGGGGTACGCAGGTTGTCCTCAAGCTGATCGAGGCGCTTGGCTCCGATAATCACACTGGTAACGGCTGGCTGGTGCAGCAGCCACGCCAGCGCAATCTGCGCTACCGAGGCATCGTGTTCCTGGGCTACCTCGCGCATCACATCCACTACATTGTAGGCACGCTCGCGGTTCACAGGCGGGAAGTCGAAGGTGGTGCGGCGTGCTCCTTCGGGGCCGTCGGTGTCGCGCCCGAACTTGCCCGACAATAACCCGCCCGCCAGCGGACTCCACACCAGCAAGCCTACCTGCTGGTCACGCAGCAGTGGAATAACCTCGCGCTCCACGTCGCGGCCAGCGATGGTGTAGTACATCTGCGCTGTCTCGAAGCGGGCCAAGCCGTGCTTATCGGAAATGCCGAGTGCCTTCATCAGTTGCCACGCCGCGAGGTTGCAGCACCCGATGTAGCGCACCTTGCCGCTGTGTACTAGGTCGTCCAGTGCACGCAGCGTCTCGTCCAGCGGCGTGAGTATGTCGAAGCCGTGGATCTGGTACAGATCGATGTAATCGGTCTGGAGGCGGCGCAGGCTGTCTTCCACGGCCTGCATAATGTGTCCCCGGCTTAGGCCGATCTGATTCACGCCCTGCCCCATCCGTAGAAAAACCTTCGTCGCCAGTACGGTATCGTGGCGCTTACCGCGCAGTGCCTCGCCAAGTAAGCGCTCGCTTTCGCCCTCGGAATAGGCATTTGCGGTATCAATAAAGTTGATGCCGCCAGCAAGCGCCTGCGCCACTAGGTTATTGACCTCATCCTGGGTCTGCCTGCCGATAACCTCCCAGAAGCCCTTGCCGCCAAAGGTCATCGCGCCCAGGCACAATTCCGATACCAGCAACCCGGTACGCCCCAGGACGCGGTAGCCCATCGTTGGTGTGTCTGTCATCTTGAGTTAATCCTTTCCTGTTCGTCATACGTTGCAATCTTGTCATCGATAAACGCGATAATTTCTTGCAGGTCGGCAATCTGCGCTTGAATAGCCCGCCGATGGTCTTCGAGCATAGCGCGACGTTCGCTAAGTGTGTCGTCGCCTGCCCGATAGAGCGCGACAAAGCGCTGCATCTCGCTGATGGACATGCCCGTTTTGCGGAGCCGCTTCAAAAAATTGATGCGGTTGACATCGGCCTCGCCATAGCGACGGTGCCCACTGTTCGCACGGTCTACCCGGTCGAGCAGACCAACCCGCTCATAATATCGCAGGGTGTGAATGCTCACACCGGTTAATGCTGCAACCTGTGCTATCGTGAATATATCTTCCATAATGGTTGTGATTGTACAACTTAGAGTGTACTCTAAGTCAAGAGGGAGAAAATAGCGTGTAGGTACGCTTGCATGTCGGGCCAGTTGCTCTTATAATAACAAAGTCATTCGGGGAGGTGACAGAGCGGTTGAACGTGCTCGTCTCGAAAACGAGTAGGGCCTAAGAAGTCCTCGTGGGTTCGAATCCCACCCTCCCCGCCACTTGATCACTCTCTTCCGTCTTCAACCTGTACAAACTGTGGAATTCCTTACGGTACGTCGGCCCGCGCCTGTGCGAAGATAGCGGTATGAGCAATCGGGTGCTGGACCCTGTTGGGCCGGGCTTGCGGCGCACCGTAGAATATGCGAACATGTGGGGCAAGCATGCTGAACGGAGTACACACCATGTCGTATGATCCAGGTCGGTCGAATGCCGGGGCCGAACGCGATGCCCACGATCCGGCAGCTATCGAAGCACGCGACCAAGCGTTTGCGGCGATGTTCCGCGAAGGTGAGCAGGTCTGGCGGGTGGATGCACAGTATCGTGACAAAGACTTGGCCTGGATTGTTGACTTTTTGCGGCAAGGCCCACAGGGGCACTGGCTGCGTCAGCGTTATAAGTATGATGTTCCAACCGGAGTGATCTATTTTTGGGGAGCAACACCGGTGCCCGATGGCGAATTGCGTCAGTTGCGCCGCGCAGGTATCCGCATCGTGCTGTAGCGGTAACGCCCCCTGCTATTGAGGAAGCATATGACGACACAACCTGTTAACACACCACAGAGCGACGCCGCACCTATTACCACTGAAAAACAATCTATCCTCACCGACCGTCGCCTGCTGCTGTTTGGTGGCCTGCTGGCGGTGGTTGTGCTTGGCTTGGCAATCCTGAACATCGGCAACGAGAATGCCCGCTTCCTGACGGGGGGCAGCGGTAGCGTGCTGGTACTGGCGCTGCCCGCATTCCTGGCAGGCATCTTCAGTTTTCTTTCGCCGTGTACCCTGCCGATCCTGCCCGCGTACTTTGCCTTTACTTTTCAGGCACAGCGGCAGAGCATCGTTGTGATGACGATTGCCTTCTTCCTGGGCTTGGCAACCACGATGACGCTGCTGGGTGCCATCACCACGGGCATCACTGCGCTGCTGTTTGATCAGCTTGATGCGCTGACCTTCTGGGGCGGTATGATTGTGATTGGCTTTGGTATCCTCAGTATTCTTGGCAAGGGCTTTGCTGGCCCGCAGATGCAGGAGCGTCCGGTTGCTTCGGTTGCGGGGTCATACCTGTATGGGGCCACCTTTGCGCTGGGCTGGACTGCCTGTGTTGGCCCGATCCTCGGCGCACTGCTCACGCTGCTGGCTTCGCAGGGTGTGGCAATTGTTCAGGGCGCATTACTGGCCTTTATCTATGCAATGGGTATGGGGTTGCCGCTGATCATTATGGCAACCTTTTTCAGCCGGCTTGGTCAGGGGTCGCGCTTCTGGCGGATTATGCGGGGCCGGGGCTTCGATGTGAATATCGGCTCGTTCAATCTGCATCTGCATACCACCAGCGTTGCAAGCGGTATTATGCTGGTGATTATGGGCTGGCTACTGGCATCCGGTCAGCTTGCCACCATCACGGAGCAAGCTACCTTTACCCCGCTGGCACAGTGGGTGCTCGATATTGAGCACTGGGTTACCAGTCTCTTCGGGCTGTAAGATGTTCATCGATGATGATGGGACACGGGCAATTTCGGCGGGCGGTGTCGTCTATACCTACGACACCGCTGGTCAGCTTCTGTTGTTATTGATTAAAGACAAGCACGGCAACTGGACTTTGCCTAAAGGCCATCTGCACGCCGATGAAACGCCCCACGAGGCGGCGCACCGCGAGATTATCGAAGAAACCGGACTCGAAAACGACATTGGCCTATTTGTCGGGCGCGTGGCGTACCCCATCCTCAAACGTGGTCTGCCAAGCATCAAAACAGTTGATTTTTTTCTGGCCCACGCCGATTACATTGCACCGACCCCACAGCTTGACGAAGGCATCAGTCAGGCACGCTGGCTGCGCCCTGTCGATGCGCTGGCGCTGGTTTCTTACAATGATATGCACGACATCCTGCAACACGCTCTTGATCTGCTTGATAGCGAGTAGTTACCCCTCGCCGTCGCGCTGCTGCTCGATGCGCGGAATGACAATGCCCTGCTGCTGCTGATACTTGCCCTTCTTATCGGCATACGATACCTCGCACGGTTCGTCGCTTTCAAAAAAGAGGATCTGCCCGATGCCCTCGTTGGCGTGGATACGGGCCGGCAGCGGTGTCGTGTTGCTAATCTCAATCGTGATATAACCTTCCCACTCCGGTTCGAGGGGCGTTACATTCACGATGATGCCGCAACGCGCATACGTCGATTTGCCCATCACAATGCATAATATATCGCGTGGGATGCGAAAATATTCGACAGAGCGGGCCAGCGCAAACGAGTTCGGCGGAATGTCGCAGTACTCGGCCTGCATATCGACAAACGAACGTGGGCTGAAGTCTTTCGGATCGACCACCACATTAAACACATTGGTAAAGACCTTGAACTCATCGGCAACGCGCATATCGTAGCCATACGACGAAAGCCCATAGGAGATAACCCCCTGCCGCACCTGTCGGTCGGTAAACGGCTCGATCATGCCGCGTTCCAGTGCCATCTGGCGTATCCAACGATCAGCCTTGATGCTCATTGTGTGCTCCTGTGTGCTCTGTCTCGTTCTCCATTGCTGCAATGCCCGCCCCTATCGCCGCCATATCCAGCGCTCGATCCTGGCGGAACGCATCCGGGCGACCCACCCGTAGCGCCAGTTCTGCGCGGTGCAATTCCTGGCCCAGATAGAGCGCATGGCTCATCAGGCCAATGAAGGGCGCAAGCTGTGCCGCCAGTGCATCGGCGCTGCCGCCGCGCACCGTTCGCAGGTGTGTCCCGTCGGGTGTGAAGTGCTGCACCACAATATCGGGCGGCTCCACGCTAATGACGAAGGAGCCACGCGGATCACGTTCGAGGCGCGGCGTGGTGCGGCGATGATGGTGCGCGAGCAACGTTTCGGCGGCCTCCCAATCGTGGGTGTAAATATGGGCCGAGTGCGAGATAATGACCAGATCGCCCGCTGCGACTGGCGCATGATTGGTGAGCCGTTCTGTCAGCAGCAGTTGCAGCGCCTGCAATCCGTAGGCGTTGGAAGCCCATGCGCGGTAGATATCGTGCGAGCGAAAATACGCAGTCAGATAGAGCCGGGTGCCGCCTGACGAGTCGGGCCGCAGTCGCGCCTGCACCAGCACCAGACAGGGCGGGCTTTTTGCGCCTGCATCGCGGGCCGGCTCCCACAGCACCGCCACGGCGCGGCGGCTCTGTCCGCTGGCCTGCAAATCATCGGCCATCGTTGCAAGCTGATCAAGCGGCGTGGCCTCGCCAAAGGCCCGCAAACGGTCGCCATAGGTGTAGCTAACACCTGCCCCACCGTGCCCCGCCTGGACAAACTGCCCCAGGTAGCCGCTGAAGGTGCCATCTGGCTGACGCACACCGAGCGACTCGCGGGTGAAGGGCATCCAGGGCGCATACGAAAACTGCTCTGGCGCGGCGGGTTCGTCAGTAATTACCGTCATCACGTCCAGCAGTTCGCGCTGGTCGGATGAGTGCTGCGTGCCCGTCTGTGCGCCGTAGGTCATCACATGCCAGATCAGGTCAAGGTAAGCGCTACGGATGGTACGCCCACGCACCACAAAGCCGCTCTGCTCGGCGGGCAGGGTGGTTGCTTGTGGCTCGGTGTAGGGGAAGATCAGCGGTGCTGGTGCAAACGGTTCGTGAATCGGCTCAATTGTTGGCAAGAGTGCTGCCACTGCTTCGGGCCGGATGCGGTCGCGGGCATCGATCAGGCGCACGCTGTGCCGAAACAGGGCGATAGCGTCGGCGGGTATTTCGGTGTGCAGGCGGGGTGCCGTCGCCAATGATGCGATGGTCGGTATCAATGCCGTGTTCCATCAGCGCCAGCAGCGCCGCACCACTGCCGGTCATATCGCGCCCACACAGCACGATAGTTCGCAGCGTGGGCGCGCCAGCACATTCCGCACGAGGTAGCTAATGCCTTCGCGTGAGTAGAGATTGCCCGCTACTGCGTAGCCATTCGGCGGCAGGGCGGGTAGCACTCGCTCTTGTGGCGTCCAGAGCAGACACAGCCCGATGCTCGAATCGGGTGCGCCGAGGGTGAGGTTACGCGCAAAATACAGGGGCCAGGTGGTCATACTCATCCTACTATATGATCACTCATCTACCTTGTAGCAAGACCGCCGGGGGACTGAAGCCCCGGCTACGCATTACAAAGCCCGCCTGCGCGGGCTATTCCGCTCGCCCCATCAGTGGGCAAGGGGCCATAGAGATCTGGTGTGGATGGCACTGCAATCGCCCTGCTGCCTGAACTAGCTTTGTGAATAGACCTGCATTGTACCACATGCGCTCGTTCACCGGCTTGACCGGCCTGCCTCGCAGATAAAATCTGGTATAGTATTTTTTGTAGGATTGCATTGAAAGAAATAGCTATGAAGGAGCAGCCATGTTTGCAGATGTGATCAAACAGGTATCGGAACGGGTTGGCCTCAATGAGCAGCAGTCGGAAACTGCCGTGCGAACGGTCGGCGGTTTCCTGAAAGAAAAGCTGCCCGAACCGATTGCCGATCAGGTTGACAATGTGCTTGGCACCCAACTCACCGGGGTGGCGGGGCAATTGGTTGATATCATTGTGGAAAAGACGGGCATCAGCGAGAGTCAGGCGGAAATGGCGGTGCGGACGGTTGCCGATTATCTGCACGACAAATTGCCCGAACCACTTGCCAGCCAGCTTTACCCGATCCTGGGCCTCAGCGGGAGCGGCGGCATTGGCGATCAGCTTGGCGGCTTGCTCAGCGGGAGCGGCCTTGGTGGGCTGTTGGGCGGCAACAAAGAATAGGGCAGGACAATGGTAAACCCTCTCCCCATTCGCGGGAGAGGGGCCGTGGTTGGAGCATGCAGTACAAAACGTCTGAAGAGGCTATACTTCTACGCTGCTGCGGCGTTTGCGCGTGCTGGCAGCCTGCCCATTCCGTGCGGTAGCGGTGTTGCGCTTGGCGTTGTGGGAATGACCGTTGTTGCCGTTGCCGTTTAGCCGCACTGCACCATTGTGCCCGTTGCCCAGATAACTGGCCTGCGGCGCTTCGTCGCGGAGGGGCGGATGCTGACATTCGGGTTGCTGGCACGTGCCATACACGACCAACCCGGCACTCTTGCGAATCTGGTAGCCAGTACGCTCGCTGATCTGTTCCAGCAGATTGTCGAGCATCTCGATGTGTACATCCGTGATGTGTCCACACCGGGTACAAACAAGGTTGACATGCGGGCCAGCATTCAGGTCGTAGTGGGTATGTTCGTGGTTGGCAATTTCAACACGTTGCACAAGGCCCAGTTCTTCCAGAGTATCAATAGTGTTGTAAACGGTCGCCTGACTGATCATTGGGAAGATATCACGTACCCGCTCGAAGATTTCCGCCACCGTTGGGTGTCCGCCATGTGCCACAAGCGCCTGACAGACCGCATGGCGTTGCGGTGTAGAGCGCTTCCCGGCAGCTTCGAGTTGCTGCAATAAATACATTGTTTTTTGACGTTTTGACATTTTTGCTTCTTAACTTTTGAAACTCATAACTTATACTTGTATGCAAAGTATCATTTTTATTATGGTTTGTCAAGATAAAAGAAAGGTTGCTCAACAATTGCGGTCGGTTATCCTGGCAGATGCAAAATAACATTTTCCAAGGTCAGTTGCGGATTGACGTTCTCGCGCAACCGCTGGGCCGCTTCGGTCAGGCGCGATAAAAATGTATAAATCTGGGCCACGGTGTAGCGCTGCGCTGCTTGCTCAAGCTCGGCCTGGCGGTCGGCGTGGGTGATGCTCTCCGGGCAGCCTGCTGCAATCAATAACACATCACGCCACCAGCTTTGCCACAGTTCGAGCCATTCGAGCACATCGCTCTGCATGCCGTTGCGGTAATCGTTGCTGCGTTCTTCGGCCCAGCGAAAGGCCGTGCTGCGTGGCTGGCGCTGCAATGTCAGCAGGGTATCGAGTCGTTCCTGGCGCTGCTGCACTTCATCGGGTATTGTCGCCGCCTGCAATGCCCAGCCAATTCGTCCATTGCTCCAAGCTGCGAGCAGATTGGCCTGCTCGCTATCGATCTGGTGGTGCTCGATCAGCGAGCGGGCGACCTGTTGCCGCGATAGGGGCCGCAGCCGAATGACCTGGCAGCGTGAAACAATGGTTGGCAACAGGTTGGTACGGTTGGCGACCAGAATGAGCACCACAAAGGTGGCGGCTCTTCCAGGGTCTTGAGCAGCGCATTGGATGCCTCTTCGCTCAGCAGTTCGGCATCGTGCAGAATAAAGACCCGGCGGCGGCCTTCGTAGGGGCGCAGGGCGATATCGCGCTGCCACTCCCGAATGGTGCCAATCTTCAGGTCTTTCTGGCGGGCCGCTTCCTCCGGTTTGAGGCCAGCCGCCTGGGTCTGCATGCTGGCAATCCGCACATCGGGATGATTGCCCCGCTCGATGCGCTGACAGACGCGGCAGCGCAGACAGGGTGCTTCGTCAATCCGTTCGCAGTTGAGCGCTTGCGCCAGCCGCAGTGCGAGGAGGGCCTTGCCCACACCGGGTGGGCCGGTAAAGAGGTACGAGTGGGCAGCCCGTCCTGCGAGCAGGCAGCGCTGCAAATAATCGATGGCCCAGTCGTGCCCGATAATCTGCCAGTTTGGAGGATGTGAGTGCTGTAACATTGCGCGTGCTTCTTACGAAATACCTACTCATGAGTGAATACGATAGCGAATGGTAGGGTGCGCTGCCTGCGCGTCCTGCCGTGCGTACACACCAACCGACGACGTTACTACGGACGGGCAACCTGCTGAAACACCAGTACTGCATTGACACCACCAAAACCAAACGAGTTTGACATGACCGTTTGAACATCGGCCTGACGCGCCGTGTGTGGAATATAATCCAGGTCGCACTGAGGGTCGGGGTCGTCCAGGTTAATTGTCGGTGGCAAAACCCCGTGCTTCAGTGCCAGGACGGAAGCCGCCGCCTCAACTGCTCCCGCTGCGCCCGTGAGATGCCCGAACATCGACTTGGATGCACTGATCGGCACACTGTAGGCATACGCACCAAACACCTGCTTGATTGCCAGTGTTTCGGCAACATCGCCCACCTGCGTGCTGGTGGCATGGGCGTTGATATAATCTACCTGCTGCGGGTCGATCTGTGCAACGTGCAAGGCCCGCTGCATTGCGCGTGCGGCACCCTCACCAAGCGGGTCGGGGGCCGTCAGATGAAAGGCATCACTGGTAGTGGCATAGCCAATCAGTTCGGCATAGATGCGTGCACCCCGCTCGCGGGCATGGCTCAGCCGTTCGAGTATCAGAATACCCGCACCCTCGGCAGGCACAAAGCCATCACGCTGGACATCGAAGGGGCGTGAGGCCCGCGCTGGCTCTTCGTTCTGGCGCGAGAGTGCACGCAATGCACTGAAGCTTGCCAGGGTGATCCGGCTGATCGGCGCTTCGGCCCCGCCTGCCAGCATAATATCGGCCTCGCCCCGCCGAATAACTGATGCTGCCTCGCCGATGGCCTGCGAACCAGCCGCACACGCCGTACTGATACTTGAGATATAGCCACGCAGCCGAAGCTGGATCGCCACCTGCGCCGCTGACATATTGGGCAGCGCCATTGGAATATAAAACGGACTGACCCGCTGTGGGCCGCGTTCGAGCAGCGCCTGAATAGCCTGCTCTGTTTCGGGGTACGATGTGCTGCCACACGCTACCAGTACGCCGATGCGCTCGGTATTCCATTCGCCCACTTCAAGCTCGGCATCTACCACCGCGAGGCGAGCCGCTGCCACGGCAAACTGACTGCCGCGTGACATACGCCGTGCTTCTTTGGGTTCCATAAAATCGTGCGGGTCGAAGCCGCGCACTTCGCCTGCAATCTTGCAGGCACTATCACTGACATCACACAAGGTGATTGGCCCGATAGCACTGCGCCCGGTGCTCAAACCGTTCCAGAATGGCGCAATGCCAATGCCAAACGGCGTGACTAACCCTAGGCCGGTGATCACAACGCGCTCGTCATCGTCGTCGGCATCCAGCCGCAGCAGCGCCGCTTGCGTATCAGGTGCTTGGTGTAATACCTCTTCCAGGAGGTGATCAATTTGATCGGCAATGGTTTCTTTTGTTTCAACGTCGCGTGTCAATGCCCATGCTAACAACTGTTCACGCAGACGTTCACGCTTTTCAGTCGTGGTCTGTGCCATCCGCGATACCCTGACCCCCACAAACACTATCGGAAGAGATACGTCTTAGCAATGCATTATAGCATGACGTTTGCAAGAGAAGCAATGGACATTATGTCCAATGATGCACCAGTGCTACCCAGTCACCTTCGCTTTGTTGCTCATGCAGGCGCAACCCTGCCGCCTCAAGCGCTCCCAACACATCGGCGGCGCGGCTGGCAATAATACCACTAGTGATCAGGGTGCCACCCGGTGCCAGCACTGCTGCAAGGTCATACGCCAGCAGCACCAGCACATCAGCGATAATATTGGCAACGATCAGATCATAGGGTGGTTGAACAGCGGTCTGGTTGGGTTGTTGCAGGTTGATGGCTGGCTGCCCGCCTTGCCAGATGCCAATCTGCAACCCG
>JAAUSQ010000072.1 GCA_012033195.1 Chloroflexaceae bacterium
ATACAAGGCGGGGTTGCCCCTGCCCCTCCGACGGTGATAGCTACCACACCGCTGTAACGCGTACAGCCGACAGGATTGACAGAAGCCCCGCGCCGTGCTACCGTAGTACGCCAGAACACAATGGCACATTGAAGGAGAAGCATGGCTTCGACCGCGACAGTCTTACAGCGTGTGCGTGCATGGCAGCAGGCCGTGCCCGGTCTGGATGGGGGGGCACTGGCGCTGGTGATCATCTTTCTGCTGCTCCTGCCAATCAGCACGCCGCGTATTTATGCGACCGACGAAGTACAATACTATTCGTATCTGCGGTCGGTCTATTTTGATGGTGACCTCGACTTCCGCAACGAGTACGAGCATTTTGCGGCTATTGGGCAGCAGAACGGCGACCCAGCCATTTACAATGCCCTGCTGCGCGACAACCCCGCCGACCCGCCCGTCAACCCTGATACGGGCCTGCTACGCAACGTTGCGCCTATCGGCTCGGCGCTGCTGTGGTCGCCCGGTTTTGTCATTGCCGATGTTGCGGTGCGTATCGCCAACGCTGCGGGCGCAACCATTCCCGCCGATGGCTTTTCGCGCCCGTACATCTGGGCCACCTGTTTTATGTCGGCCCTGTATGCCTTCCTGGGCATGCTGCTCAGCTATCGGCTGGCGCGGCGCTATGCGGGTACCGTTGCGGCGGCACTGGCGGCGGCGCTGCTGTGGCTGGCCTCACCGCTTGTTTTTTATAGCGTTATTGCTATGCCGTGGTCGCATGCGCCGGGGTTGTTTGCCTTTGCGCTTTTCCTCACCATCTGGCTGGGCAGCGACGAGCGCCCACTGGTGGCACGGCTGGCACAAGGTCCGCTGTCTATCTGGGCACTGCTGGGGGTAGTCGGCGGGCTGATGGTGATGACCCGCGAGCAGTTGGGGCTGTTTCTGCTGCTGCCCGCCATCGAGGGATTGGTTGCGTACGGGCGTATCCTGTTTGGGCGGGCCAACCTGCCCACCGGCACCACCCGCGCCGGATTGTTCGGGCGGCTGTTCGGCGCACACCTGCTCTTTCTGGTCTGTCTGATTGCAGCAGTTAGCCCGCAGTTGCTCACCTATCAGATCCTCAATGGCATACCGCTGCCCTCGTCCACCGTGGCGGGCAAGCTCGAATCGGCGGGCGGCTCAGTCCCCACTTTTTTGATACCCTGATCCACCCGCGCCACGGGGCGTTTTTGTGGAGTCCGGTGCTGGTGCCGGCGCTGCTTGGCCTTGGCTGGCTGGCCCGCCGCGATGCATTGCTAGCCGGGTTGTGCCTGCTTGGATTTGTAGCCCAGACTTACATCAATGGGGCGTTTGGCTCGACGTGGCACCTGACAGGGGCATTCGGCTTTCGTCGCCTGATCGAGTGTACGCCGCTGTTTGTGCTGGGACTGGCGGCGCTGCTGCACTGGCTACACGGGCGGGTGGGGCTGTGGCCGCTGCTGCTGGCGAGTGCGGTGCTGATCGGCTGGAATATCGGACTGATCGCGCAGTGGACCATCGTGCGCCCCGAACTGCGCAAGGGCTTGATCTGGGAGGGGATGCTGTATTACCAGTTAGTTGAGGTGCCGCAGCAGGTTGCAGCACGGTTCTTTGATCTGCTATTTAACCGCTGCCGTCTGGTGCAGAACCAGAATTGTTGAGGGCTATCTGTTAGTGAACTTGTATGATCTGTTATATTGCTATCCCAACCAGCCTAACGCTGCAATCGGCCAATGCCCTGCAAACCTTCGCCACGCTGCGTGAACTACGCGCCCGCCGCCCCGATACACTCGGCATTATGCCACGCTGGGGCCGCGAGCCGTCGCGCTTCGCCGAGCTTGGCGTAGTGCATCTGCCACGCCCCGCGATTGGCAAGCTCTCGCGGCTCTATCGGAGCACGCTCTGGTATTACCTGGAATACTCGGCCTTTGCCTGGATGTGTTTGCCCGTGGTGCTGGAACAGATGCGGGCAGGCCACCGGATTGAAGCGGTTTACATCCGGCAGAGCATCTGCGCGGCGTGGTGGAGCGGTGTGATTGCGCCGCGCCTCGGCAACATTCCCGTGATCTACGAAGTCCACGACCTGGAGTCGCGCAACCCTTCGCGCACCCGCGAAGCCTGGGCACAGAGCTTGCTGCACCTGATCGACCGCACGGCGCTCACCCGTTCGGCGGCGGTGGCCTCGCTGACCGACGACTTCCGCCACTATCTCGCGGGTATCGGCTGGCGCGACCGGTCCGAGGTAGCTATCATTCCCGATGCCTATGATGATCGGCTGTTTGCGCCCCAGGATACCGCCACCTGCCGCGACCGGCTGCACTTGCCCGCCGAAGCTGAGATTGTTGCGTATGCTGGGATGACCTTCGCGCACCGCTGGCTGGATGGCCTACTAGAGGCAGCGGCCCGCCTCGTGCCAGAACACCCACGCTTGCATCTGGTGCTGGTGGGGGGCCGTCCCGCCGAGGTGGATGCGCTGCGGGTGCAGGCGGCACAGCTTGGCATTGCCGAGCGGGTCCTGCTCACCGGGCCGCGCCCACAGGCTGAGGTGGTGCACTATCTGAATGCCGCCGATGCGCTTGTCATTCCCGACACCGTGACCGATATGACCGCCTCACCGCTCAAGCTGTTTGAATACCTCGCCCTCGGCCAACCGTTGGTGCTGCCCGACCTGCCCGCCCTGC
Source organism: Chloroflexaceae bacterium (assembly GCA_012033195.1). GTDB lineage: Bacteria > Chloroflexota > Chloroflexia > Chloroflexales > Chloroflexaceae > JAAUSQ01. The sequence continues at coordinate 2,676 of JAAUSQ010000072.1, forward strand.
GCGAGATTGTGCCGCCTGCGCTGGCCCATTATTTCCCCCGCCGCAACCTGCCCGCCTTTGTGAACGTCCTTTCTACTGCGTTGCATGCACGCAATGACACGGCCCGTATTGCGGCCCGCCGTGCGCTGGCCTACAACCATACGTATGGTCGCCGCGCCGAGCGCATTCTGGCGCTGGTCGAGCAGGTCGCGCAACAAGAGCCAACTCTGCACCAGGCTGTGCGCTAAAAGCAGCATGCTATAATGAATGAAACCATACTGCTGTTCTGACGATCATTCATAGCATATCGGTATGCAATGGCATGCATGTTGCTATAGTTTACTATTTAAGGGAGTTTATCCAATGAATAATATCCAGTTTAGCTGGCGCTGGATCGGGCTGATTGTGATTGCTGCAATATTGGCAGGCGCACAGAGCCTGCCCTGGCCGATTGTGGCCGTGACGTTGGCAGCAGGCGGCGGCTATCTTCTTTATTATGGCTGGCAAAAATGGACTGGCGGGGCACCCGTCGGCGGTGGCGGCAAGCGCGTCACCTACTGGCGCGGACAAAAGATTGAATTGCCCGCCGAACGCCGCAGCAGCAATTTGCCATCCGTTCGCAGCATTGGCCCTTCGGTGATCTACTTTCTGATTGGTGGAGCGTTGGTACTCGGTGCGCTTGGGATTGTGTTGCAACGCACTGGGGTGTAAATATGCTTAAGGAAGCCTGTTGGTCAGGCTCCCTTAAACAAGAGAAGAGAGGAGAAGGAGATGTTTTAAGTATAACATTTCCCCCTCTAAAATGGTTGTGTGCCAGATCACATAGCTTAACCAATTTTATCTTTTCAATGAAATCTTTACATATTTGTCATTGGCTCTATGTCTTAATAATTATGGACATTATGCAATACAGGGCGCAGTGCTAGAATGATCAGGGGGTATCAGAGAAGATGTTAACGCACGGGTTGCTCAGACGAAAACGACTGCTCACCGAACGGCAGGAGGCACTGCTCGAAGAACTGCGGGCCGTGTTGCAGCGCCTGCACCAGACCCTCGAACGCTTTGGCTCGGATGTGATAACTGCCGATTGGCAGGCCCTCAAAGATACGATTAGCCATCTTGATGAACTGTTTCTGCTGGTGATTGTGGGCGAATTCAATTCAGGCAAATCAAGCTTTATCAATGCGCTGCTTGGTGAGTCGATCCAGCCAGAGGGCGTCACACCCACCACCGACCGTATCACGCTGCTGCGCCACGGCGACGAGCGCGATGAGATCGTTCACGAGCAGTATGTGATGGAGCGTACCCACCCCGCCGAGGTGCTGCGTCAGTTGACGATTGTCGATACACCGGGCACCAATGCAGTTATTCGGCGGCACGAAGAATTGACCAAAGGCTTTATTCCGCGTTCCGACCTGGTGCTGTTCACGACCTCCGCCGACCGCCCCTTCACCGAGAGCGAGCGGGCCTTTCTCGAACTGATCCGGGAGTGGGGCAAAAAGATTGTGATTGTGCTGAACAAGGTTGACATTCTCGAAACTGAAGCGGAAGTCGCGCAGGTGGTGGAGTTTGTAGCACAGAACGCCCGCGAACTGCTTGGCACCGCGCCCGACATCTTCCCGGTGTCAGCACGCATGGCAATCCGGTCGCGCAAGGCCGAGAACGAGTCGGTACACGACGAACTATGGCACGCCAGCAACTTCGACACGGTTGAGCGCTATGTTGTGGATACGCTGGATGAAGAAACACGTATTCGGCTCAAGCTACTCTCACCGCTTGGCGTGGCAGAGCGGCTGACGCATACGTACCTCGCGGCGGTGGAGCAGCGGCTCGGCGTGCTGCAAGATGACTTCTCAACGCTTGATAATATCGAGCAGCAGCTTACTGTTTTCCGCGACGACCTGACCAACGACGTACAGTATCATCTGACTGAGATAGATAGCATTCTGCGCGACCTGGAAGATCGAGGTGTGCGCTTCTTCGATGACAACCTGCGGATGGCACGCATTCCGCAACTGATGCAGGGCGACAAGCTCAGAATGGCTTTTGAAAAGGAAGTAGTTGGCGACCTAGAGCACCAGATCGACCGCCGCATCCAGATGCTGGTTGACTGGTCAATTGATAAGAACTTGCGGTTGTGGCAAAACATCACCGACTATATCGGCAAGCGGCGGGTGCCGCAGCATGGCGAAAGCATCATCGGGCAGGTTGGCGGCGCATTTGACTACAACCGTGCTGCGTTGATCGACTCGGTGGGGCAGGTTGCCAACCGGATTGTCACCACCTACGACCGTGAGCGTGAGTCGCAAGAACTGGTAGAAAGCGTGCACAGTTCGCTGGCGGCTACCGCCATTGCCGAAGTCGGGGCACTCGGATTGGGGGCCGTTCTGGTAGCCCTGCTGACCACCACTGCGCTTGATATTACCGGGGTGCTGTTTGCAACGGTGGTTGCGGCAGGGGGCTTTTTCATCCTGCCCGCCAAGCGTCGCCAGGCCAAGCAGCAACTGCGCGAGAAAGTGACGGAGATGCGCGAACAGATACGCAGTAGTGTGCTGCGTCAGTTCGAGCGCGAGACTGACGAGTCGTTGACCCGTATCCGCGAGGCCATCAGCCCGTATACCCGCTTTGTCCGCAGCAAGCGCGAACAGCTTGCCACGTTACAGCGCGATTTGTCTGATCTGGATGTTGACCTAGAACGCCTACGCGCCGAGGTCGAGGGCTAGCGCGCGGGGCAGAAAGGGCTATACAGTTGTGCAACAGTTGCCGCGCCCACGACCTGTTTATATGGTTATAGCAAGTAGTATTCTCACCATGTGGTGCCTGTTGTTGTTTGCATCGCCGCGTTTAGCGGTCGATTTTGTGCCACTGTATTTTGCTGCCGAACGGGTTGGCGCTGGCTTATCGCCCTACGGCACCGCCGCAACCGAAGCGTTGCGCAGTTTCTGGACAGCGCCTTTCGCCGAGGCAGGGTTAGCCTATCCGCTCCCGCTCATCCTCCTCGTTGTACCCCTCATTCTGTTCCCCTATGGATTGGCGGCTACGCTATGGACGATAAGCGGCGGTATCGGTGTGGTGCTGGCGGCACGGCTTGGTGCAAAACAAGAGCAGATGTGGTTGCTGCTGTTGCCGTTTGTCTTTCTGCCGTTTCATCGTGCCACCGAGTATGGACAGGCCACGCTGGTATGGGTTGGGCTGGCCGTTGTCATGCTGCTTGCTATCGAAGAGCGACAGGCATGGCTTGTGGGTATCTGCCTTGCGCTGCTCCCCCTCAAACCACAGGACGGCCTGCTTTTTGCCGTGGCAGGCGGTATCTGGGCCGTACGTTATCAACGGTCGGCGCTACTCTGGGCGGGGGGCATATTACTGGCTTTGCTAAGCGTGGCGTGGTTGTTGCAGGCAACCTGGCCGTATGATTGGATTGAGCAGGTACAGCGCTACCGCCAGATTGTCCAGCCACCGAGCCTGCTTCCATGGGGGTTGGTTTTGTTCGCACTGGCATGGCGGTTGCCGTGGTGGGCCAAAGTTGCACTGCTGCAAGTGGTACTCTTCCCACTCTCCGATCTTTATAGTGCGCTGCCACTCCTGCTGGTGTGGGTTTCTATCGGTGGCGGTATCAGTCTGATCGGGGCGGGTATTTCGTGGCTGTGGGCGTTGTTTGGTCTGCCAAACTCAGTGGCAATCTTCTGGGTGATGATCTTGGTGCCATTAGGGGGGGCTTTGCTCTGGCACTCGTGGATCGCACCGTACCGCAAACGGCAGACGCCTGATCATCGTGTAGTGCAATAATAGCAACGCCCGTGTATCGTTATGATACACGGGCATCATCTATACCTTTATCAACCGATAGAGACAGGTTTGTAGTTTTCCGTTAAGTTTAGGGATTATCCCTAGAAAGGAGGTGATCCAGCCGCACCTTCCGGTACGGCTACCTTGTTACGACTTCGTCCCAGTCGCCAGTCCTGCCCTCGGCCGCTGCCTCCTTGCGGTTAGCCCACGGACTTCAGGCATTACCAACTCCCATGACGTGACGGGCGGTGTGTACAAGGCCCGGGTACGTATTCACCGCGCCATGGCTGATACGCGGTTACTAGCAACTCCGCCTTCACGGGGGCGAGTTGCAGCCCCCGATCTGCACTGGGATGCCGTTTGGCGATTAGCTGACCATTGCTGGCTCGCAACGCACTGTCGGCACCATTGTAGCGTGTGTGTCGCCCCAAGCGTAAGGGCCATGCGGACTTGACGTCATCCCCGCCTTCCTCCCACCAGAGGTGGGCAGTCTCGCTAGACACTGATAACTAGCGACGAGGGTTGCGCTCGTTGCGGGACTTAACCCAACATCTCACGACACGAGCTGACGACAGCCATGCAGCACCTGTGCCACACCCTCGAAGGTCACACGTTTCCGTGCGCTTGCAGTGGCATGTCAAGCCTGGGTAAGGTTCTGCGCGTTGCGTCGAATTAAACCACACGCTCCGCTGCTTGTGCGGGCCCCCGTCAATTCCTTTGAGTTTTAAGCTTGCGCTCGTAGTCCCCAGGCGGTTCGCTTACCGTGTGAACTTAGGCACACCGAACGGTTTGCACCGTTCCGTACACCGAGCGAACATCGTTTACGGCGTGGACTACCCGGGTATCTAATCCGGTTCGCTCCCCACGCTGTCGTGCCTCAGCGTCAGGTCAGGGCCAGATGGCCGGCTACCCCACCGGCATTCCTCCGGAGCTCTACGCATTTCACCACTACACCCGGAATTCTGCCATCCTCTCCCTGCCTCGAGTCAGGTCGTATCGCGACGCCTCGCCGGGTTAAGCCCGGCGCTTTCAGTCACGACGCACCCCACCGCCTACGCACGCTTTACGCCCAGTAACTCCGGACAACGCTTGCCCCCTCCGTATTACCGCGGCTGCTGGCACGGAGTTAGCCGGGGCTTCTTCGGGCGGTACCGTCATTATCGTCCCACCCAAAAGCCGTTTACAACCCGAAGGCCTTCATCCGGCACGCGGCGTTGCTCCGTCAGGCTTGCGCCCATTGCGGAAAATTCCTTGCTGCTGCCTCCCGTAGGAGTCTGGGCCGTGTCTCAGTCCCAGTCTGCCTGGCCGTCCTCTCAGACCAGGTACCCGTCATCGGCTTGGTGCGCCGTTACCACACCAACTACCTGATGGGCCGCAGGCTCATCTGTGTGCGCCCGAAGGCTTTCCTCCGAAGAGCGTATGCGGGATTAGCGCCCCTTTCGGTGCGTTGTCCCCCACACACAGGCAGATACCCACGTGTTCCTCAGCCGTGCGCCACTCAGCACCCCGAAGGGTACCGCGTACGACTTGCATGCATTAGGCACGCCGCCAGCGTTCGTCCTGAGCCAGGATCAAACTCTGCGTTGTTAGTAGAGTTCTTTCAGCGTTTAGCTAAAAGTTCTCCCAAAATAAAATTGGGAACCCACTATTATCATCACACTTCAGTTGTAAAAGTACACGCCCTAGAACAGAAAAACGCTACTATGTTGTATATGAATGCTCTTCTGTTCCGACTTTTTACTGTGTATTTTCATCACTATGGTGATATACTCTAGACACAGCCTTCGTTTCAGTTGACTACAAGAGATAATTATAACACCGCTTTTCGATTTGTCAATAGGTTTTTTCGAGCAATTTCGGACGATTTTGCTCGCACGGCTCTGTTCAGGTAAACGCACCGTGCCCTATTCGCTTCCTTACGCGGCTACTCCCTTGCGCTCCCAGATACCCAACCAACCAGTTCAGTTGGTTTGTCTCCGGATAACATAGTATAAATCTATGGACTTTATGTGTGCTAGATTACACTATGATGTGCAACTGCCGGGTACGAGGAAGAAGTATAGCAGGCTGATTCAGGTTTGTCAATAGGTTTTCACAACCAATTTTCGACCAATTTTTTTTGTGTGCTTTTCCTCATTCTCAAGCGAAATGTCGATACTACAACCCCAGCCATTCGCGGTACATACGTTGTTGTGTCGTAGTTGGTTCATCCAGCGGTATCAGTCGCAGCACATCAGGCGGAGCCGCCGCCAGCACAACCGGGACATGCAGCAGTTCGTCGCGCCGAAACAGGGTCAGCAGGATGGTATCGCCCGGTCGCTGTTCGCTCAACCGTGCATTCAATCTATCTTCGTTGATGCGATACCCATTCAGCGCCACCAGTTCATCATTGGTATAAATACCGGCAATATAAGCGGGGCCATCACTCCGTACCCGGCTTACCTTGAGCTTGCCATGTTCCTCGCGTGCCTGCAAGCCAAGCCATGCGGGTGGTTGCTCTTCGGTACCCGATTGATTGTAACCCCATTCCAGCCGCAGCCCCACATAGCCCAGCCCCCGCGCATAATCGAGTTCATCGGTGCCCGCAATCGAGCGGGCAAAAAAGCGCCGGAATGTCCCGTTGGCCTCGCCTGCTACTGCTTCGATTGCCGCCAGATAGCCGCCCTCTTCCGGAATACCTGGCCCATCTATCGGGTAGTGCGCACAGAGATAACGCAACACATCATCAAATGAGTACGCCCCGCTTGTCTGCTGCCGTATCTCCAAATCAAGCAGCAGCATCGCTAATGCACCTTTGAGATAGTAGGAAATACTGGTATTGTGGGTGTTCTCGTCGGCTTTATACAGCTTGATCCACGCATCGAAGCTGCTCTCTTCCAGGCTGTGCAGCGCCCGCCCCGGTGTGCTCTGCATGGTTACAATATCGTCCGCCAGCGTCTCCAGATAGCGCTGATCACTCATCAGCCCGGCTCGTACCAGCAGCAGACGGTCGTAATAACTTGTGACCCCCTCCATCGCCCACAGCAGGCGGGTATATGTTTCGCTACGATAGTGAAACGGGCCAAGCGGTGCGGGCCGAATACGCTTCACATTCCACACATGGAAAAACTCATGTGATTGCAATTCCAGAAAGCGCTCGTACGATTTACGCGGCTGAAACGACCAGCGGTCTATCAGGTTGGTCACGCTGTTGCGATGTTCCAGCCCGCCATACCCGGTTGCCAGGTGCAAAATGAAGGTGTAGTGCTCGTAGGGCAACCCGCCAAACAGATCGCGCTGTTCCTGAACAATCGCCTGGGTATCAGCCAGAATGCGCTGCTCATCCTCGTTGCCGTGCCCCCAGATAGCAATAGGAGTGCCGCTTACTATCCACCGCAAACGTCAGCAGGCGATGAGTACCACACTCTACAGGGCAGTCAATCAATTCATCATAATCACTTGCCACAAATGCCGCCTGACCATCGCTCGCCAGATGCGGCGCAGGTGTCAGGCCCGTGATCACCTGCCAACCCATACCTGCCGGTGGCTGTACCAGCAGCGTCAACGGCTCGTTGGTGCGCCCCTCGGCATACATAAACACGGTAGCCCCATTGAAATAGCCGTGGGTGCCATCCAGGTGACTGGTGCGTACCGTCAATTCGTAGGCATACACCCGATAGCTGGCCCGCAGCACGGTTGCGCCTGCCAGTTCAACCCGCCAGCTATCTTTTGCCACCTTGCGCCATGCGAGCGCCCGTCCGGTATCATCGGTGGCGCTGAACTGCTGAACGTGGCGGGCATAGTCCCGAATCATATACGAGCCGGGTGTCCACGAAGGCAGCGTCAGGTCGAAGGTTGCGTCCACCACATCACGCACCGCTACCTGCACATGATAGAGATGGGTATGCGGTGCGGGCATTGCAATGGTATATGTCATCGTAGGAGTAGTCATGGTTCTGCTCGCTGTGTTGCTCAATAGTGGAACGGATCGCTCAGCTAACCACCGCCTGCACCGCCTGCGCAATTGCAAGCGGCGACTGAGCGGTGCCAGATGCTTGGAGCCACGCCAGAAACTCAACATTGCCCGCTGGCCCGGTCAGCGGCGAACGGGTCAGGCCTCGTGGAGTCAGGCCCATCTCGGCGGCGGCAGTCAGTACCTCGCGCAGCACCGCCCGATGCACTGTCGAGTCGCGTACCACCCCCCCCTTGCCGACCTGCTCTCGCCCCGCCTCAAACTGTGGCTTGATCAGCGCAACAATCCAGGCATCCGGCTTGATCAGCGGTTGCAGTGGCGGCAGCACCAGGCGCAGCGAAATAAACGACACATCGATGCTGCAACACTGCGCCCGTACCGGGTCAGCGGTGGAGCCATCCATGGGCGGCAGTTCGGTTAAATAGCGAATATTGGTTCGTTCAAGGGGAATCACACGCTCGTGCTGCCGAATGCGCCAATCAAGCACACCATAGGCCACATCAACCGCGTACACCAACGCCGCGCCCCGTTGCAGCAGCACATCGCTGAAGCCACCCGTTGAAGCACCAATATCAAGCGCCACACAACCCGCCGGGTCAAGGCCAAAGCTGTCGAGCGCGTGGGCGAGCTTGTACCCGCCCCGGCTGACATACAGCAGCGGCGCATCAACGGTTATTTCGCTCACCTCATTGATAGGGGTACCGGCCCTGGTTTGCACCTCACCATCCACCCGCACCACGCCCGCCAGGATCAGCGCTTGCGCCTTGCTGCGGTTCTCGGCAAGGCCACGCGCCACCATAAGCTGATCGAGCCGGGTGCGCGGCACAGCCTAGGCCTCCACTTCGCGCTGCCTGCTGCGTGCCTCCAAGCGGGCCAGTTCGCTTTCGAGATCGGCAATGTAGCGGCTCACCCATATGGGCGCTGTATCACCGCCGATCACGGCGCGGGCTTGCAGGCGGCGTAGCTCGGCGCGGCGCTCGCGTATTTCGCGGGCCAGATCGTCCTTATCGGGCGGCGGCTCGATCTGTTCCTGCTCAATTTGGGGCAGATGATCGAGGAAACTGGCAAGCAGTTCGGTCAATAGTTCGGTCAGGTCGAAGTCGTGCTGCCGCAGCAACGCATACAGCCGCTCGCGCTGCTCGGCTGTTACCTGTACCCTGGTTGGGATTGTAAACCGGCCCTCGCTCATAGCGCTATGCCTCCCCTGCCGCTAGCGTCGCCTGCACCGCCGCCCAGCACTGTAGCACACTCGGCAGCGGCTCCTGCCACAGCCACCCTCCATCCACCCAGAACCCCCCCAGCACCGCCGAATGAAAACGCCCTGTCCGTCTGGTGCGGTGCCTTCGTACTGCCCTGCTGCATTGCGCTGGTACACCGTCAGCGTCTGCTTGCCGGGGCGTGGGTCCACCAGCCAGTACTCGCTGACGCCATACTGGGCATACTCGCTGTACTTGCGTTCCTGGTCGCGCTGCACACTTTCGGGCGACACCACCTCCACCACCAAGTCGGCGGGGCCTTCCAGCCGCAGCCCATCAAAGCGGTGCAGGTGCTCGTGCTGCACAAACAGAATATCCGGCTCCCGCGAGATGTGCCCCTTCACTAGCCGCATCTCAACTGGGGCCGCCAGCACCTTGCCCAGTTTAAAAAAATCGACATACAAGTAGATAAAGGTAGTGAGAAACGTGGTCAGCGTTTGATGCACAATATTTGGTGGCATAAAGATAATCGTCTCCCCATCCACCCACTCGGCGCGGGTCAGTTCGGGCAGCGCCAGATACGCCGCATAGCTCATCGCTATCGGCTGCTCGCGGCGGTCTATCCGGTCGGCGATCTCGTGGGTCATTGCGATTATCCCCGAATACGGCTCATAATGTACTCGTTCAGTTCGGCAATCGGCACACGTTCCTGATCCATACTATCACGGTCGCGCACCGTCACCGTATCTTTTAGCGCGGTATCGTCGCTGCGGCCCAGCGTGTCAAAATCCACCGTCACACAGAAGGGTGTACCAATCTCGTCTTGCCGTCGGTAGAGTTTGCCAATCGAGCCAGTGTCATCATACACGGTGCGAATGTTGCCTTCGGCTTGCAACGTCTTGCGAATACGCTTTGCCACCTCAACAATTTCCGGCGTGTTGCGCTTGAGCGGCAGCACCGCCACCTTGATCGGGGCCAGTGCCGGCTTGAAGTGCAACACCGTGCGGAAGGCCTCGTCAAGTGCTGGCTCCACCTGTCCGCGCAGCTTCTTGCCCATCTGAATACTATCGGCCCCGGCCATATCGAGCAGAGCGGGCACCTGTGGCAAAGCAGCGGGCAGCTCGTTCAGCAACTCGTCGCTACGAGCCAGCAGCGCATCCCGCTGTTCGGGGGGTAGCTTGTCGTTACGGTCAATGCTCTTGCGGAAGGCTTCCAGCGCCTCACGCACCGCCTGCTGCCGCTCCGCCGAAAGCTCCTTGATCTGCTGTTCGTCGTAGGCTTCGGTCATAATCGCTAGCACGCCCCGGTCAACGCCTGCCGACGGCTCAATAACAAACGGCACAATATGCTCGCGGGTGTCCTGGTCATAAAAGGTCAACCGCTCGGTGCTGTGGCTGTTGGGCGATATGCGGGCGTGGATGTTGAGGTTGGCCTGGTCTTTGGTGTGTGAACCCAGGTCATAATCGGTGCGGCTCGCAATCCCTTCCAGCTCTTCAAAGCCAATCGGATAGCGGTACATCAGGTCGTAGGTTGCCTTGGAATAGTGCGCCAGTTCATCACGTGGCACGGTGTAGACCTGAATATTCTCGCGGCGCAACCCGACCGACTCCCACCACGCCAGCCGATCTTCTAGCCAGCGCTCGTGCCATGCGTCCTCTTCGCCGGGGCGCACAAAGTACTCAATCTCCATCTGCTCAAACTCGCGCACCCGGAAGATGAAGTTACGCGGCGTGATTTCGTTGCGGAAGGCTTTACCAATCTGGGCAATGCCAAACGGCAACTTACGGCTGGTGGTTTGCAGCACATTGGCGAAGTTGACAAAAATACCCTGGGCTGTCTCTGGTCGCAGATAGGCATACGACTCATCGTCGGCCAGTGGCCCTACCTGGGTACGGAACATCAGATTGAAGGGGCGCGGCTCGGTGAGCTTGCCTTCGCACTGGCCGGGGTGCAGGTGGTTGTGCAGCAGGCAGGTGCCATCGCGCAGCCTATCGGCCCGGAAGCGCCCGCGACAGGTGAGGCAGTCCACCATCTCATCAACAAACGTTTCTTCGTGGCCAGAGTAGCGCCAGACGAGCTTGTTCATCAAGATAGAGGCATCGACCCCTTCCATATCGTCGCGCTCGTAGACGTTGGCACGCCACCATGCCATTTTCAAGTTGTTTTTTAACTCTACACCAAGCGGGCCATAGTCGAAGGTACCCTGGAGGCCGCCGTAAATTTCACTGCCCGGAAAGATAAACCCACGCCGTTTGGCGAGCGATACAATTTGATCCAGGGTCGCAGCAGGCATCAGCACTCCTCCGATTCTACCGTTTCAGGTGTGTCATCATCATCTATCAGCATAGTATCCACACTGGTAGTAGCAGGATGCACGCCATTGTGTGTGGCAGGGCTATCGGTATAGCTGGTCAGGGTGGTATAAATCTGGGTCGTTGAGAGTGAGGCATGCCCTAGCATGGCCTGCACTTCGCGCAGTTCGGCCCCATTGCGGAGCATATGCGCCGCAAACGAATGGCGCAGCGTGTGCGGGGTCAGGTCTTCCAAGTGCAACTCGGCGGCGTAGCTCTTGAGAATAAGCCAGAAGCCCTGGCGCGTCAGGCGCTTGCCACGATGGTTGAGGAACAGCGCATCGGTGGCATGGTCGCCACTACGCGCCAGTTGCGGGCGGGCAATGTCGCAGTACTCTTCCAGCGCCGTGAATGCGGTTTCGTTGAGCGGCAAATGGCGCTGACGGTCGCGCTTGCCCGTGCAGCGTACCTGCTTGTTTTCCAGGTCGAGGTCGTTGACACTCAACGCAACCAGTTCGCTGACCCGCATGCCGGTTGCATACAGCAACTCAAGCATCGCTTTATCGCGCAGCCCTTCGGGTGTGGATGAGCGCAACGGCAACTCTAGCAATTCATCCACCTGATGGGGCGAGATCGCACGCGGTGGGTAGCGATCAACCTTCGGCGAGTCGATGTGTTCAGTGGGGTCGCTGGCGCAGTGCCCACTGGTCACCAGATAGGCATAAAACGACTTGACAGCGGCGGTGCGGCGGGCTACGGTCGATTTGGCATAGCGGCGCTCGTGCAAAAAGAGCATAAACGCCAGAATATCGTCATGTGCGACGCCATTCCAACTGGTAATACCTCGTTCGCCCAGAAAGGCGGTTAACTGTTCAAGGTCGGTGCGATAGGCCGAAGCCGTATTTTCCGTCAGCCCTCGCTCATCCATCATATAGGTGAGGAAGTGTTCAACGTGATCTTGCATAAAAATCGTATCTCCCGCACAATAGTCTCTTGCATCAGATGTGGCAGAGGTATGCCAGCGCAGTCTGGCTCGCAGAGATTGGTCAACAGCAGTATTCAATGTACCGAGATAGCCGATTGTGAACACATCATTGTGCTATGCTACCGATACCATTTGCACGACTGTCCAGACAGATTATGTCATGGTCTGTATAGTTGGATTATGTTACAGCAAAGGCACAGGTGTGTCAACCAGCCACAACGCACCAGCACCAGATAGCCATACTGAAAATAGCCCTATATCAGTACAAAGGGACTACTGCAAGATTTAAGTATATCAAGTATACTTAGTTTACAAGTTCTTCAGGAGATGTTCCCTGCGGGGCCCCTGCAAAACCTGCGACATTCTGTAGAACAGGTAGCTTTTCCGAACGCAGCATCCTTATTATACGCTGTCATCCTTGGTACGATGAAAACTTCCTGGCCATGCCGTCACCATGGTCTGTTGGTGTCCCTGAATCTTTATAGACATACAACATACTGCATATGATATACAAGCATGATACGTCTACACACGAGTTGCTGCTACCAGAACCGCCCTATACGGTACTGGTTGCTGAAGATAGCCCGCTGAGCCAGATTGTGATTGAACACGTCCTTCAGCATTTTGGGTACTCCGTTGATCTGGTTGCCGATGGGCAGGCAGCGCTGGATAAATTGCACCAGCATCAGTATGATGTTGTGTTGCTCGACATTCATATGCCAGTCCTGAATGGCATCGAAACGGCCCGCGCCATCCGCAGGCAGTTCAGCCCCCACCGTCAACCGCTCATCATTGCGTTGACTGCCAACACCCGCCCGCACGATTGCGAACAGTATCTCGCCGCCGGTATGGACGATTACCTGAGCAAGCCGTTCCAATTTGATGCCCTGCAACAGAAATTGCAAGAACACCTCAACCCGCGCCATCCAAAGCCACGCACACCTGCGCCATCCTCGCCGTGTGAAACGATTGAATGGAGTGTGCTCGAAGAATATGCAGCAACGTTCCCCGCGCACGAACAGACCAAAGAACTGACCCACCTGATCACCAGCTTTGCCGGCCAGGTGCCAGCCGTGCTCCAACAGTTGCAGCAGGGTACCACCGTCGGTGACGCCGCTATGCTCCACCGCGCCGCACACAATCTTGTATCAATGAGTGGTCTGGTCGGGGCGCAACAACTGGTAACACGTGCCCGTCACCTTGCAGAGCAAACTCGTGCGGGCTACCTCGACGATGTGGAAAGCCAGGTCCATCAGATTATTGACTGCTATCATCAGGTGGTGGCGATGCTGCAAAGCACCTTTGCTTCTACCACGGCCCAGAAAGACCCATGTGCGCCAGACCTTGCGCTTGGTATGGCACGGTATTATCATGCATAAGGTACATACCGTATACATATAAGAGAGCACTCATTATGGTCACACGTTCGTTTATTCGGGTTGAAACGCCACGCCTGATCCTGCGCCATTTTGCGCTCGATGACCTGCCCGCACTGGTAGCTTACCGCAACGATCCGGAGGTGGCCTATTTTCAGGGGTGGGACAGCATCACCGCAGAACAATGCCGCCTGCTGATTGAAGAGATGAGCACCGCCCAACCGATGCAACCCGGAACGTGGTTTCAGCTTGCGGTTGCCCTGCGCGATTCCGATACCGTTATTGGCGACTTTGGGCTACACGCCGATGCCACCGACCCGCAGCAGGTAGAAGTTGGCTTTACCCTGGCTCGCACCTATTGGGGGCGCGGGTTGGCGCGTGAGGCGCTGCTCCATCTGTTTGCGCATCTCTTTGCGGTGATGCAGACCCGCCGCATTATCGCCATCACCGATGTGCTGAATAGCCGTTCGGTTGCGCTGCTCGAACGGGTGGGTATGCGCCGCGAGGGGCATTTTTTGCAGAGCTTCTGGGTAAAAGGCCACCTGTGCGACGAGTACCAGTATGCCCTGCTGCGCGAAGAATGGCAGGCACGCTAGCACGCCGCACCAGGCAGTGTAGCCCTCACTAATGCAGCACGTTGCGGTCTTCGGGCGCAAGCATCGCCAGCAGATCGTCGCCGAGCCGCGCAAAAATGCGCTGAGCAAACAGTTCCATCCAGATGAACTGCCGCGCAATCAGCACCATATTTGCATTGGTTGTTACAGTCGCCGATGTCACCTCGTGCCCCATCGCAATGAGGAACTCGCGCTCATCTGCTACCACAATGATTGTTTCTTGCATGCGGTGCAGTTCGGTTTCGCGCTGCGGGTGGCGCACCACCTGCCCCAGATTAAAATCGGCGTGGCCCGTCAGCATCACCCCCAGCGTAACATCTCGCGCATGGGCCGCTATCAATGGCTCACGCACGCCAGCACATCGGCGTCGGTCAGCACCAGCATAAGCTCACTGGTCGCCTCGTTGATCATCTCTGATGCATAGGCCAGCGCATCCTGCGCCGCTGAAGTTCCAGATTTTGCCTCGTCCTGGCGCGTATAGAG
>JAAUSQ010000073.1 GCA_012033195.1 Chloroflexaceae bacterium
TTGTTGGCAACATCAGCGCGGCGCTCTCGTTGTGCTCGGCAATCAGCAGAAAGCGGTCGAGCATCCGCGCATTAAACGGCGGGTTGGCAACGGCAAACACTGTCACCACCTGATCAAGATTGGCAATCAGTACATCCTCGCGCCACTGCCCTTTGGTGCGAGGTTGCTGCCGCGAAAAGCGACTATGGCGCGGCAACACGGTTTCGATGGCCCCTTCGGTCGGGGCCACCTGTACCACTTCCACTTCATCTCCGATAACGGCAATATCTGCCGATTGACGCTCCTTCTTGAGTCGCCCGCGCAGGCGCAGACCAGCACGCCCTTGTCGGTCTGCACCCAGAAGAAGCCACTTTGCGCTCGCAGGATTCTGCCACGCACTATACCCATCAGGATCAATCCTCCATATAGCTGGATGGATCGAAGTCGTCCTCAATGCTGCGGCCTGTCAATGCCAAGAACACATCCTCCATCGTGGTGCTGCCGTTGCGCCCGTTCTGCTGGCCCACCTGCTGCTTGAGGTTGGCAGGCGTATCAAGCGCCACAATGCGCCCCTGGTCGATGACGGCAATCCGGTCACACAGGCGGTCGGCTTCGTCCATATCGTGTGTTGTTAAAAAGACAGTCGTATCGTGTCGCTCGCGCATATGCAGCACAAAGCGCTGCACATCCTGCTTCGAGCGTGGGTCAAGCCCGGTGGTCGGCTCATCCAGCAGCAGCAGCATCGGCGAAGTGAGCAGGCCGCGTGCAATCGCAACCTTCTGCTGCATGCCGCGTGACATATGCTCAAGCGGTTCGTAGAGCCGTTTTTCGCCCAGACCAAGCTGCGCCAGAATGTTGATCGCTTGGCGACGCGCAGCGGCGGCGGGCAGGTCGTACAGCCGCGCTGCATAGAGCAGGTTCTCCAGCGCCGAGAGCTTCTTAAAAAACGAGGCTTCGACACTGACCCGGTTGATCATACACTGCACGATGCGCGGGTGCTCCTGCACATCATAGCCAAAGACCCGGGTATTGCCGCTATCGGGCAGCAGCAGCGTCGAGACAAGCCGGATCAGCGTGGACTTGCCGGAGCCGTTTGCTCCAAGCAGGCCAAAAATCTCGCCGCGATGAACATTCAGCGTAACATGGTCTACCGCAACCGTCACTTGCTTTGCCTTATCTTGTTCTTGCTTGGCGCGGCGGCCCTTCGGTTCTTTTCCAAAGCGCTTGAAGACCGATGCAATTTCGAGCGCGACCGGCTGTGTAGCAACGCGCCATGCTGTAGCAGGCGTCGTCTGCGTGTCATCAATGAATAATGCAGTCGTTTCAGGCAGCACAATACACTCCTTGTTGTGTTTATTCTATGTGTGCTAAAAGAGTTCCTGTTATCCTTGCCCGACAGCAAACAAAAAGCCGTGGGCAACTGAGCCACGGCGTATACCAATACCAAGCCGTGAGCAACGTAATATACGCGGCCCACGACTTCGGAACGTATCAGAATGGGAAGACGAGAACGATGAGTGAGATCGTAGTGATCAGGTCAACCCGTAATACGTCGGAAGGTGGGCACCTCTGGACGAATGCCGCCACCGAATGGAGGCAGATCGGCAAACCCCACGAGAACTGTTGTTTCAATGATGTGTGTCATCAGAGCCACCTTTCCATATCATACAGGGTACCCACCCATTAAGCGAAGTGCGGTATTAGGACCAGCATAGCACGCCGACCCTGTGCAGTCAATCCCTACCGATTCGGACTTTAGGCTGATCTTGGCCCGCGTAAAAATACGTGGATCCTGTACTGTTCATGGTACAATCTACCCAATATGGAACCGTACCAAGATAAGATGAACCGGAACACATGACACGTGAAATACTTCTGCTTCAGCTTGGGATGGGTGGCGTCGGGCGCGTCCTTGTGCAGCAGGTGCTGGCGCAACGGGTAGCGCTTGCCGACCGCTACAACCTTTCGCTGAGTTATCTGGCGCTTGTTGATACCAGCGCGGTGCTGGCCACGGGTGACCCGCTTTCGGCGGCACTCATCACCAGCGCATTGCAGGCCAAACAGCAGGGCCAACCACTTGCGAGCTTGGACGATGGACGGCCCGGTATCAACTGGCTTGCTATGCTGCCAGATACGCCCTGTATCGTGGTGGATACCACCTCCGCTGATGGGATGGAAGCCCATTTGCAGACCGTACTTACCGACGGGCACCGGGTGGTGCTAGCAAATAAAAAGCCCCTGACGGGCAGCATCTCGGCGTTTGCGGCACTAACCCGCCGTGGCACAACCCGCTACGAGGCGACCGTGGGCGCGGGTCTGCCGATCCTCGCGACGCTGCAAAGCCTGCTGGATACAGGCGACAGCGTGACGCGCATTGAGGCCAGTCTGAGCGGCACGCTCGGCTATCTCTGCACGGCCCTGCAAGAAGCTACTCCGCTCTCGGAGGCGGTCCGCACGGCCCGCAGCCGTGGCTGGACAGAACCCGACCCCCGCGACGACCTGAGCGGTATGGATGTCGCACGCAAGGCGCTCATCCTGGCGCGTACCTGTGGCCTCGAATGGGAGATGCAGCACGTTCCGGCGACGGCGTGGTTTCCGGCGGAACGTGCCACGCTGAGCGTTGATGCCTTTATGGAGCACCTACCCGAACTGGATGCCGAGTATGCCGCCCGCTGTGCCCATGCAAGCGTGGCAGGCAACGTGCTGCGCTATGTGGCAACGCTCGAACTGGGCGACGAACCAGCGGCAGCGATAGCCCTGCGCGAACTGCCCGCCGATCATCCGTTGGCGGCGCTACGGGGCACTGATAATCTCTTTGTGTTTACGACCCGCCGCTACAGCACGCCGCCGCTCATGGTGCGTGGCCCCGGTGCCGGTACCGAGGTGACCGCTGCGGGGGTGCTGGCAGATATTATCGCTACAGCGCGAGAGATGTGATGGTATGGCAGAGCCGATTATTATTGTGTCGGGCTTGCCCCGCTCTGGCACTTCGCTGATGATGCGGATACTTGAAGTGGGCGAGGTGCCCATCCTGACCGATGGCCGGCGTGCTGCCGACGAAGACAACCCGCGTGGCTACTACGAGTACGAGCCGGTCAAGCGCCTGAAGGACGACCAGCACTGGCTACCCGCCGCGCAGGGCAAAGCTGTTAAGATCATTTCGGAACTATTGTTATATCTTCCAGCAACATATGCCTACCAGGTGATTTTTATGCAGCGTGCCCTGCCCGAAGTGCTCGCCTCGCAGCGCCAGATGCTGCTACGCCGTGGCAAGCCTGCCGACCCTGCCGCCGATGCAGAAATGGCGCAACTCTTTACAAAACATCTTCAGCGCGTCGAGGCATGGCTTGGACGGCAACCTTCTCTACAAACGTGCTTTATCAGCTATAACGACCTGCTGCGCGACCCGGCCCCGTCCATCGACCGTGTTAATACATTCCTCGGTGGCCGACTGAATACGCAGCAAATAACCAGCGTCATTGACCCGAACCTCTATCGGCAACGAATGGATACTTGACAGTGCTGCGCTACTCATTTATACTCCCCATGCCTTCGGTACGTGGTATCGTCGCAATCTCTACTCAGCCTGCACCGATGGTACATACACAGAAGCATGTGCCGATATGAACGGCGTGCAAAAACGATATAGTTGCTACACAAACGTTTTGCTCACTGGCTGTGCAACAATTCCAGTAGCCCCGTCTATGCTGCTGGCGCTGACGCCTGCACCTTCACCGGTCGGCCTCTGGTTGGGGGGGGGCTTCTATGCGTTACCTATCAGTGCATGCAATGGCAAATCAGGTATCCCCTGGCTTTCTCAGCACCGGTCTGCATCATACCCCAGGTTTTTTTGCCCGTACTCTCGTATGGGTAGTCCTGGCCTGTTTGCACTGGATCGGTAATGAGGTGCGTGCAAGTACAGGGGCGCAATACCAATTGTGAAGGCATTCCTGGCACGCAAGAATGAAATGATAGGAAGGGTATCTACGATGGAAGGGCACCGCTGCTGCAGAACGTTTGCTCAGACCATCGCATCGACCCTCTACACAGGCAAGTCACTGCGAAAGGAGAAATGGCATGACAGAAAAACTCACACAGGGTGAGCTTATTACTCCGTTTGGTGGCACGCTCGTACAGTTGCTCGTTGCGGGCGAACAGCGCAAGGTGCTGCTCGAAGAAGCCAATACGCTGCCTTCGATCCAGATTTCGTCCCGCGCACTGTGCGACATGGAATTGCTGGCAGTGGGTGGTTTCTCGCCGCTCGACCGGTTTATGGGCAAGGCCGACTACGAGCGCGTGTTGCACGAAATGCGGCTAAGCGATGGCACGCTGTTTGCGCTTCCCATCACCCTTACAGTCGATGAAGCACAGATTAAGCAGGTTGGTGACCGTATTGTGCTGCGTGATGCCCGCAACAACCTCATGGCAATTATGCAGCTTGAAGAGGTGTTTGCGTGGGACCCCGAAACCGAAGCACGGCTTGCACTTGGCTCCACCGACCCGCGCCACCCGCTGGTATCCGAGATGATCCGCTGGGGCAAGGTCTGCATTTCGGGCGCACTCACGGTGCTGAACCTACCGCTCTACTACGATTTTGTGGAGTTGCGCCGCACCCCGGCCCAGGTACGCAGCCTGCTCGCCGAGATGGGCCACACTAACGTGGTCGCCTTCCAGACACGCAACCCGCTGCATCGCATCCACGAAGAACTGACCAAACGCGCCGCCGCCGAAGTGGGGGGCAGCCTGCTGATCCATCCGGTGGTGGGCATGACCAAGCCGGGTGATGTTGACCACTACACCCGCGTTCGTATTTATCGCACGCTGGTAGAAAACTACTACGATACCCATAACACGGTGTTGAGCCTGCTGCCGCTCGCTATGCGGATGGCTGGCCCACGCGAAGCTATCCTGCACAGCATTATCCGCCGCAACTACGGTGCCAATCATTTTATCATCGGGCGTGACCACGCTGGCCCCGGCAAAGATAGCACCGGCAAGCCCTTCTATGGCCCCTACGAAGCGCAGGAACTCTTCCAGCAGTATGCCGATGAAATCGGGGTGCGTCCGGTGCCCTTCAAGGAACTGCTGTACCTTACCGAGCAGGGCGAATATGTGGAGGTAACCCAGGTGCCGCCCGGCGCGGCAGTCTCTTCGATTTCGGGCACCCAGGTGCGCGAAGATTATCTTGCGAAAGGCCAGTTGCTGCCGGAGTGGTTCACCCGCCCCGAAACTGCCGAGATTCTTTCGAAGATGTACCCGCCCCGCCATCAGCAAGGCTTCTGCCTGTGGTTCACTGGCCTGAGTGGGGCTGGTAAATCGACCATTGCCGAAATTGTTGCGGTGCTGCTGCTGGAGTGTGGGCGGCAATCCACGATGCTGGATGGCGACGTGGTGCGTACGCACCTGTCACGCGGGCTTGGCTTTAGCCGCGAAGACCGTGATGTTAACATTCTGCGGATTGGCTTTGTTGCCAGCGAAGTGGTGCGCCACAACGGTACCGTCATCTGTGCCGCTATCAGCCCCTACCGCGCCACCCGCGACGAGGTGCGGAAGATGGTTGGTGGGCAGGATCAGTTTATTGAGATCTTTGTGGATACCCCGCTCGAAGTCTGCGAAGAGCGTGATATCAAGGGGTTGTATGTGCGGGCACGGCGCGGTGAGATCAAGGGCTTCACCGGCATTGACGACCCATATGAGCAACCGGTTGACCCGGAGATTGTGCTTGACACAACGATATCGACGCCTGCCGAGAATGCCCAGAAGATTATCAACTACCTTGAAGCGCATGGCTTCTTGCAGCCGAATGTTATTCATTCGCAGGCCAATGGCTACGCACGCGTTTAGCGGCTGAGAAGGGAGAGCAGTATGCGTGTCCTGATTACTGGTGCAGCGGGCTTTCTGGGGTCGCATCTGTGCGACCGTTTTCTGGCCGAGGGGCACACGGTGATTGGTATGGACAACCTGATTACGGGCAATACCGATAATCTGGCGCACCTGGCCGGTCATCAGCGGTTTACGTTTATTCATCACGATGTCACCGAGTATATGTACATCGGGGGGCCAATTGATGCAGTGCTGCATTTTGCATCGCCCGCTTCGCCCATCGATTACCTAGAACTGCCGATCCAGACGCTGAAGGTGGGTGCGCTGGGCACCCATAAGGCGCTAGGATTGGCGCGTCACAAAGGGGCACGCTTCCTGCTCGCTTCCACCTCGGAAGTGTACGGCGACCCGCAAGTACACCCACAACCCGAAACCTACTACGGGCACGTCAACCCCATCGGGCCACGGGGGGTGTACGATGAAGCCAAACGCTTTGCCGAGGCGATGGCGATGGCCTACCAGCGTACTCACGGCCTTGAAACCCGCATCGTGCGGATTTTTAACACCTACGGCCCCCGGATGCGGCTCGAAGATGGGCGCGTGGTGCCGAACTTTATTCGACAGGCGCTGAAGGGCGAACCGCTGACCGTCTACGGCGATGGTTCGCAGACCCGCTCGTTTCAATATGTCGATGACCTGATTGAGGGTATCTATCGGTTGCTCTTCTCCGATGAAGCTGAGCCGGTGAATATTGGCAACCCTGGCGAGTTCACGATCAAGGCGTTTGCCGAACTGGTGAACGAGATGACCGATAATGGCGGCGGGATCAAGTATGTTGATCAGCGCACCAAAGACGACCCGCAGGTACGCCGCCCCGATATCACCAAAGCGCGGCAGGTGCTTGGCTGGCAACCGACTATTCCGCTCGAAGAAGGCCTGACCCGTACCATCCCCTGGTTCCGCGAACAACTGCAACGGCGCGGCGAATTGTAAAATCAACTTAAAACAGATATAATATCATAAAGAGCACGGGTAAGAGTTTCCGTGCTCTTTACGCTAATCTAGCTGTATCAATACAGATCCCGGGCAGAAATCTTCTTGCTGCATAAACCCCCTTTCCGCAGGTGGGGTGGATGTGTCTTGCTGATGCGCAGTGTATCGTGTATACCCGTGCCTATAGTAAAAAAGGAATACTGCTTTTTAAGGGGAGGCGAGTATGCTGGCTGAGTTTATTCGGCGAATGCCAAAAGTGGAATTGCACGTCCATCTCGAAGGAGCGGTGCGTCCTGAAACATTGCTCAGGCTGGCACAGCAGCACGGTATCGCGCTCCCTGCGGCGACCGTTGAAGGGTTGGCAGAATGGTATCAATTTACTAATTTTCCGCACTTTGTTGAAATTTACCTCTTGCTTTCCAAATGCATCCGCACTGCCGATGATATCGAACTGGTTGCCCGTGAATTCCTCGTAGGGCAGGCCGCCCAGAACATTCGCTACACCGAAGCAACCTACACGCCCTACACGCACTATATTCAGAAGGGCCTGACGTTTGACGAGCAACTGGCAGCGCTGAACCGGGCACGCGACTGGGGCATGCAGCGCGTGGGGGTGCAGGTGAACTGGATTATGGACATTGCGCGGCAGGTCGATGCCGCTGCGGGCCGCGTGGTGGCAGAATGGGCTATCACCGGGATGGGGCGGGGCGTGGTGGCGCTTGGTCTGGGCGGGTACGAGGTGGGCAACCCACCCGAAAAGTTTGCCGATGCATTTGCACTGGCAGCGGCGGCGGGTTTGCCGAGCGTGCCACACGCGGGCGAAACGGCGGGCGCGGCGAGTATCCGGGGCGCGTTGCAGGTGCTCAATGCCGTACGGATCGGGCATGGCGTACGCTGCCTAGAAGACCCGGCGCTGGTTGCCGAGCTACGGCGGCGGCAGATTCCGCTGGAGGTGTGCCCGACCAGCAATGTGTGTCTGGGGGTGGCGGCGGATATGGCAAGCCACCCGCTGCCGCTGCTGCTAGCAGAAGATCTGTATATCACAATTAACTCGGATGATCCACCGTTGTTTAACACCACGCTCACCGATGAATATATCCGCATTGCCGAGGCGTTCAATTTTACTGAAGATGATATGGAGCGCTTTGTGCTGAATGCGGCCCGTGTCGCGCTGCTGCCCGACCGCGAGCGCGAACAGCTTATCGCCGCCGTGGTGCAGGAGTTTCAGCAGTTGCGCGCGGATACCCTGGTGGCATAATTCGGGCAAGCGGCAGGGGGCCAGAAGCCCCCCTGCGCGGGCAGGCTGCTGTCACCCCGGTTCTACTGCTGTAACAACTCTGCGAGGCGCGACAACCCATCGAGCGGGAAGGGCGGCGTGAGGTAGGGAATGATCCGGCTGAAGCCCATCTTTTGCCAGTGTACCAGCCAGTGGGCCGGGTCGCGGGCCAGGTCGCGCCAATCGGGGTGCAGCGAGAGATCGAAGTGGGTGCGGGTGCGTCCGCTGGCTGCCAGTCCCGCATCAAGCGCCGCCAGCAGCAGCGGGAACTGGTCGCGTCTGCGCCACTGAAGATTCAGGCCGTCGGCATAGTGCCCTGCCAAGTGTGCCATCTTCGGCCCATTTGCCCCAACAATCAGGCGCGGGTGTGGGCGTGGCGGCGGCGATACAATTGCATCGGTAAGCTGATAATACTGCCCCGCAAAGGTGACCGACTCGCCCGACCACAGCGCCGGAATAATCTGCAACGCTTCTTCCATGCGGGCCACCCGTTCGCCGGGACTGCCCTGCTCAATGCCGAACGGCGTTTGCTCGTGTTCCAGGCCACCTGCCCCCAGACCTAACTCAACCCGCCCGCCCGAAATCTCCTGTAAGGTTGCCACCACCTTGGCCAGCCGTCCGGGGTGGCGATTGCTATTGTTGGCAACCAGTGGGCCAATCCGAACACGCTGCGTGGCTTCTGCAAGCGCGGCCAGCGTTGTCCAGCCTTCCAGCACTGGCTCACGCGGGTCATTCCACGAGACATAATGATCCCAGACCCAGATCGAATCGAAGCCGAGCGCATCAATATGCTGTGCAGCGCGGCGCAGGTCCGAGTAGGATGTGCCAAAGGTTACCAGGCAGAAGCCAATCGGGAGCATAACAGATCCTTATGCAGTATGACCGTCTACTACGGTACATCGCCAGTACCAGAATTTTCTTATCTCTAGTAGTATATCACCCAATTAAATTACTGTATATCCTAACTCGCATGAGGCGTGGTATCATGCTTCTATCTTTTGACATCAGAAGAAAGTTGTTTTATGGATCCACAATATGAATATCAAGCAGCCCGTCAGCGCGAAGATCTGCGGCTCATTGCGGCTGAAATCATGGATGTCCGCGACGTAAAGCACGTGCCCCCACCCGAACGCGGCGCGATACGGCTAGCGGGGCGTT
This sequence comes from Chloroflexaceae bacterium, assembly GCA_012033195.1. Taxonomy (GTDB): domain Bacteria; phylum Chloroflexota; class Chloroflexia; order Chloroflexales; family Chloroflexaceae; genus JAAUSQ01. The sequence continues at coordinate 9,230 of JAAUSQ010000073.1, forward strand.
TACTGGTTGAACCTGAATCGGCGTATGACTATGTGCAGCCGCGCTTCCGGGCGCTTGGCTACACGGCAATGCTACACGAAGACCCCGCCCAACCCGATGGCGTAACGCTGCTGGCGCTGCCCGGCGAGTTCCCCCAATCGAGGCCGAATATCTGGCTGGCCGGGGTGCTCTTCCTGCTCACTATCGCCTCAACTATATTTGTAGGCGGGGCCGAGGTAAATGGCTTCAACTGGGGGCTTGGACTGGCCTTCAGTGCTTCAATCCTCTCGATCCTGTTTGCCCACGAGATGGGCCATTTTATTGTGGCGCGGCGGCTCGGTGTGCAGGTCAGTTATCCGTACTTTATCCCTATGCCGCTCACCCCCATTGGCACAATGGGCGCAGTTATCTCGATGAAGTCGCCGCCGGCCAACCGTTCCCATTTGCTGGCGGTGGGCATTGCTGGCCCACTGGCGGGGCTGGTGGTAGCAATGCCGGTGCTGTTTATCGGGCTGAGTCTATCGGAGGTACAGTCGATGGATGCGGTGCGCGAACAGACCAGTGTCATCTTGATGGAGGGCAATTCAATTATCTATGCCCTTTCAAAAATACTGGTGTTCGGGCGCTTTCTACCGAGTGGCGGCGACGATGTGTTGCTGCATCCGGTCGCCTTTGCCGGATGGGTGGGGCTACTGGTAACCGGGCTGAACCTGATCCCCGCTGGGCAACTTGATGGTGGGCACATCTTTTATGCGTTGTTCGGGCGCAGGCTGTCGCGCCGTTTCACATGGGGACTGGCGGCGCTGCTCTTTGCAATGGGCTTTTTGTGGGGTGGCTGGTTTCTGTGGTCGTTCCTCATCATTGTGTTTGGGCAGCGCCAGGCCCCCTTGCTCAACGAACTCACGCCGATGACACGCGGTCAGCGTATTCTGGCAATTATCGGGCTGGTGCTGTTTGTGCTGGTCTTTACACCGGTGCCGTTCCAGGTGATTGAGTTGTGAGCGGCTGGGCGCGGCTGCAAGCCGCGCCTCTCGGTGATCTTGCTCTGGTGGCTACCCGTTCGGGCGCGAGGCAGCTTCGAGCAGCATTTGCAAGCGGGCCACCATCCCCGATGGGTTGGTGTGCAGCCCTTCGAGCAGCAGCGCATTGTCATACAACTGCTCAGCAATCGCCCCGACAATCGGGTCATCGGCGCTGGCCTGCACCCGCCGTGCCAGATTGATAATGATCGGGTGGGTGCGGTTCAGTTCCAGGATGCGCGGCGACATTCGCACCTCGCGCCCCAGCAGTTGCTCAATGCGTTGCATCTCGCGCCCCGCTGTGCCCTCTTCGGAAACGAGGCGAACCGGGTTGCCGCGCAGCACCTTCGAGGCCCGCACCGCCTTGACCCGCTCACCGAGCACATCGCTGATGCGTTTGGTCAGTGCGCCGAACTCCTCTTCGGTCAGGTCGCCATACTCGTTCTCTGGCGCTTCGCCAGGTAGTTCCAGGCTGGCATCGTCGATATTGCGAAGCTGGTGCCCTTCGTAGTCGCGCAGCCCGGTCAGCATAATAACATCAACCATATCGGTAAGCAGCAGCACTTCCAGCCCGCGTGCCTGCAACGGGTCGAGGTGCGGACTGCGGCGGGCCGCTTCCAGGTCGTTTGCCATCACATAATAAATCTCGTTCTGCCCGTCAATCATACGGCTCTTATACTCGGCCAACGCGGTGAGGGCGTGCTCCTCGTTGCTATGGGTAGAGTGGAAGCGCAACAACTTGAGCAGGTCGTCGCGATGCTCGTAGTCGGTCGCCATCCCTTCTTTGAAGAACACACCAAACTCGCGCCAGAAGCGGGCGTACTTTTCGGTGTCTTTCTCGGCAAGCTCGCTGATCTCGCGCAGCATCCGGCCCGACAGCGATTTGCGGATGCGCTGCATCACCGGGCTATTCTGGGCCACCTCACGCGAAACATTCAGCGGAATGTCCTCGCTATCGACCACGCCTTCAACAAAGCGCAAGAAGTTGGGCAACAGGTCTTTGGTATCTTCCTGGATCAGCACCTTACGTGAATAGAGCTTGATGGTGCCTTCGATGCGCCGCTCGATCAGGCCTCGCTCGCGGCGGGCGGGCACAAACAGGATCGCGTGCAGATCGACCGGGGCATCGGTGGAGATGTGCAGGTGCAGCAATGGCTCATCGCTATCGAGCGTCAACTGCCGATAAAACGCGGTATAGGTATCGGCCTCCACCGTGCGCGGGGTCTGTCGCCAGAGCGCCTGGTCTTCGTTGATGCGTCGCTCGTCCATATAGATGGGATAGGCGACGAAGTTGGAGTGCTTTTTAATAATCTGCTCGATGCGCCATGTGTTGGCGAACTCTTCGGCATCCTGCTTGAGATGCAGCGTAATGGTGGTGCCGCGCTCGGTGCGGTCGCCAGGTACAATCGTGTAGGTATCGCCGCCAGTGGCCTCCCAGATAATCGGCTCGGCTGCGGGGTGGAACGAGCGGGTATGCACCGTTACACGGTCGGCAACCATAAACACCGAATAGAACCCGACCCCAAACTGCCCGATAATTTCGGTGGTCGTAGCCTTGTTTTCGCTGGCGCGCTTGAGGAAGGCCCGCGCCCCCGATTGGGCAATGGTGCCCAGGTTTTCGACCGCCTCTTCGCGGGTCATGCCGATGCCGCTATCCTGAATAGTGATCGTCCTGGCATCGCGGTCAACCGCTACCCGGATTGCCAGTTCTGCTTCGGGATCAAGTACATCCTGATTGGTAAGCAGTTCGAACTGAAAACGCCGGATAGCATCAGAAGCATTTGATATCAACTCTCGTAGAAAGACATCGCGCTCAGTGTAGAGCGAGTGCGCCAGAATATCGAGCAACTGGCGTACCTCGGCCTTAAATGCAATTGGTTCGGCAGTGCCGGTTGTTTCTGTCGTCATAATTGTTGCATTCCTCCTCATCGCAAAGCATGCTTGAATACGATTTCTACGCAATAACCGTTTCTTTATACAGTATGATACCGAGATGATAGCCACACGAGTACTAAAATTCTGTTAATTTTTTGCATAACCGCTTCCCCTTTTTGCGTTTACCGTAGACTTGTGAGTGATAGTCGAAAAAACCGCACCAATTTTGTACTGTATAGTGCCTCGACGTACTATGTACTATATAGTATCATATGACTATCACAGAAATACCATACCAGAGGAATAGCCCTATGAAGACGCTTGCCGGTTACCTTCAGGATACACCGCTTGCTGATTTGTTGCAATCGTTGCACGAGCAAAGCGTTTCAGGAGTCCTGCTCCTGTACAGCAACGTATTGCACGGCACGCTGTATCTGTATCGAGGCACTGTGGTGATAGCGCAGGTGTACGACAGCGCTGCCGAGCGGCTCGTTGCAACGCACGATAGCGCATTGCTGTTGATGGAAGGCTGGCAGGATGCACAATATACCTTTATGACGAGCGGCAACGATAGTGCCAGCGCTGCGCCAAATACAGCGGCGGCAGCACCGGAGCATGGTACATCGCTGTATGGACAACCGCCCCACGTTCCCACCCACGTGGCGGCCTCGCTTGCGCTGAACCTATCGATGCAAACGGCGGTGCAGTTGAGCCGCAATCCAGTGAAAACAGGCAATGTGAGCGGGGTGAGTCCTTATCAGTGGCGCATTATTGAATGCCTGGCCGAACGCAACGCCCCCCAGACCCTGAAGGATCTGATGGAGGCGCTGCAACTCGATCTGCCAATTGTGCGTGGGCAAGTGATGGGCTTGATTACACGCGGCATTCTAGAGGCGGGTGACACTTGCTCCGAACAACACGCGCCGAGCGCTGCGCAACCTCCCCTCGAAGTGCGCGAAGTAGCCTAACCATTATTGGCACGGCGGCGCACCAGCCAGAACGTTAGTCCTACAAGTGCGGCGAGTACCGCTACACCAATCAAGATCAGCGGGAGCAGCCCATTGCTAGCCGTGTTCTGGGGGGTGCTCTGGACAGGCGGAGCCGTCTCCAGTTCGCGGGTATCGGGCGATGAAGTATCGTTGGCGGCGATGTTGCTGGTGGGCACAGGCGCAGCCGCTTCGGGCACATCTGCCGGTGCTGCACCGGCTGGCTCTTCCAGCCGCGCACTACCGGCCATCTCGCTATCATCGGTGGGCAGCATCGGCCCCGAATGCATAGTGCCCGATACATCTTCTTCGGGGGCACTCATCACACCCGCTAGTTCCTTATCGGCGGGCGCTTCTGCGGCCATCTCTGCGGCAGGTGCAGATTCGGCGGCATCACCCGCAATGCGTGCCGCTTCGGGTGCTTCGTCGGCAAGCAAGGTATCGGGTGGTGCTTCCAGTGCCTGAAGTTCGCTCGACTCGGGCGCTATCGCTTCGGGAACCATCGCCAGAGGAGCGCCGCCCGCCTGATTGAGCACCACACCGACCACCCCCACGGCTACCACAACTACCAGCAGCAGCGGCACCAGCCGTGTGAAGGCCAGCAACCCACCACCAAGCCCGAACCAGCCGAAACCGCGACGACGGCCTGGCACGCTGTTCGGGTCGATGCTGAAGGAGCGCGGCGGCACCAGCGGCGACAGGTCGCGCAACAGTTGGCGCGTGGCGCGGAGTTCGTCGAGTTCGTAGCGCAGCAGCGGCTCGTTGGGGAGCCGTGCTGCAAGCCGGGTATGTTCAGCCGGTTCCAGTGCGTCATCCAGGTAGGCCGAGAGCAGCAACAGGTCATCTGCGGGCAACTGGTCATTCGATTGTTCTGACAAATTGGTCATACGGTTCTATTTTACTGTACCATTACGTTTCATTGCTGTTATGACGGAAACGTAATGGCAAAAGTTCCCCGGCCTTTAACAATTCGCGCATGCGGGCGCGGCCCCGGCTCAACCGCGACTTGACAGTACCCAGATTGGTATTGGTAATTTCGGCAATTTCGTTGTAGGGCATGCCCTGAATATCGCTGAGCACCACCACAATGCGCTGGTCTTCGGGAAGCTGAGCAAGGCACTGCTGGATTGTGGTGCTCAGTTCGCGGCGCAGCGCAATTTCATCGGGCGTGGCGCTGGCATCTACTGGCTCGTAGGTGCTATCTTCCGCATCTAGCATCGCATCAAGGGAGGTGGCAGGGCGGCGCTTCTGGGCGCGCAGCATATCGTAGCAGGTGTTGGTGGCAATCCGCAACACCCACGAACGGAACGAGCCGCCGCGAAACTTGTTCAGGTTGCGATAGGCCGATAGAAATGTATCCTGCGCGGCATCGGCGGCGGCATCTGCATCGTTGAGCATACGATAACAAACGTTGTAAACCCGCCCTTCATAAAGCTGTACAAGCTGGTTGAAGGCGGTTACGTCTCCACGTTGGCCCGCTTCGATCAGGCGCTGTTCTTCGGGATACACGATACAATCGTTCCTGCTGTTGCGATTAACGCAGCTATTATACCAGCAGGCGACACAGTGCAATAGAGCACCGTGCAAAGTAGTTGTAAAGATACAGAACCTAGAGTGGCATCAGGCGGGCCAGTGGGGTGCGGCCAGCAACCACACGCTGCCCGCCACGCACGGCAGGCTGAATACTATCACGCTGGATCAGCAGGTCGGTGCGCGAACCAAAGCGGGCCGTGGCAATTCGTTCGCCAGCGTATACGTCATCGCCTTCAGTAACCCGGCAGGGAATACGGCTGCGTGGCGAGAGCGGCCCCGCAATGTGGACGACCAGCACAGGCCCCCAGCCTGTTTCCAGGCCAATGTAGGCGCGGGTGTTGGTCTCGGCGGCATCGGGGCGGCTGATCGGGCGGTACTCACCCACGATCTGCTCAACATAGCTGATGGTGCCAGCTACCGGACTGCGGCTGATTGGTACATCAAAGGGCGAGCCAACCGTAATAATGCGGATCGCATCGGTGTGCAGAAAGCGATGCTCATACACTTCGTCTACCGCAATGGCCCGCCCATCAATCGGCGCAAAAACGGTATTAGGCTCGTCGGGTGTGGCGCGGTGTGGGTCGCGGTAGAACAGGGCCGCCGCTGCCGTCAGCACCAGAGGTACCACCGCCAGACGGGGGCGCAACCCCAGCGCAAGGCCCGTCAAGCCCAAGCCAACCCCAACAAGTGGCGTAGCTTCTGCATCCAGGCCGGGTAAGTTTGGCATTCGTGTATGATAGTGTTGTTCGGTCTGCTGGTTTGGCATAGTGGTTCGCTGTGCTTGGTCGTACGCGTGGCTACCGATGCAGTATCGATAGTGTTTCCGATTGTATCACGCCTGCCCCTAAAACGCAACCGTGTTGACATAGTTTGCCAAAAGGTGTATAATAATATGGTATCTTATGTTTCGGTTTGTTCACTGACGTTGATATTATCTAAGTTGATACCTCAGCACAAGGGGGCAAGACATCAAGTGTCGTGCGCCTTTTCTTATGTCAGTGAGCTATAGTCACCTGAAGGATAATGGACAGTACTAGTCATTCTATTCGTGGTCTGGGCTGCGGGCGTGCTGCTATGTGCGTTCGGGCCGGGTTGCAGAATAGCGTAAGCTGAGCTATACACCCTCGTTGCAGGGTGTTTCCTCCATCGCCTCTGCTCCGGTCTGCACACACCGGGGTTTTTGTACACCGTCTCCTCCGCAGCGTACTCCTGCTCAGACCGTGCTGGTCGATCAGCTATCCGTTGGGCTAACCCCCTCAACGGCCTTGTGCGCATCTGCGCAACATGGAGGAGTACGATGTACGCAGCACACACCGCCGCAGGGCTACAGGCTCTGCTGCCACCGATTGTTCGTTTTCACGATGTCCCGGAATACCTGGCGCGGGTATCGGCTGCCTACGCGCCCGCGTTGAGCTTTCCACAGCAAACCACGGTGCAGCAGGCAATAAATGCCCTGCGCGAAATGCGGGCCGTGGATGTTGGCCATATCTACTATATCTTTGTAACCGATTATAACGAGCGCCTGGTCGGGGTGATTAACCTGCACGATCTCTTTTTTGCCGTGCCCGGAGCGCACCTGTTCGAAGTGATGGATCGGCGTGTCTTCACCCTGTCTGCCGACGCAGGCCTGGAAGAGCAGGCCCACGCCATGAGCGAGTCGGGTTTGCTGGCGCTGCCCGTCGTTGATGAGCAGGGGCGATTGGTGGGCGCAATGGAAATGCGCGACCTGATCGCGGCGCTCGAACACAACAGCGCTGCAACGGCGTATCGGCTGGCGGGCCTCAATAGTGGCGCTGCCATCGATGCTCCGCTGATATCGCAGGCGGGCTACCGGATGATCTGGCAGAGCGCAAGCTTTGTAGTAGCGCTGCTGCTGGCCTGGATCGTTGGCAGTTTTGAATATTCTGTAACAGGTACCATGTTGGTGGTTGCTATGCTGCCGCTGTTGTTGCGGCAGGGCAGCCTGACCGGACGGCAGAGCCTGACCATGATGGTGCGCTCTCTGGCGCTTGGGGTGGTGCGTTCGGGCCAACCCGCTACAGTCTGGCGGATGCTGCGCCGTGAGCTATTGCTCGGCGGAGTGGCGGGGCTGTGCCTAGGGGCACTGGCGGGCAGTGTCGTTGCGCTCTGGCAGGGCAGCACAGTGCTCGGCCTGATTGCCGGGGGTGTCCTGTTTGTGTGTATGCTGCTAGCCGCCGCTGCTGGCGTGCTGATGCCGCTTGTCTGCACCCGCCTGCGCTCGCGACCCGGCCCGTGTAGTCGGTGCCGGCAGTGGCGGCGCGGGTCAGTATCCCGGCGGCAATGGCATCATCCGTCGCATCCGCTTCCAGGAACCGATGACGGCGCTCAATCCGGTCCATCCCATCGGCCGGCAGATCGCCGAGACGGTGGTGCGCCACGAGCGCGTCTCCCGCGGCACGGCCGAGGCCCGCGCGCTGGAATTGCTGGAACTCGTGCAGATTCCCTCGGCGAAGCGCCGGCTTGCCGCCTATCCGCATGAATTGTCGGGCGGCCTCAGGCAGCGGGCGATGATAGCGGTGGCGCTGGCCTGCCGGCCGAAGCTGCTGCTGGCCGACGAACCCACCGGCAACCTCGACTCGCGAACAAGTGAGCAGATCATGCGCATTTTTCACGAGCTGCACCGCGAGGGCATGACCATTGTGCTGGTCACGCACGAGCCCGAC
>JAAUSQ010000002.1 GCA_012033195.1 Chloroflexaceae bacterium
ACATATCCTGCACCACCACAAACTCAAGCGCGTCGAGTGCGGCACGTGCGGCGGGGTTGTTGCTTGCCGGGTCGAGGCCCATCACATACACAGCGCGTAGCTGCTTGGCCTGCGCTGCCTGCCACATCTCGCGGGCGCTCAGGCCGGGTTGCTTCAGCGCCAGATAGCCCGCGCTCTTGTCGGGACGCACGCCCATATCGAGTGCGCCGCGTGTGTTGCCGCGTGCCAGCAGCGGGATCAGGCCGCTGTTGGCGGTGCCCGCTTTGCCCAACAGCAACAGCAGCGTGCCGAGGTCACGGGCCAGCGCCGGGCCAGCAGCAAAGGCATCACCGCCATAGACGACCAGCACATGCTGAGCTTCGGCGAGGCTATCGGCAACCGCTGCCAGCGCATCACGCTCGATGCCTATGTTCCTGGCAACATCTGCAATAGACCCATTCCCCAGGGCCGCCTTCAGTTCGGCAGCACCAGCGGTGCGCTGTGGCAGGTTCTTGCTGCCGACCTTGTCCCACACCAGCCGCAGCAGACCGCGCACAAACTGGATTTCCTGCGCGGGGCGATAGTGCAGCCGCCGCGTTGCCGAGCGGTCAAGTTTGGTTGGGCGGGCATTGGCAACAAACAGCTTGCCCCCCCGCTCCGCAATGGCTCGCAGCCGCAGCATATAGAGTGGTGCTTCTTCTTCCGGGTCGGCCCCACCACCAGCACGGTAGTGCCTGCGCCCAGTTCCATCAGGTTGGTACCGGTACCCACGCCAAACTGTGCCCCAGCATCATCGGGGGTTGGCTCGCCAGGGGTGCCCGTGCGATAGTCCAGGTTGTTGCTGTTGAGTACTTCGCGGAACAAGCGCTGGAAGATAAACAGGTCTTCGTTGGCGAGGTGGTCGCCTGCCAGCCCACCCAGTGCCGCGCCACCCGCCGCGCTCTGGATAGCAGCGAACTTCTCGGCAACCAGTCCAAGCGCTTCCTGCCACGAGGCGGGTACCAGCGCACCATCGCGGCGCACCAGTGGCGTTGTCAGGCGGTCGGTGCTCTCGATAAAGCGATGCCCGAAGCGGCCCTTGTCACAGATCCAGATATCGTTGACGGCGGCGTTTTCACGCGGCATCACACGCATCAGCTTGTTGTGACGCATATCCAGCGTGGTATTGCAGCCCACTGGACAGAGCATGCAGATCGACGGCACCGACTGCACCTCCCACACCCGCGCCTTAAAGCGGAAGTCGGCACTGGTCAGCGCCCCAACCGGGCAGATATCGGTAGTGTTGCCGCTGAACTTGCTATCGAAGGGCGGGTCGCTCTTGCTGATGATATGCCAGCTTCGGCCCCGGCTGTCAAAGCCGAGTACTGGATCATCGGCGATTTCATCCTGGAAGCGCACACAGCGCCCACACAGAATGCAGCGCTCCCGGTCGAGGTAAATCAAGTCACCCAGCGGGATGGGCTTCTCGAAGTGCACCTTGTCGGTATAGTCGAAGCGGCTGACGGCTGGCCCCCATTCCATCGTGAGGTTTTGCAGCGGGCACTCGCCGCCCTTGTCGCACACCGGACAATCCAGCGGGTGCGAGGTAAGCAGAAATTCGAGCACGCCATTCTGGGCATACTTCACTTCGTCAGTAGTGGTATAGACTACCATGCCCTCAGATACCCTGGTGGTGCAGGCCGTCTGCAACTTGGGCATCATCGCGATGACAGACTTGCCCTCGACATCCCGCACGGGCTGGCGTGTCTCGCGGTCAATGCGGGGAGTGCCCACGGCCACAAGACACATCCGGCACATACCGACCGCCTTCATTCGGGGGTGGTAACAGAAGACCGGAATAGCAATGCCTGCCATCCGTGCCGCGTCTACCACATTGGTATTGGCGGGTACGCTAATCTGTACCCCATCAATTATTATATTGACCTCAGACATTGCTTCCTCTCTTCTCTTCTGATGTGTCTGTCAATTCCTCTTTGGTAGCGAGCGCCTTCAGGTCGATGCCTGGTCGTTCAGGGGCATATTGGCAACAAGAAACAGGCCTTCCAGCGCACAGGCAAAGCCAGGGAGCAGCGGCGATGTCATTGTATCAGTCCGGCCCAGCGTTGCCATCAGTTGCAATGTATCCTGCTGCCGCCGATATACCATCCGCGTCGCGTCGCGCCAGTCAACAATCCAGTATTCCTGGACTGCCTGCCGTGCATACAGCTTGAGCTTGGCTTCGCGGTCGCGCCGCTCGTTGGCACGCTCCGGCGAGAGCACCTCCACCACCAGATTAGGCGATTCGTGCAGGTGCTTGTTCTCGTCGCGCAACAGTGTTGCCACTCGTGCCTGACTGATCCACACCACATCTGGCGTGACCGCTTCATCATCGGCATACATCACACCTGGATTCTGAAAAGCTACACCTGCATTGTGCTGGCGGCTCCAGCTATCCAGTTCATAGGCAATGCGATGACAGGTTAACTGGTGATGCCAGTGCGGGTTCTTTGACACAAATAGCTCTCCGTCAATAATCTCGTAGCGGTACAACTCACTATCGGGAAAGTGCGCCAGATCAGCAATTGTCCAGCGCTCTGTTCCCAACAGGGCTGGCTCGTCACTGATCTGGAAGGTGCTGCTATGTGCCATTGTTTCTGCTCCCACTGGCCCGCCTGCTACGCCTGCTGCAATTCAATCACGTGTTTACCATTGGTGCGCCCGTTCATACCCGCCGGAAGCAGGCGCTCGAACTCTTCGGGGAACAGCGCCAGCGCACTCTTGATCGGCATCACGGCGCTCTCACCGAGCAAACAGAAGCAGTTGCCCGCCATCTGATTGTAGATGCTGTGCAGCACGGGAATATCTTCCGGGTGCGCGTGGCCCTCTTCGGTCATACGGTGCAACACCTTTACCAGCCAGTGGGTCCCCTCGCGGCACGGCGTGCACTTGCCACAGCTTTCGTGCTTGAAGAATTCGTCCATCTTGTAGGCCACGTGCGGCGCTGATACAGTGTCGTTCAGCACAATCACGCCACCCGACCCAAGCATCGAGCCTGCCGCCGCCAGTGCTTCATAGTCCAGTGTCAGGTCGAGTTGCTCACCCGTTAGCCAGGGGGCCGAAGCCCCACCGGGCACAATGATCTTGACGGGGCGATCGTCTGTCATACCGCCGCCATATTCGGGGCTGTAGATCAATTCGCGCAGCGGCAACCCGAACGGAAGCTCGTAGTTGCCCGGCTTGTTGACGTGCCCGCACAGCGAGAAGACCTTGGTGCCAGGGCTTTTTTCGGTGCCAAAGCTGCGGTACCAGTCTACGCCCTTTAACACGATACGCGGCACATTGGCAAGCGTCTCCACGTTGTTAATAATGGTAGGCTTGCCATACAGCCCCTCAACCGCCGGAAAGGGTGGCTTCAGGCGGGGCTGCCCGATTTTGCCTTCGAGCGATTCCATCAGGGCGGTTTCTTCGCCGCAGATGTACGCGCCCGCGCCACGATGGACATACACATCCAGATCGTAGCCGCTACCCAGAATGTTCTTCCCAAGCAACCCGGCGGCATACGCCTGTGCAATCCCCTGTTCGAGCGTGTGGGCGGCGGTGGCAAACTCGCCCCGCGCATAAATATAGGCGGTGTTGGACTCAATCGCATAGGCCGAGATGATTACGCCTTCGATCAACTGGTGCGGGTTGCGGTCGATAATCTGGTGATTGTTGAACGTCCCCGGCTCGCTCTCGTCGCAGTTGCACAGCAGATAACGCGGCTTCACATCCTTTGGCAAGAAGCCCCACTTCACGCCGGTTGGGAAGCCCGCGCCGCCGCGACCGCGCAGCCCCGCGTCGCGTACCATCTTGACAATATCGCCAGGGGCCAGTTCTGCTAGCGCCTTGCGCCATGCCGTATAGCCTTCGTGCTGGAGGTACACATTAAAATCGGCAATAGTCGGCACCTCCAGTTCGCGCATGATAATATGTTCAGTCAGTGCCATTAGTGTTTTCCTTCCTCAGTCTGGTTACTGGTTGCTGGTGGTGTCTCTTCGGCGGTGGTTGCCTGCGGCGGCTCCTGCTGGGCCGGAACAGGTGGCACCGCAGATCGCTCCTCCGCCTGCTCAGGTGCCGGGTGAGCACTGGCAGGTGTGCGGTCGGGCGACGGTTCCACTGGCGACTCAGTAGCGATCGCTTCGGCTGCCTCTTCTTTCGACTCGGCGGCAACAGCGGGCGCAACCTGTTCGGTAGCGGTCGCTTCGCCTGCCTGCGGCTGTCCGGCCGCAGTGCCGTTAGTCGGGGCCTGATACGGTGCCAGCAAGCGCTCGATGCGACGGAAGCCGCCGGCACCATCTGGCTCGAAGTCTTCGGCAAGCCGCCCCGAAACACTCAGCGCCTCGTTACTATCTGCCATTTCACGCAGCATACTGATCAGCGCATCGGCATAGCGGGCCGTTACATCGTAAATGTACGAAAGGTTGGCCTGCACCACTGGCGCACGGTCGCAGGCGGCGAGGCACTTCACGCGCTGCAACGTAAACATATTGTCGGCACTGGTCTGGTTCTCAACAAGGTTGAGCTTCTGTTTCAGCGCACTGATCAACGCTTCGGCTCCTAGGTAGCAGCAGGGCACATCGTCGCACACCTGTACCATCCACCTGCCAAACGGCTGATCGTAAAACAGGGTGTAGAAGCCAACGACCTCAAACACATTGGTATACGGTAGGTGGAGGATATCGGCCACTTCCTGGATAACAGCAGGCTTCAGGGGGCCGTAGTGGTCCTGTGCAATATAGAGCAGGGGCAACACGGCGCTGCGCCGGTCGGCGTAGCGTGAGAGCAGGCGCTCAATTTCAGTCGCGTATGTTTCTTGTAACATGGCTCCTCGTTGGGGGAACAGCCCTGATACTGGCGACTGTTCCCCGTCTCCTCTTCGCTTGTTCAGGGGATGTGCACTGCTGCAACGTTCAACGACGTACCAACTAGCGATCCACTTCGCCCAGCACCGGGTCGAGGCTGGCGATCAGCGCAACCAGGTCGGCCATAAAGCGCCCGCGTGCCATATGCGGCAACGCTTGCAGATTGACAAACGAGGGCGCACGGAAATGCACCCGGTAGGGGCGCGGCCCACCATCGCTGACAACATAGGTGCCCATCATGCCACGCGGCGATTCAATACAGATGTAGGCATCACCACGCGGCGGCTTGAACCCTTCCGTCCAGAGCTTGAAGTGGTGGATCAACGATTCCATACTATGGGTAATCTCGCTCTTGGGTGGCGGCGCAACCTTGCGGTCAGCAGTCTGGTAGGGGCCGGGTCCCATCTCAATCAGGCGATCATAGGCCTGCCGTACAATGCCAAGGCTCTGGCGCATCTCGGCGATACGCACCAGGTAGCGGTCGTAGATATCGCCGTTCTGCCCGATGGGTACGTCAAAATCGTACGTTTCGTAGCCCGTGTAGGGGGTCATCTTCCGCAGGTCGTAGGCTATCCCGGTTGCGCGCAAGGCTGGCCCGGTCAGGCCAAACGCGATGGCATCGGCAGTGCTAATCTTGCCTACATCCACGGTGCGCTCAAGCCAGAGCGGGTTATTGGTCAGCAGGTCTTCGTACTCGTCGACACGCGGCTCGAAGGTATCTATAAACTGCTTGACCGTCGGGATAAAGTCGGCGGGCAGGTCGTAAGCCAGACCACCCACGCGGAAGTAGCTGGTCATCATACGCGCACCGCTGACCAGTTCAAAAATATCGAGGATCTGCTCACGCTCGCGGAAAGCATAAAGAAAGACGCTCATAGCTGCAAGGTCGAGCGCGTGGGTGCCAAGCCAGACTAGGTGCGAGCCGATGCGGGTCAGTTCGGTCAGCAGGACACGCGCAGTCTGGGCGCGCACCGGAATTTCGCACTCCAGCAGTTTCTCTACTGCCAGCACATAGCTCAGGTTGTTGGAAAGTGGCGCGAGGTAGTCCATCCGGTCGGTCATGACCAGCGCCTTCTGATAGGTCTTCGACTCCATCGTTTTTTCGATACCAGTATGGAGGAAGCCGATATCGGGCGCAACATCTACCACCGTCTCGCCATCAAGCTCCACCACCAGCCGCAGCACGCCGTGGGTACTGGGATGGTGCGGCCCCATATTGAGCACCATATTTTCGGTTTCGCCACGCTCGGCAGGGCCGATAATATCACGCGGCGAAGGAATACTCAGTGTGGTCATAACAAAAACCTCAATCCTAGTTATCGGCTCCCGCTTCTGGCGCTACTCTTTGGCGAATGGCTTGTGGGCATAGATTCTATCTTCGTTAAAGGTAAACGCCACCTCTTCGTACCCCAGCGGTACATCTTTGCGCAGCGGGTGGCCTGCCCATTCTTCGGGCATCAGAATGCGCTCCAGCGAGGGGTGCCCTTCGAAGACAATGCCAAACATATCGTAAGTTTCGCGCTCGTGCCAGTTGGCGGTGGGCCATACGCTCGTCACCGAGGGCACCACCGGGTGCTCTTCGGGTACGCCCACCTTCAGGCACAGCCGATGCGCGTTCTGGAACGAGAACAGATGATAGACCACCTCGAAGCGAGGCAAGCGCCCCAGATAATCAACACCACACAGATTTTCGAGCAGAGTATACTGCAAGTCGGCTTCGTCGCGCAGCCAGCGCCCCACTTCGGGCAGGCGGCTCGCCTCGATACAGACCTTGAGATCGCCGTGGCGTTCGTCGGGGGCCGACACGACCGCGCCGAAGGTGTCGCGCAGGCGGTTTAATACTGTTGCGTTATCCATTTGATAGCCATTCCTCTATAAGTCTTTGAACATAACACAGGGCAGGAGAGTGAGTCTGGATTCCCGTCCTCAATCACACGTCCGCCGACGTGCGCTCTCATGCCCCGCGCCACAACCTGCTCTGGTCAAACCGATACAAGCTATCCGGCGTGTTTATGTTACCTGGATCAATCCGCCATCCTGCTGTTCCTGCTCCACTCGAATGGTGGTGCGGTCGGCATTGTGGCTGGTACCAGAAATTTTCTCTTTCATCACTTTTTCGTGCAGGCGCATAATACCGTCGATCAGTGCTTCGGGGCGCGGCGGGCAGCCGGCCACATACACATCCACGGGCACCACTTCGTCAACACCCTGCACAATGGCGTAGTTATTAAACACCCCGCCACACGAGGCACAGTCGCCCATGGCAATCACCCACTTGGGGTCGCTCATCTGGTCGTAGAGCCGCCGCAGCACCGGAGCCATTTTGCGCGAGACACGCCCCGAGACAATCATCAGGTCGGCCTGACGTGGCGAGGGGCGGTTAATCTCCATCCCAAAGCGCGATAGGTCGTAGTTGCTAGCCTGGGCCGACATCATTTCAATTGCACAGCAGGCAAGGCCAAACGTCAGCGGCCACATTGCATTGGTGCGGCCCCAGTTCACAACCGTTTCCAGCGTCGTTGTAACAATGCCAAGATTTGCAGCTTTTTCTTCTATTCCCATCGGAGTGCTCCTTTCTTCCATTCATACACAAACCCCACAACCAGCAGCACGAGGAACACACCCATCACGCCGAGTCCGTACAGCCCCAATTCCCGAAACACTAGTGCATACGGGAAGAAAAAGATGGTTTCGATATCGAAGAGGATAAAGAGCATCGCAACCACATAGAACTTGACGGGGAAGCGGCGCATTGCTGGCCCAATCGGATCCATACCCGACTCGTAGGGCGCAAGCTTGCGCTTGGTCGAGCGGCGCGGGCCAAGCAGCGCAGAAAGGGTGATCACAAACAGGGGCACAAAAAGTGACATGAGGAACATCACCAGAATGGGCACATAATCCTGTAGCATACTATACTATCCTGACTATCCAGAACTACCTCTTAAAATAATACGATTGTGAAGTGTGTTCGCTTCTAAATTATACTCGTTCTAAGGGTAGTTTCGCAAGGAAAAACTACCTTTTCTGCGCAAATTCAGTAGCCTTGTGCGAAGGTTCGCACGGTTCGCACCCGGCAGCCCAGTGTACAGAGCCTGTGCGAAACATCTGGAATATCGATATTCCGATGGCATAACGCCATTGATAGTATACTCATTCTTAATTCCTGTCAACCTGGAGTGAAATATTTTTCACTATCATGCCAATGCTTTCATAGTGGCAAAAACGCCCAATGCAGTTGCACCAGGCGTTCCACGAAATTGGCTCAGATGAAAGGCGCTAGGCGATAATATTCGCCCCGTTATCTACATAAATGACCGCGCCCGTGATGGCATCCGACAGATCGCTGGCGAGGAAGGCGGACACTCCGCCAATGTCCTCCAGATTGATCAGGCTGCGCTGCGGGGCGCGGCGGGCTGTCTCTTCCAGCAAGCTATCGAAGTGGGTAATGCCCGAAGCCGCCCGCGTCAGGATCGGGCCGGGTGAAATTGCATTGACCCGAATGCGCGACTCGCCCATCTCCGAAGCCACCTCGCGCACCACCGCTTCGAGTGCCGCCTTAACTGGCCCCATCATATTGTAGGTATCGACCACCCGCTGCGACCCGTAGAATGTAACGGTCATCATACTGCCGCCGTGTTCCTTCATCAGCGGTTCGGCAAGGTGCGCCATCCGAATGAACGAGTGGCACGAGATATCCATAGCCAGCGCAAAGCCTGCTTTTGATGTATCGACCACGCGCCCATGCAAATCTTCTTTTGGTGCAAAGGCAATCGAGTGTAGCAGAATATCGAGCCGCCCCCACTGTTGCGCAATGACATCAAAGGCGGCCTCAAGCTGTCCTTCAACATTCACATCGAGCGGCATAATGATGGATGCCTCAAGCTGTTCTGCCAACGGGCGTACATACTTCTCGGCCTTTTCGTTCAGGTAGGTAATGGCTAGGTCTGCCCCCAGTTCGCGGAAAGCACATGCGGCGGCATACGCAATGCTGTGCTCGTTGGCAATCCCAACCACCAGCGCCTTTTTGCCTGTCAGGTCAAGCTGATACCCCATTGCGTTCTTTCCCTCCTTACGGTGTGAGACGAATGATTGCTCATATTCCCACCGCCATGATAGAACATGGGGATACAAATGAGGCGATGGCGAGGGGTAGTACCTATCGCCCATTGCTTATTGCCTGTTCGTACACGCCGCGATGCTGACACACGATGGCGGGCCACGAAAAGCGCTCTACAAAGGCTGCCCCTGCTGCGCCAGCACCCTGACGGGCTGACGGGTCGTTGAGCAGCGCACGCAGGGCCGCCGCCAGTGCATCGGCGTTGCGGGGTGGCACCATCTGCAAAAACGTCGCCTGTTCAAGATCCCTATCAGGAGGGGTGTGGCGGGTTGCGACGACGGGCAGGCCGTGCCCGAACAGCGCCAGCAACGAGCCGCTCTTGAGCGTAACGCCCTGATTAAAGGGCAGCGTGCCCACATCGGCGGCCTGCAAATAACACGAGGCGGTCTCATCAGGCAGAAAGCCCGTCAGATGGACTGTGTTCTGGAGCCTCGCGTCGGCAACCAGGCCGTGCAACGTGTTCCAGTAGCGCTCGGCTTCGGCACCCCGCAGCGCCAGACTCTCAACCCCACCGACGAGCAGCAACCGGGCCGCAGGGCAGGTCGCGGCCACCGGTGCGAAGGCAGCCAGCAGCGTTTCCAATCCCTTGACTGGATGCAGAAAACCAAAAAACGCTACAATCAGCGCATCGGCGGGCCAGCCTGTTGCAGCGCACACCTCGCGGCGAGCCGTGGCGCGGTCGGTGGAGGCGCGGGTGATGTTGGCCGCAATGGGGATGTGGTGCGTTGGTGGCGCGTGCCCATTCAGCCGCTCGTGGATGACGTGCGCAGCGTAGCTGTTGGTGGTAATCAGCGCATCGCTCATGGTCAGTAAAAAGCCATCTTCCCGATCCCACCAGCCGCGCCGCTGCCCCAAACGCTTCGCCAGTTCAACCAGTCCCGCCGGAACATGCGGCGGTTGCCATTCCCACCAGCCATACTCGTGAACCGTTGTGACCAACCGACCACGCCAGCCTGCCAGCCGCAGCAGCGGCGGCAAGCCAAACAGCGCCCGCTGAAATCCATACGACCCGGCGGCGTGCTGAATATGTAATAGCGCTGGATTGAGTGCCTGCACTGCCCGCGCCAGCGTCGGCATATCACCCACCGACCAATCATCAACCACGCCGCGCACATCGGCGCTGTGGTGGGTGCGGGCCGCAGCATAGGTGGTTAGCACGGTGGTTGACAGGCCGTGCTGGGCAAGGTGCTGGCAAAGATGGCTCGTATAGTCAGACACACCGCAGCGCCCCGGTTGATACGACCCAGTGATCATTGCAAGCGCTGGTCGGCTCATGATATGCCTCGCAGGTGTGGCGAAGTGCCATTGCCAAGCAGTGCAGAGGCCGCCGCCATAACCGTAGCGGGCGAAATATCCAGGCACTCTTGCTGATAGGGACAGGTAAACAGATAACACGGACTGCACCAAGTTGGCCGGGTGAGCAGGCGCGTCGGTGTGTGGCGTGGCTGCCACTGTACCGCCAGTTCGGTGCCCGCAAAGAGCACCACCTGGGGGGTACGGGTTGCATCGGCAATATGCATAGTGGCGGTGTTGTTGGTCAGGAGCAATTGCGCCTCATCAATCAGCGCGGCCAGTTCGGGCAGGGTGGTCTGCCCGACCATATCAAACGCAGTCGAGCCAATCGCTTCGAGCAGGGCCGCACTCTGTTCGCGGTCTTTTTCGGTGCCTACCACAACCACTGGCAGCCCCGTTGCCGCACCAAGCAGGCGGGCGGCTTTGGCAAAGCGGGAGCTATTGTAAGTACGGGCCGCGCAGCTTGTCCACGGGTTGAGCACCGCATATGGTGCATCGGGCGTGATGCCATACGTCCAGCGCTTGCTAGCGAGACTCTGGCGGGCCGCTTCGGGAATGCTAATCGTGAGGCTGCGGTCATCGACGGGGCAGCCAAGCGCCTCCACCAATCGCAGGTTGCGCTCCACCTGATGCAGTTCGTCGGGCGGTGCCGCAAGCTCAATATCGAGCAATGCGCCGGCGGTCTCCTTCGATTGCCCAATACAGAGCGGAATATCTGCCAGCTTGCAGACCACCGCCGCCGGGTGGGGCGATTGACTAAAGCTCGTGAAGATGATGGCAGCATCAAACTGCCCCGCCCGCAGCGTCTCGATCAGGTGCCACTCACGCGCTGGGTCAAACGGCAAGCTGCCCATGTCTTGCCAGAGCACACGCCACGTCAGCACAGCATCCACCCACGGCAACAACGCGGCAGCCTGCGAACCAGCCGGGCTTGCCATCAGCGTCAGGTGCGTATGGGGCAGTGCCGCTTTGATCGCCCGCAGTGCAGGGCCAGTCATCAGGACATCCCCAATATTGTCCAGGCGCATCACCAGAATACGCCGCAGGTTGTGAAGCTGTATGCGTTTCATAACATTTGTCGGACGGCCTGAAGCACCGCCGTTGGCGGGATATCTTCTAGGCAGGTGTGCCACATCGCAAGCGGACAAGTGCTTGCGTACCAGCAGGTCTGCTCAGTAAAATTGGCAATGTTGCGCTCTGGACAAGCGGTGTAACCCTGGAGATTGATATGTGGTGCAGGGTGCCCATAGCGCTCGTACCACGACGGGCCAAACAGTGTGATTGTTGGCACAGCGAGGGCCGCTGCAATATGGGCAATGCCTGTATCGGGAGCTACTACCAGATCGGCAAAGCTCAGTGCTGCCGCCAGGTTGTGCAAGTCGCCACGCGGCCACACCTGCGCGGTGCTGTCCAGTGCTGCCACCAGCATAATGGTCTGCTCAGGGTCGTTGCCCATCGGTACCACAATATGGGCCTGATAGCGCTGCTGCAACGCCCGCCCCAGTTCAATATACGAACGCATCGGCCAGCGCTTGATTGCCATACCCGCATCGGGCACCAGAAACACCAGCGGCCTGGCTGGTGGCAGATGCACCCGCGCCTGCTGCCGTTCTTGTTCGGAAAGGTACAGGCGGGCCGGGGCGATACTCTGCGGCGTGATCAGGTCTTCCGCCTGTAAGATCTGCAAAAACCGATCTGCTACCCGCTGATCAGGTGGCGGCGAACGCCAGAGATTGGTCACGGTGCGGACCGTGCGTTGCTGCGCGATCAGCTCAGGAATGCCGCTATGATTGGTGGTCGAAACAATCAAATCGAATGAGCGGCGGGCCAGCACAGCGGCAACCGTGGCATGGGCGCTGTGGCGGTCGGCAATAATAATGTCATATACATGCGGGTCATCACACAGCAGCATTCCACCCGGTGCATACGTCAGTACCCGGAGCTGCGCCTGCGGATGCGAACGGGCCAGCGATTGGATCGCGGGTAGCGCCAGTAACAGATCACCAATGCCGCCGAGTAGTTCAATAAACAGAATTGACTGGATCATCGCGCTACCTCCCGCGCATGGGGCGCATCAAGGCTGAGCGTTGTTGGGGCATCAACGCGACGGTTTTCAATCGTTGTCGGTAGTTCCAGGTGATACACCCCCGATGGAAGCAGGCCACAGCCGCCATACCTTGCCATCAGGCGCACCTGTACCAGTACATCTTCGCCGCTATGGTCGGGCGGCAGGTCGCGCCAAAACTGATAACCGCCGATTGCGTGGAGCTTTGCTGCATCGTATAACACACAGGCCGCTACCCACGCCACCCGATAGGGACGCTGCGTGGCGGCAGTCAGGCCAAGTTGCTGCTGCACATGGTAGAGATTGGCGGCATTGTGGAGCTTGTAGCGCTCCCATTGCGGTGTATCGGGGCGTACGGTTTCGGGTTGCACCGGGCCATCCCAGAACTCAATGTGCTGCTCGTGCGGGCGCACATCGTCGCGGTAGCTCAGGCCAATTGGCCCACACCCCACAAAGCCGCATTGTTCGCGCTGCATAACATCCCATAGCCGCCCTACAATGTCCGGCTCAAGCAGCAGATCGTTATCAAGATAGAGCACATATGGCGCACTGGACTGCTCCAGCAAAAACTGGCGCTGCTGCGCGATGCCACGGCGCGGCAGGTTCTTATGAACCTGTACGGTATGCCCGTGCGCCTCCAGCACCCGAATCAGCGTTTGCACTTCGGCCCCAGCGGTCGGGTCGTCCTGCTCGGTCTGGTCGGAGATAATCACCCGAAAGTCACGATACGTCTGAGCACAGAGACCTGCCAGCGTCACCGCCAGTGCAGCAGGGCGGCGATACGTTGGAATGAGAATATCAATCGCCGCCCTCATGCCAGCACCTCCGCAGGGAACATGGTGGATGCGGGCACGCCTGTCAGCAAATCGTGGGCCGCATCCACTACCGCCGCCGGTTCGACCAACCGCAAGCAATGGTGATGCCCTGCCGGACAGATCGACTTGTAGCAGTATTTGCAGGGCACATCGTGGAACAATACCCGCTGCGGTGTCTGCCAGGGGGTGTGTTGCGGGTTGGTCAGCGCATAGAGCACCACAACAGGGGTTCCCAGGGCGGCGGCAATATGGACGGTGCCCGTGTTGTTGGCGATCAGCAGCGGAGCCTGTTCAATCAGCGCTGCCAGTTCGCCCAAGTCGAGCCGCCCCACCAGCGAGCACGATGGTGCATGCATCTGCGCCTGCAAAGCGGCAACCAGTTCGGCCTCTGGTGCAGTGCCAGTAAACACAATCTGTATGTTATCACCGACAAGTTGCTGTGCCACGGCTGCCATATGTTCTACCGGGTAGCGCCGCGAAGAGGCCGTGGCACCGGGATGCAGCACTACCCATGGCCGGGTCGGGTCGATGCCGTGGGTATTCAGCAGTGGCGGTATATGCTGGCGTGCGGCAGGCGGCACCCGCAGCGAGAGCCGTTCGTTGCTGGTCGTGCAGCCAATCGCCGCCACCAGATCAAGCTGGCGGCGTACCTCGTGCCGAATACCCTCTGCGGCTCGGTTTCGTGTATCCAGTCGCTCAGAAGCTGGTACGGGTTCTCGCGGCAGTGGGCGAGCCGCAGCGGAATATCGGCCATATAACACAGCAGCGCGGTGGGGAGCGGGTTCTGGCTGTAAACAGTAAAGATAATCGCTGCATCGAAGCGCCGCGCCCGCAACCGCTCGATCATCGCGTAATCGGGGCGGCTGTCGCTGCGTGGCGTGGTCGCCTTGAGCCATGGCGCATCATACACCAGTACATCGTCTATTTCGGGCACTAGCGCCGCAATACCCGCGCCCGCCGCCGATGTCAGCAGGGTGAGCCGCGTTGTGGGCAGGCTCTCACGCAGCGCACGCAGGGCTGGCGTTGTCATCAACACATCGCCCATGGCATCGAGGCGCACACACAGGATATTCTGTACGGTGTTCCAGTCTGTCACATTAGCCCCCAACATACTTTTCACGCAAGGTCGTTGCTGCGTCCATCTGAATCCGTTCGATCACACTTGTCGTGGAACGGTCGGTAAGGTAGGGCAGAATATGCACCGTGCCACCATAACGCTCGACGTGGGCGGCTTCGGGCAACTGCTCGCGGGTGTAGTCGCCCCCTTTTACAAACACATCGGGGCGCACCTGCTCGATCAGGTCAATCGGGGTGTCTTCGCTGAAGTCTACAATGTTATCAACACAACTGAGCGCTGCCAGCACCTGCACCCGATCTTCAAGCGGATTGATCGGGCGATTCGGGCCTTTCAAGCGCTGTACACTTTCGTCGGTGTTGATGCCCACAATCAGCACATCCCCTAACGCCTTCGCCTGACTCAGGAAGGTGACGTGCCCCCGGTGCAAAATATCAAAGCAGCCATTTGTGAACACAATGCGATGTCGTCGCCCGCGATACAGTGCTAGCCGCCCCGTCAGGGTGCGACGGTCGCTTATGTAAATATCAACCGGGGTGATGTGTCCCATCAGTTCGGTGAGCGTACAGACAGCCGTGTTCTCCTGTTGAATAACGATGCTCGCAGCAGCAGAAGCAATCTCGGCGGCGGCAGGTGTGCTGGCTCCCGCTGCCAAGGCCAGTGTTAGCGCACTGACAAACGTATCACCCGCGCCCGATGGGTGGGCTTTGGTGGCACGGCGGGCATAGGTACGATAGACGGGCTTCTGCTGCTCGAAGATCAGCGCCCCATCACTATCGAGTGTGACAGCCGCTATCTGTGCGCCCGTCAGTTCGAGCGTGGCAGCCCCGTGCAGATACAGTTGCTCCAGTCGCGCCTCATCCAGCGCAGGCAGGCCCAGCAGCCTGACCGTTTCGGCATAGTTGGGCTTGACGACTGTAGCACCCACCGCACGATAGGCGGGCAGGTTGTGGCTATCCAGCACCAGCAGGCGCGGGGCCTGTTCTTGCCGCTGCCCGATAGCCTGAATGATACGCGGCGTCAGGATGCCATAACAATAGTCTGAGACAATCACCGCATCGCACCAGCGCCACAATTCGCACAGCCGATCTATCAATGCTCGCTCGGTCACTTCATCAACGGCATTGGTGCTGCCTTGATCGAAACGCACCAGCAACTGCGATGCGGCCATCACACGATGTTTGGCAAGCGTGCGGCGGGCACTCCGCACCAGCAGATGATCGGGTGCAATGCCCCTGGCAGCGATGGCGGCCCGCAGCCGTGCGCCTTCGTCATCGTCGCCAATCACCGAGAGCAGCGCCACATGTGCGCCCATGCTGTGAATATTGGCCGCAGTATTGGCCGCACCGCCCGGTACATCGCTGTGTGTCTGTACATCAACAACGGGTACGGGTGCTTCTGAGCAGAGCCGCCCGGCAGCCCCCGCCAGGTAGCTATCCAGAATGGCTTCACCGATCACCAGCACGCGCAGGTTGGGAAACAGTTCGAGAACATGGCTGCTGTGGGTGTTCACATCAGTACCTCCTGAAAGAGCGCCGCTGGTGCCCGTCGTATGGGTCGGTAGGCATCCGTCGCCAGAATAACATCGGCGGCTGCGGCAAGGTCGCGTACCATTATATGCGGCTTGCGGAGGGGGCCGAAGACCCATTCTGTTTCGCCGCCGTTGTTCACCAGCATCGTTTTACAGGCTGCACGGTGCCCTGCCTCAACATCATCGAGAATATCGCCAATCATCCACGACTGCCCCAGGTCGATTTGGTGGTCGCGGGCCGCCTGCAACAGCATGCCCGGTGCCGGCTTGCGGCAATTGCAGATGGTGGTATACGCTGCGACCCGGCCCGCCGGATGATGCGGGCAGTAGGAGAAACCATCCAGCACAACACCTATGGCGGAGAACTGGCTGGCAAGCCACTGCTGCACACCTGCCAGGGCCGCTTCAGCGAAGTAGCCCCGCGCCACGCCCGACTGGTTTGAGATGATAAACAGTCGATAACCAGCGGTGTACAGTGCCACCAGTGCAGCGGCGGCTCCTGGCATAAACCGAATAAGCGATGGATCGACGTTGTAGGGCAGGTTCTCGATCAAGGTACCGTCTTTGTCAAAGAAGATTGCTCGCTGCATTGTTGAATAGTTCCCTCTCGATGCACTATAGTTGCTATTGCCGTATCAAGCTCGTCATCAGGGCCACGACGTTTCACGCATGGGCAGGACCATAATTTCGGGTATGACTGTTTCGGCGGGCTGCATCAGCACAAAGCGCACCGTCGCGGCAACATTGCGCGGATCTTGTAGCGTTTCAATATCGATATCCGGGAAGCGGTCGAGCAGAAACGGTGTCCGCATGCCGCCCGCAATCACGGCAGTTACCTTTACTCCGTGCGGGCGCGCCTCGGTGTGCAGGGCGTGGCTGAGGCCCAGCAAGCCCCACTTGCTGGCATGATAGGCGGCGGCGTTGGGCCATGCACGCTTGGCAGCGGTCGAGACAATATTGATGATATGCCCTTCGCCGCGTTCGCGCATTGCGCCCATCACATGCTTTGCCATCAGGAAGGGGGCGCGCAGGTTCACCGCCATCACCCGATCCCAGTCATCAACCGCCAGTTCTTCCACTGAGATAGTGACATCAACCCCGGCATTGTTGACCAGTACATCGATCCGTTCGTAGCGGTGCAACACCTCGGCAACAGCGGCGCGGGTCTGTTCGGCATTGGTTACATCCAGATGCAGGCCCGATGCACGGCCCCCGGCGTTGATCACCTCGTTCATTACCTGCTCAATCAGGTCTTCGCGGATATCGGCAATCAGTACGGTCATCCCAGCCGCCGCCAGGTCCTGGACAATCGCTGCACCCAGGCCGCGTCCGCCACCCGTGACCAGCGCAATCTTTCCTTCGAGTGTTATCATTATGTGTTACTCCTTGTTGATGCTGAACTATTCTGCTGACACCAACGGCTGCCCATGCGAGAACGGGTAGCGCACAGTGTGGTTGCCGTTTGGAATGCGGATTGTGCTACTGTTTATGATTGATTCATACAGATCGGCAATGGCCGCCGCGACATGCTGCCATGTGAAGTCGTGCCGCACCCGCAACAGTGCTTGCTGTCCAAGCCGTTGCAGAGTGGCTGGTTCATCATAAAGCCGTAGCAGGTAGCTTGCCAGGGCTGCCGGATTGCGCGGCGGTATCAGATAGCCCGTTTCGCCGTGGCGCACCGTGTACTGGATACCGCCGACCCTGGCCCCGATCACCGGGGTTGCACAGGCCATTGCTTCCAGCGGTGTGATGCCAAACGGCTCGTACCAGGGCAGCGTCACAAAAACATCGGCGGCGTTGTAGTAGTACTTCAACACATCGCGCCCGCGCTTGCCCGTAAACGTCACCTGCTCGGCAATGCCTTCGGCCTGGGCAAGCTCCTGCAATCGCCCGATCTCAGGTGTACGCTGCGGGTCGGGGTGTTCGCTGTCGCCCCCCACCATCAGCAGGCGGGCACGCGCACCACGCGCCGCCACAAAGCGGGCAAAGCCCTGCACTACCGTATCAATGCCTTTGCGGGGCACCATCCGGCCCAGTTGCAATACTGTCCACTCGTCCTGATCAAGGCCAATCATTTCGCGGGCCATCTCTTGGGGAAGCGGCTCAAACTCGTTCTGGTCGAAACCACAGGGAATAATGCGGATACGGTCCCGGTCAACGTGATACAGGTTTACCAAGTCGGCGTAATCCTGGGGACACTCAGCAATGATGGTATTGGCCTCGTGCATTACCTGCTGCTCAAGCTGTTCGCGTATAGTCGGGAACTGATCGGCGGCTCCCTGATGCAGACGGCGCACCTTGCCCAGCGCATGAAAGGTGATAACAAACGGTGTGCCAAGCGTCTGCTTGATACGGGCAGCCACCAACCCCGACATCCAGAAATGGGCGTGGAGCAGGTCGTAGGGCACCCGTCGGCTGGTACAGAAGCACAAGATGTTGCTGGTGAAATCGTCCATCAGCGGTAACAATTCTTCTTTGCGTACCGGGCCAGGCGGCCCTGCGTCGATATGGATCACACGCACATCTGGCAACCACTGTATGACAGCGGGCAGGTGCGGGTTGTCGCGGCGGGTGAAAATATCCAGGCGGTAGCCACGCTGTGCAAGATGGCGGGCCACCTGCGCTACATAAATATTTTGCCCGCCGCTATCGGTGCCACCCGGTTCGGCAAGCGGCGATGCGTGTTCGCTAATAACCGCAATGTTTTGTTTCATAGTCAACTTTCTAGAGCCAGAATCTCATTTTTATTTCCAGGTTTTTGTTGTGCCTCATCCACACACAGCGCTGAATATCCTGTCCCAATCGTGGACAAAGCGCTCGATACCGAACCGTTCGCGGGCATAACGGGCAGCATGCACACTCAGTGCACGGGCTTCGACAGGGTCTTCGATCAGGCGTTGCATATGCCGCACTAGGGTGCCGAGGTTAGTATCAACAAAGCCATTGACCCCATTCTGCACCACAGTTGCCATTTCGGTGGTTGCCAACCCGATAATCGGCAGACCTACCATCATGGCCTCGCAGACTGCAAGGCCCAGGCTGGTATACCGGATAGGGTTGAAAAAGAAGCGGTAACGCGCAGCAACGGCGGGCAGGTCGCGGTGGGGGATTTCGCCCACGCCGCCAAGCTCTGCCGCACACATCCCCACCAGATCAAGTGGGACCGTGTGGCGGGCGCAATCAAACACATCGCGCCCCAGTCGCCGCCCACGCCGCGCCAACCCATTCACAATAGTGATACCCTTTTCGATCTCACCGCTATAGTGCACATCTGCCGGAATGGTGACACCATGCTCGATGACACGTGAAGGGGTGCGCCCGCTGTCCCACATCAACTGATTAAAGTGCGTGACATGCACCAGCAGCACCGCTGGGTCATCAACAACATGGCGGGTGTCGGTGGGTGTGTCGCGGGGCGGGTCGTGCTCCAGGAAGATACGCGGCAATCGGCGCTGCTGGTCGCTCAGGATCTCGTACTGGTCAGTGGTGTAGTTTTTGTGCGACTGAAAAAGAATACAGTCAAATGCAGTGCGGTGTACGTCGTCTGCGGGAATATCCCGAACATTGTCGGGCCAGTCGAAGCCGGCAAGCCGTCCGCCATACCCTTCTGGTTTCCCTGGCTTTGTCGGTAGATAAAATGTATGTGGCACGTGTGCCAGGTAGGATAGATAGCTACCGTGGATGTGCCACGTCAGGACGCGCAGCGGGCGCTTCGCCATAGTCGGGTTGTTCCTCCGTGTTGTCTGTAGTGTTGCCCAATAGGCCCAGTGTGTGCAGCAGCGGTATAAAGCGCTGCGATGGCTGTGTATTGATGGGCGGCTTTTGCCAAATCGAGAGTACCCCCGCCGCCAAACTCGGCAGAAAGGCCAACCCGCACCGGAATGCCTGCCAGATAACAGAGATAGGCCAGCGCATACGGCGAGCGCCCTGCACCGGTCAGGATCAGCGCAATATCAAAATATTCCTGCCGAACCTGCCCCAGCGTAGCCTGCAAGTCGCTGGCGTTACTACCCGCCCCCGCCAGCGCCACAAAGTAAAAATGCGCTTGCGGCAACTTGTAGAGCAGTGCATGGAGCACCGGCTCGATGGCAGGGCTACACCAGTCCGGGTCTTCCCAGATGATCAGCACGCATGTTATGCGCGACCAGTCAAGCTGCGACATAGGTATCCTTCTGGGCTAACAGGTCGTCCACGTGGCCCAGCACGGCTTCCTGTTCAATCGCCCTGCGATACATAGTTAGTGGTTCGTGGGGGGCCGCTGCAACCACCACGCGGTGCCGCTGCTGGTCGAGTGGTGCCCAGCGCCCCGGCTCGGAAACGGTGAACAGTACCACACTCGGCACACGCAGGGCGGCTGCCAGATGTGATATGCCCGTGTCGTTGCAGATGAGCAGGCGGGCGTGGCGCAGCAGCACGGCAAGGCTGCCCAGGCTGGTCTGTCCGGCGAGGTTCAACACGTGGTTGCCCGTGGCGTGGGCAATCGCTGCGGCATCGTTCATATTCGGCGGCGCTACCGGTTAGCACCACATACATACCATAGCGGGCAAGCTGACGGGTTACGGCTATAAACGACTTCAGGGCCAGCGCCGCCCCACAGCACTGGCTCCAGCATGCACGCAGATGTAGGTACCCGGTGTCAGCAGGGCGGCTGCGGGCAGTGCAGCGCAGGCCTGCCGATCAGCATCGTTCAGCGGAAATTCCAGATCATCGCCCTGCGGCGGTATGCCGAGCACTTCTAGCAAATGCAGCCAGCGCCAGATCTCCGGGGCGTGTGTCGGGTAAGGCAGGAAGAGCTTGTTATCCGGGCAATACTGACCGGGCAGGTAGCACCCGGCGGTGTGCGTGGCTCCGAGCAGTACGGTGAATATATTGCTGTATATGCCGCTGCCATGCATCTGAATGGCAAGGTCGAAGCGAGGGGTGCAGGCTGCTTCTAAAAACGAGACAAACTGTTCCGGACGGGGATCGAATTCCAGGCCAGGAAAGCCGGGGAACTCTAGCAACTCATCGAGATAGTGGGGAAAGCGCTCAAGCAACACCTGTGCACCGGGCATACCCACCAGCGATACTGTGGCATTGGGCAGCGCCGCACGCACCGCTCGTAGTGTGGGCACCGCACACAGCATATCGCCCAGGCCAGGTAAGGCGCGGACAAGTACGACCCGTTGTATTGAATGAAGTTGTAAGGCGGCAGCGGTCATAGTTGCTCCCACGCTTGCTGTAACAGGATAGACGGTTCTGCTTTTTACACAGGTGTGCTTTACATTTTTACTTTAGCGTATGCCCAAGCGAAATGTGGAGTAGTTTGGTACAGGAAGAGGTAAGTTTATTACGGAGATTATTCGTACTCGTAATGCTTTTTAGGCGCAGTATTATGCAACCACGCTGGAATGGCGCTGCTTATCGCTTCGAGCAAGACCGCATTGTCCTGATCTCTTTTATGCACCTGAACTAAAGCAGCCGATTGACACAGGTTATAGCAGGGGGTATTTGCTGGCTTATGATCTTGATTGGTATTACCTTCAGTGATTACCTGACACGCGGCGAGCCGTGGCTGTCGATCCAGTAGGCACATCCTCTCCAAGCAGATTGCCGGAGGTTCAAACCTCTGGTTACCTTTACGAAGCCCGCTTGCCGTGTGTCTGCCTATGTACAGAATAGGCAGCAGCATCGTGTATAATTGATGGGCATAAGAATCGTTCCAGAACATGGAGCGATCCTCATTATATTATATGCAAGTGTGTTGCTGCCGTGAGCAAGAGGTAGTCTGATGAAGGAGCTAGTATGACAACGCTACGCTATGCAGTGCCGAGTGGTGGGTCAGCCATTACCGTTAAAGATGGTGCACTGATGGTACCCAACCAGCCAATCATTCCGTTTGTGGAAGGCGACGGAACCGGCCCCGATATCTGGCGGGCCGCTGTGCGCGTCATGGATGCGGCGGTTGCCAAGGCCTACCGTAAACAGCGCAAGATTATGTGGATGGAAGTGCTGGCTGGGGAAAAGGCCTACAAGCTGACCGGGGAGTGGCTGCCCGAAGATACCGTTGATGCCTTCCGTGCGTATCTGGTGGGCATCAAAGGGCCGCTTACTACGCCGATTGGTGGCGGTATCCGCAGCCTAAACGTTGCGCTGCGCCAGTTGCTCGACCTGTATGTTTGTCTGCGGCCTGTGCGCTACTATAGCGGTGTGCCGTCACCCGTCAAGCGCCCCGAACTGGTGGATATGGTGATCTTCCGCGAAAACACTGAAGATATTTATTCGGGCATCGAATATCAGGGCGGCACGCTCGAAGCATCGCATCTGCTCTACTTCATCTACCGCTCGTTTGAGCGCGACTATGAGCAGATTCGGTTTGGTACTGCCGAGAAGGTTGCCGAGTTCCGCCGTCTCTCGAACCCCTATGCAACTGGCTCCATTGAGGTTGGGATTGGTATCAAGCCGGTGAGCCGTGCTGGTACCGAGCGGCTTGTTGCGGCGGCTATCGAATATGCTATCAAGTACAACCGCAAGAGCATCACCTTGGTGCATAAAGGCAATATTATGAAGTTCACCGAGGGCGCTTTCCGCGATTGGGGCTACGAACTGGCCGAACGCGACTATGGCGACACGACCTATACCTGGGCGCAGTGGCGGCGCACTGTCGATGCCAAAGGTGAAGAGGCGGCCAACGCCGAACAAGATGCCGCGCTTGCAGAAGGCAAAATCCTGATCAAGGACTCAATCACCGATATTACCTTCCAGCAGGTCCTCACGCGCCCGACCGAGTTTGATGTAATTGCCACCCTGAACCTGAACGGCGACTACCTCAGCGATGCGCTGGCGGCACAGGTGGGCGGTATTGGTATTGCGCCGGGTGGTAACATCAACTATGTTACCGGGCACGCTATTTTTGAGGCGACGCACGGCACTGCGCCCAAGTATGCCAATAAGAATGTGGTCAATCCGTCGAGTGTGATCCTGAGCGGCGAAATGATGCTGCGCTATATGAATTGGCACGAAGCCGCCGACCTGATTATTCGGGCGATGGAGCGCACGATTGAGAACAAGGTCGTAACGTATGACTTTGCTCGGCAGATGGAAGACGCGACCCAGGTGAGCACATCGAACTTTGCCGATGCGATGATCGAGAATATGGACGAGTAACGAGCAATCGGGTTGCTCAAGCGGCGGGGCAGGTTTGAAACCTGCCCCGTTTGCTATGGCTGCTTACTGACCTTCAATCCAGGACTGCACCTGTTCGCTGATGGCAGGGCGGTCACGGTTGAGCTTGAGAATGCGCTGCTCTACCGCGAAGCTCTTCAGGTCGGCCCCATCGAAACTCCGTAGCGTAAAGTAGGCATCGGCACGGGTGCCGCTCCGCAAGCCCCGGAAGTGAATACCATACACCCCCAGATAATAATCGTCAGTTACCTGCAAATCGAGCGGCGGATCATAGCCGACAAGCCCGCGATTATCGGCAATACCTATAGCC
Organism: Chloroflexaceae bacterium; assembly: GCA_012033195.1. Lineage (GTDB taxonomy): Bacteria > Chloroflexota > Chloroflexia > Chloroflexales > Chloroflexaceae > JAAUSQ01. The sequence continues at coordinate 23,230 of JAAUSQ010000002.1, forward strand.
GGCACCAGTGTATACACGCCGTGCGGCTCGGTCGTCCAGACCTCCACCTCTTCGCCGGGTTGCATGCCCTGCACCCGAATCTGGAAGGTAGTACCATAGAAGCCTTCTTCGGGATTGACGGTACTGTTCGACTGCGGCGGGCGCGGTGTGCCCGGCCCAGCAAAATAATCGAACGTCAGGAAGAATGCCGCCGCCGCATAGTTGCCACTGTCGCGGCCCTGCGCCACCACCGAATGCGCTCCGGTGGCAAAGCCAAGGGTATCAACCAGTACCGCAACGTCGCCGTCATCATAGCCGATGTTATCCTGCGAAATATTCCGTACTTCGTTGGAAGGCGTTGTCACCCAGCTATTCACTTCTTCATCATCGCTGTAACCACTCGCAAAGAGCAGGAAAGGATAGCCCGGCGGTGCCACCACCGGAATAATAAACGAGTCGCCCACCCGTGGCAGGGTATCGTGCAGCATCGCTCCCAGGCGGCTCCCATCGCCCGCCGGAGGGATGGGCAGATCGCTACTGCCACCCGATGCAGGCGGCGCAGCGCCAGCAGCACGGCTCACAACAAAGTAGCCAACCGCCTGCGCTCCGCTCGCAACGCCCTGAGCATTAAACGACCAGACACCATCCGGGAAGTCGGCGGATGTAACAACGCCAATCCCCTCGTACCCAATCGAGCCGTCTTTGTCGGCCACCGCCTGGAAGCCTGCATCATAGGTGGACTGGTCGGGCGCAGTCAGCCATACACCAACCTGCTCGAACGGCTGGAAGTTCCAGGCATCAAAGACAAAGGTGGTGCCCGGTGGCCCGACTTCGGGCGCGACACGCGCACTGACACTCGGCGGCGCTGTCTGACCAGAACCACTTGAAACAGGCGGCGCGGCGGCAGGCGTACCGGGTGGCCCCGCCGCAGGTGCGGTCAGTTCGGGCGGCACAAGTTGCCGCCCCAGGTGGGTGAACAACACCCGCTCGCCATCGGGGAACTCCGGCCAGTACTCAAAGCGGGCCCGCTCGAAGTATTGCACCGTACGCCACGTTCCATTCGGAAACTGCTCATCGATCTCTTCGCTGATGGGGAAGCCAAAAATGCGTTCTTCGCCGTTGGTCTCCCAGATCGTCTTGAAGCCGTACTGGATGATATGCTGTGTTTCGGGAATATAGCGACGGTCGGCAGTGTTCTCAATCGGCGGCACCTTGGGGAAGACACGCCCACTGGTAATCTCCGAGCCAAGCCGCCCCAGTTCGATATAGGGCTGACCATTAACTTCCGTCAGTTCAAACCGTGAACGCTCGAACCACTGGACAATCCGTCCGGTGTCCGATGATACATACTCTTCGGTGATGGGGTAACCAAAAATGTCGATACCCCCGCTGGTCTCCCAGAATACGCGGAAGGCACCGCGTAGATAGTGACCAGTTTCAGGGAAATAGCGTGCGTCGGTCTGGGCCTGGGCCGGTTCGACCTGCTCTGACTGCGCGGGGAGCAGGCCGCACCAGAGCGCCAGTAACAATGCCAGAGCAGCCCAATAACGTAGGGGCTTCCTGGGAGAGGTGTGATACATCATGAGCAACGCCTCCTGGTGCTTTTACACAGCGGAATAACTCAATAGCGCGATATCAATTGTAGGTCTATTATACACAAGATTGCACAACAGGAAAATGCACATTGAAAAGTACTTTTATATTTGATGAGTGTACCTTCCTGCGCCCTTGCCGCTGTATCAGGTGATACCGCGATGAGGCTGGTTCAGGCTTTCCTCTATCCTGTGTGTATAGGCTTTCACATTGTTTGCAAAACGGATCAGAAAATCAGCAATTGTTGCAAGGTCGTTATCCGAGTAACTTGCAATGAGTTCAGCTTGCGCCTGTTGAATCTCCTCAACCAGCGGGCCAACGGTTTTTGTCCATTGCTCGTTGATCTCAACCAGTACACCGCGCCTGTCTGCTGGATTGGGTCTGCGTTTAATGAACTTCGCCTTTTCCAATCGATCAAGCATTGCCGTCGTCGAACCAGTCGTCAACCCCGTAAAACGAGCGATATCTTTGGGGGTCGAGACCCCTTTGATCGATAGCAGGCTGAGACACTCCGAATCTGTACTGACGAGTCCCAGCTTTCTACTGATGGCATTGCGAAACAAAATCGAACTGATGTTACTCTCCCGTGCAGCCATTAGCACCTGTGTTTCCAGGTCGCGCTTTACATTCATCGTGAAACCCCTTGACATGAACTTGAAAATCAAGTATCTTTATTATAAAGCAATCAACACTCAAAAGGAAGGAGCGAGGAATGGCACAGTCTATCAAACTACTTGTTTTTCCAGTACGCGACATAGAAGAGGCAAAAACCTTTTACAACACGTTCTTAGGCGTACAGCCCTATGTGGATAGCGCCTACTATGTGGGGTATCGCGTCGGTAATGATGTAGAGATTGGGTTGGACCCGAATGCAGAAGTCGGCCCCATTGCGTACACAGATGTTGCAGATATTGCAGCCAGCCTCAAAGCTATGACCAGTATGGGCGCGGATATTGTACAGGATATTCACAATGTTGGAAACGGCTTGCTGATAGCCCAGGTAAAAGACACCTACGGTAATATTGTGGGGTTGCGGCAGCAATCCTAGCTACAACTTGCCCGTGCCTATCGCCTGATAGAGCCAATACAGACAAACCATACCGCTACGCAGGAGACGCGGTGTGCCGACGCGAACGGATGCTGCAAGCATCCGCTCCATTGTCTAATGGTGATGTGATGACTCTATCAGGACAATACCAGCCGGATACACAGCGAGCCTCCCTTTCAGCATATGGGGCGTGCGGTATATGGCCCGCAATCTTTTGCACTGGGAACCACACAAAGAGCGCCTCAAAGCCAAGCGTTTCTGCGCTGCGCTCAATGTTCCCTCGCGTGGGTGTTGGAATTAGAAGATGCGATTGCCCTGCATATACCGCCTGCTAGCTTGACAATTCTTATACTGATGTGGTATGCTCTGCAACGTGGTCATATGCTCGTAACAAGCAGAACTTCTTTTTTATGAAATCTTTGTTCGCAACCAATCTGCTCAGCATTATTATTCTCCTTGTAGTACTCCTCCTTATTGGATGGAGTGTTATGAGCCTGGGAGCAAAACGGTAGCGAAATACTCAATCACGCAGAACCAGCACCCTCCCAGGCAACGGGGGGGTTTTTTAATGCCTTCTGTGTGAATGGTACGTCTGTGGCGGGACGCAAACGCTCCAGCGCGTTGTGATAGGCGGCAACTGAACGAACGACGGCAGTGCACAAACTACAGTATTCAGGAGGATCAGATGGCTGAAAAGATGACCGGCGCACAGATCATGTGTGAAGCCCTCGTGCGCGAAGGGGTTGAGGTAATGTTCGGCATGCCCGGTGGCGCAATTATGCCTTTCTATTATGCGATGTACGATTACCGCGACAAATTGCGCCACATTCTCTGCCGCCACGAGCAGGGCGCAGGCCACGCCGCCGAAGGCTACGCTCGCGTAACTGGCACAGTAGGCGTATGTGTGGCGACCAGTGGCCCCGGTGCGACCAATCTGGTGACCCCTATTGCAGATGCCTGGATGGACAGCACTCCGATTGTTGCCATTACCGGGCAGGTGTCGAGCGCCGTAATCGGTAAGGATGCCTTCCAGGAAACCGATATCACGGGTATTACCATGCCCGTCACCAAACACAGCTACCTCGTGAAGAATATTGAAGAACTGCCCACCGTCTTTAAAGAAGCTTTTTATATTGCCAGCACCGGACGCCCCGGCCCCGTCCTGATTGATATTACCAAAGATGCCCAGCAAGCCCGCACCGTCCCCAACTGGGATGTCAAGATCACGCTGCCCGGTTACAAGCCCACCTTGCAGGGCAACCGCAAGCAGATCATGACTGCCGTCAAACTCCTGGCCGAAGCAAAGAAGCCGCTGATTATGGCGGGCAACGGTATCATCATGGCCGATGCCACCGAAGAACTGCGTTCCTTTGCCGAGCGCACAGGTATTCCGGTCATCACCACACTGCACGGCATTGGAGCCTTCCCCGAAGACCACCCCCTGAGCATTGGCATGCCCGGTATGCACGGCTGGGTGCATGTCAACCGTGCTATTCAGGAATGTGACGTCCTGTTTAATATTGGCGCACGCTTTGATGATCGGGTGACCGGCAAGGTCAGCACCTTCGCCCCGAATGCCCGCATCATCCATGTTGATATTGATCCTTCTGAGATTGGTAAGAACGTCAAGACCGAAGTGCCGATTGTTGGCGATGCACGTATGGTATTGATGGCAATGCTCGAAGAAATGCCGCAGCGAGATACCACCGAATGGATGCACAAGATCCGCGAGATGCAAAGCCATCATCAGCATCGCCAGCAGTATCTTGTGCGCGAAGCGGGCACCGAAGATATCTTGATGCCGCACGATGTGTATGCGGCACTGACCAGAATCATGAACGAGCGCGGCAAGTACCGGGTTGCCACCGACGTGGGTCAGCATCAGATGTGGGCCGCCCAGTTGATTGACTGGTACCGCCCGCGCACCCATATCACCAGTGGTGGCGCTGGCACGATGGGCTTTGCCCTGCCCGCCGCCCTGGGTGCCGCTGTCGCCTGCCCCGACGAGACAATCTGGGTGATTGTTGGCGATGGTGGCTTCCAGATGACCAATCAGGAACTGGCAACGATTGTGCAGGAGGGGATTACCAATATCAAGGTAGCGATTGTGAACAACGGCTACCTCGGCATGGTGCGCCAGTGGCAGGAGTTGTTTGAAGACCGCCGCTACAGCCACACCCTGCTGACCGGCCCCGACTTTGCGCAGCTTGCCCGTGCGTATGGCGTGTGTGGTATTACCGTAGAGCAGCGCGGCGAAGTGGAAGCCGCTATCGAGGCGGCCTATGCCCACAACGGCCCGGTGGTGATTGACTTCCGGGTTGAGCGCGAAGTGAACGTGTTCCCAATGGTGCCGCAGGGCAAGAGCATCGGCGATATGCTGACCGAACAGCCCGAACCAACGGCAACGGCCTAGGAGCGTTGTTTCCCGACCGGGTGGACCCGCGCCCACCCGGAAGCTATCCTGAATACGGTATAATCGAGCAATAAGGAGTATTCCCTTGAGAAAGCATACCCTGGTCGCCCTGATGCAAGATCGCCCCGGTGTTCTGACCCGTGCTGTGAGTATGTTTCGGCGGCGTGGTTTTAATATCGAGAGCCTTGCGGTGGGCCACACCGAAACCCCCGGTGTCAGCCGTATGACGCTGGTCGTTGAGTCGGAGACTGTCGAGCAGGTCGTCAAGCAGTTGTATCGCCTGATCGAAGTATTGAAGGTGAGTGATGTCACCTTCGACCCGACCGTAGAGCGTGAGATGGCACTGGTCAAGGTACACGCAACCAGCACCACCCGTTCGGAGATTGTTTCACTCGCGCAGATTTTTGATGCCAAGATTGTTGATGTGGGCACCTCATCGCTGATTGTCGAGATGACGGGCGCACCGGGCAAAGTTGAAAATTTCCTCGAAGTAATCCGGCCCTTCGGCATTAAGGAGATGATGCGTACCGGACGTATTGCAATGGTACGCGGCTCACGCACCCATCAGGCATCGGATTATATCGATGTGGAAGAAAATGGTCATATTGCAGCAGCATTGAATTAACGAAGAGCACGGAAAGGTATTATGGCTCCAGAAATCTACTACGAAGCCCAGGCCGATCTTGGGCGGCTGAAGCACAAGCCCATCGCCATTATCGGCTTTGGCAGCCAGGGCCACGCCCACGCACTGAATCTGCGCGACAGTGGCCTGGATGTACGGGTTGGTCTGTATGAGGGCAGCAAGAGTTGGGGCAGGGTGGAAGCCGCCGACCTGCGCGTTCGCACGGTGAGCGATGCGGCAAAAGAAGCCCAGATTATTATGATACTGACGCCCGACATCGGACAGGCCGATATCTACAATGCGCAGATTGCACCCTATATGGAACCGGGCAAAACGCTGATGTTTGCCCATGGCTTCAATATTCGGTATGGGCAGATTGTGCCCGACAAGCGCATCAACGTCAGCATGATCGCCCCGAAAGGCCCCGGTCATCGGCTGCGCGAAGTGTATGTGCAGGGGGGCGGCATTCCGGCCCTCATCGCCGTCGAGAACGACGCGAACGGTGAGGCATTCGGGGATGCACTGGCCTATGCCAAAGGATTGGGCTGCACTCGCGCTGGCGTGCTACGAACCACCTTCGCCGAGGAGACCGAAACCGACCTGTTTGGCGAGCAGGCCGTGCTGTGTGGCGGTATCAGCGACCTGATCAAGGCGGGCTATGAAACGCTGCTCGAAGCGGGCTATCAGCCAGAGGTAGCCTACTTTGAATGTCTGCACGAAGTCAAGCTGATTGTTGACCTGCTGTATCAGGGTGGCCTGAACTTTATGAACTACTCGGTGAGCGATACGGCAGAGTACGGCGGCTATACGGCTGGCCCGAAAGTCATCAACGAGCACTCACGCGCCGCGATGAAGCAACTGCTGGCCGATATCCAGAGCGGCGCGTTTGCCGAAGAATGGATCGACGAAAACCATCAGGGTCGCCCCAACTTTAACCGGATGCGTAAGGCGGGCACCGACCATGCGGTAGAGCAGGTAGGCCGCGAATTGCGGCGGCTGATGCCGTTTGTCAATCCGAAGGAAGTCATCCCCGGCAGCGGTGGCGCATAGGCTCCCATACGGGCTACAGGACACCCCTTGTAGCCCGTCGCTCTTTTCGGGGTTGATGGGAGGATGGAACGATGCGAGGGCCGCCCGCCGTAACGATTGCCCTGGATCCTGGTTGCATACCTGCCGCTAGAATACCCAACAAGGAGATACACCTGTATGAGTGAAGACCACGTACGTATTTTTGATACCACGTTGCGTGATGGCGAGCAGGCTCCGGGCTGCACCATGACGCTGGAAGAGAAGCTGGCCGTAGCGCGGCAACTGGCCCGCCTGAATGTCGATATCATCGAGGCAGGCTTCCCGGCGGCCTCCCCTGGCGACTGGGCCGCTGTGCATCAGATCGCGCAGGAGGTTGGCACACCGGATGGCCCGATGATTGCAGCACTGGCCCGCGCCAACAAAGACGACATTGAGAAAGCATGGACAGCTATTCAGCCTGCGGCAAAGAAGCGTATTCACACCTTTATCTCGTCATCGGATATCCACATCGAACATCAGCTTCGCTCGACCCGCGAGAAGGTGCTGGAGAAGGTGCGCGAGATGGTGCGCTTTGCCCGCTCGTTATGCGACAATATCGAGTTTTCGCCGATGGACGCCACCCGCTCGGATATTCAGTATGTCTATACCATGCTTGCTATCGCCATCGAAGAAGGCGCAACCACGCTGAATATTCCCGATACGGTCGGCTATGCCACCCCTGAAGACTACGGCGACCTGATCGCTGGTATCATCGAAAACGTACCTGGTGCCCGCAAGGTTACCCTTTCGACGCACTGCCACGACGACCTCGGCATGGCCGTCGCAAACAGCCTCTCCGGGGTGAGTGCTGGCGCACGTCAGATCGAGTGTACCATCAACGGCATTGGCGAACGGGCGGGCAATGCCTCGCTCGAAGAGGTGGTAATGGCGCTGCACACCCGCGCCGCCTTCTACGAAGTTCGCAGCCAGATCAATACCCACGAACTGGCCCGTGCTAGCCGTCTGGTGAGCAGCTTCACGGGTATTCCTATTCCGCCCAACAAGGCGATTGTGGGGGCCAATGCCTTCGCCCACGAGTCGGGCATTCATCAGGATGGCGTGCTGAAGCACCGCCAGACCTACGAGATTATGAGTGCCGAGACCGTGGGCCTGGAAAGCAACACCCTCGTACTGGGCAAACATAGCGGACGGCACGCCTTCCGGCGGCATCTGGAAGAGATGGGCTACACGCTGAACGATGAAGATTTTCAGCACGTCTTCACGCGCTTCAAAGAGCTGTGCGACCGCAAGAAGCACGTGGACGACCGCGACATCGAGGCGCTGGTGATGGGTGAAACACAGCGCATTCCCGAAATCTATCGGCTGGAGCATGTGCAGGTAACGTGTGGCACGGGCGTGGTGCCGGTCGCTACGGTCAAGCTGATTGGCCCCGATGAGCAGGTGTTTATTGATAGCGACCAGGGCACAGGCCCGGTCGATGCCCTCTACAAAGCAATTAACCGGATTGTGCAGCGCCCCAACGAATTGGTTGAGTTTGCTATCAACGCCGTGACTGAAGGGCTTGATGCGGTTGCCGAAGTAACCGTGCGGATTAAAGAACAACAGAACAGCACCAGCAATGGCAATGGCAACGGCGCAGGCGACGACAACGGCAGCACCTCACGCGGCACAGGGGTGCGCTCGCAGTTCTCGATTGTCAACCGCGCCCATACCTATAGCGGCTATGGTGTCAACACCGATATTCTGGTGGCGGCGGCAGAAGCGTATATGCTGGCGCTCAACAAGATGCTGGCCGTCAAGCAGCAGCGCATCGATGCCGAGGCCGCAGCCTACGCCGCCGGATACAACCGCGACGCGGCAACCTATGCGGTCGATCTGTTCGGCAAAAATATCACCAGTAAGGCAGAATAACAACTTATGCAGACGATTGCATATCTGGGGCCGCCGGGTACCTTTTCGGAAGAAGCCGCCATCGCGTATGCCAGCATCTACGAGGCGGTCCACTACCTGCCAGTGCAGAGTATTCCGGCGGTGGTCACGGCTATCGAAACCGATGCCGCCATCGCCGGAGTACTGCCCATCGAGAACATGCTCGAAGGCAGTGTCAATGCAACGCTCGACCTGCTTATTCACGAAACAGGGTTGCGGATTGTGGGCGAAACAGTGATACCAATTCGGCAGTATCTGGTGGCGCGGCCCGACCTGAAGCTGACCGACGTTGCGGTATTGTATGGGCATCCGCAATCGCTGGGGCAGTGCCGCAAGTTTATCGAGCGCTGCCTGCCCGGTGTCACCACGGTTGCCTCGCTGAGCAATAGCGCCGCACCAGTAGAGGCACTCGCCGACTCGCGCCCTGCTGCGGCTATCAGCACGCTACGCGCCGCCGAGGTGAACGGTGCGGCGATACTGGCGCGTGAGATTGCCGATAATCGCAGCAACGTCACGCGCTTTATTGCGCTGGCCAGCACGATGCGGCCCCCACGGGCGACGACAAAACGAGTTTTGCATTTTCGTTTCAAGAAGACCGCGCCGGTATTCTGGTGTCGGTGCTGCAAGTGCTGGCACAGGCGGGTATCAACATGACCAAGCTCGAATCGCGCCCGACCAAGGCCACGCTGGGCGAGTATATTTTTCTGGTTGATATCGCGGGCCACCGCACCGATGCGCCGATTGCACAGGTGCTTGAACAGATCGAAGCACGTTCTGGGATGTTCAAAATATTTGGCAGCTATCCACGCTGGCGCGGCACCGAAACACAGCAGCACAGGCCATAGGGAGCGAGCGGCCAGTGGTGCGGGACGACGGGAACCACACCCGAATGCAAGCAATAGGCAGAAGGAACTATGCAAATCTTACTGTACGATACCACACTGCGCGATGGCGCACAACGCGAGGGGCTTTCGTATTCGTGTGATGATAAGCTGAAGATTGCCCGCGCCTTGGACAACCTGGGCATTCATTATATTGAAGGTGGCTGGCCCGGCTCCAACCCGAAAGATGCCGAGTTCTTCCGTGCGGTGCGCCACGAGCCACTCAAGCACGCCCGCGTTGCGGCGTTTTGGCAGCACGCGCCGCCCCGGTTCGCGCTGCGATGAAGATGCCAACATCAGTGCGCTTGTGGAAGCCCAAACGCCCGTGGTTACGCTGGTCGGCAAAAGCTGGACGCTGCACGTTGAGCAGGTGCTCGAAACGACGCTCGACGAAAACCTGGCCATGATTGGCGAGAGCGTGGCCTACTTCAAGGCGCTCGACCGTGAGGTGTGCTACGATGCCGAGCACTTCTTCGACGGTTACCGTGCCAACCCCGCCTATGCGATGGCAACGCTCGAAGCGGCCTATCATGCGGGTGCCGATTGTCTGGTACTGTGCGACACCAATGGCGGCTCGTTGCCCGACTGGGTGAGACAGACCGTGCAGGCAGTGCGCGAACGGCTCCCAGACGCGAGCCTCGGTATTCACACGCACAACGACGGGGCGCTGGCGGTGGCGAATGCGCTGGCGGCGGTGACAGGCTGGCTGTATACATGTACAGGGCACTATCAACGGCTACGGCGAGCGCTGTGGCAATATGGACGTGATCCCGCTGATTGCCAACCTGCAACTCAAGCTCGGTTATACCTGTATCAGCGCCGAGCAGTTGCGCTCACTCAGCGAGGTATCACATTATGTCGCGGCAATTGCCAACCTCAACCCCGACCATCACGCGCCGTATGTGGGGCGCAGTGCGTTCGCGCACAAAGGCGGTATTCACGTGGCGGCGATTGCGAAAGTGGAAGAGAGCTACCAGCACATCGACCCGACCCTGGTTGGTAACCAGATGCGGGTTGTGGTTAGTGAGCTATCGGGGCGCGGCAATATCCGGATGCGGGCGCAAGAACTGGGCCTGACTCCCGGCGGCAACGAGCGCACGCTGGTACAGCAGATCAAAGAACTGGAAAACCGGGGCTTTCAGTTTGAGGCGGCAGAGGGTAGCTTTGAAATGCTGGTGCGCCGCAGCGACCCGAACTATCAATCACCGTTTGAACTGCTGGACTTCACCGTGATTGTTGAGAAGCGAGGCGATAACCAGATTTATTCGCAGGCCACCACCCGTGTCCGGGTCGGTGATCAGGTGATGCACACCGCTGCCGATGGCGACGGTCCGGTCAATGCGCTTGACGTCGCTATTCGTAAGGCGTTGCTGCCTTATTACCCCCAACTGGCCGAGGTGAAGCTAGCCGACTTCAAGGTACGCATTATTGATGAGCACCGGGGCACGGCGGCGGTTCCGCGTGTGGTGATTGAAAGCATGCGCGGCGAAGAACGTTGGAGTACAATTGGTGCATCACAAAATATTATTGAGGCAAGCTGGATGGCACTCTGGGATAGCCTGGAGTTACCGCTCGCCCGCGATGATGAACAACAGAAAACACGAGCAAGGAAGGAAGTAGAAGGATGAGCAACCGTGCACCCGCGCACCCTGTTTGATAAGGTCTGGGCCGCCCACGAAGTGCGCCCGCAGCAGGCCGATACGCCGGCAGTGCTGTATATTGATCTGCATCTGGTTCACGAGGTAACGTCGCCGCAGGCGTTTACCATGCTGCGCGAACGCGGCCTGCAGGTGCGCCGCCCCGACCGCACGCTGGCGACGATGGATCATAGCACGCCGACTACGCCGCGCAATAGCCTCGGCATTATTCCTGTTACCGATGGACAGGCCGCCGCACAGCTTGATCGACTGCGAAAGAATTGCGCCGACTTCGGTATTCCGCTCTTTGAACTGGGCAGCGCCAATCAGGGCATCGTCCACGTGATCGGGCCGGAGCAGGGGCTTACCCAACCTGGTATGACCATCGTCTGCGGTGATAGCCACACCAGCACCCATGGCGCATTCGGGGCGCTGGCGTTTGGCATCGGTACCAGCGAGGTGGGGCATGTGCTGGCAACGCAGTGCCTGATCCAGAATCGCCCGCAGACATGCGCGGTACGGGTGAATGGCCGCTTGCAAACTGGCGTGAGTGCCAAAGATATTATTCTGGCCATCATCGCCAAGATCGGTGTGGGCGGCGGCACGGGCTATGTCTTTGAATATATGGGTGAGGCCATCCGCGCCCTTTCGATGGAAGAGCGCATGACAATCTGCAATATGAGCATCGAAGGCGGCGCACGGGCTGGTATGGTCGCGCCCGATGACACCACCTTCGAATATATTGCAGGCCGCCCCTTTGCACCGCAGGGTGCCGATTGGGAAGCGGCGGTAGCTCGCTGGCACACACTGCCCACCGACGAAGGCGCGGTGTACGACCGGGTGATCGAACTGGATGCAACCACGCTCACGCCCATGATTACCTACGGCACCAATCCGGGCATGGGCATGCCGATTGATGGCGTGGTCCCCTCACCGGATGAGATGAGCGATCCGAGTGCGCGTACCACGCTCGACAAGGCGCTGAAGTATATGGACTTGCAGCCGGGTCAGCCGTTGCTTGGGCATCCGGTTGATGTGGTGTTTCTGGGCAGTTGCACCAACTCGCGCATCAGCGACTTGCGGCAGGCAGCGCGGCTGATGCAGGGGCAGAAGGTGGCTCCTGGGGTGCGAATGATGGTGGTGCCTGGTTCGCAGCAGGTGAAGGCACAGGCCGAGCGCGAGGGACTGGATGCGATTTTTAAAGAGGCGGGAGCCGAATGGCGCGAGGCGGGTTGCTCGATGTGCATTGCGATGAATGGCGATCAGCTTGCGCCGGGGCAGTATGCCGTCAGCACCAGCAACCGCAACTTCGAAGGACGGCAGGGCAAGGGCGGGCGCACGTTCCTCGCTAGCCCGCTGACCGCCGTTGCAACCGCTATCAATGGTAAAGTCACCGATGTACGCGAGATGCTAACCGAGCCAGTCGGGGTGTAACGTAGATACCAGGCACAAGAAGACAGGAGCATACACAGCATATGGAACCAGTAAGCACATTCGCGGCACAGGCGGCGGCCCTGCCGATAGAAAATATCGACACCGACCAGATTATTCCGGCGAGCTATCTGAAAGTGACCGATAAGGCTGGACTCGCCGAGGGGTTGTTTTCGAACTGGCGCTACAACGCCGACGGCACCCTGAATGCTGACTTTGTTTTGAATAGACCGGAGAGCGCGGACGCCCGGATCTTGATTGCGGGCAACAACTTCGGCTGTGGTAGCTCACGCGAGCACGCACCGTGGGCATTGATTGGCTATGGCTTTAAGGCCATCATCAGTACCTACTTTGCCGATATCTTCTGCAACAACGCACTGAAGAACGGCCTGCTGCCGATCACGGTAGACACCGAGACATACTACCAACTGGTGAGTATGTGTGAAGAAGACCCGTCAACCACGCTGACGGTCGATCTGGAGAATCAGACGGTTATCCTGCCCGAAGGCCAGCAGGTGAGCTTCCCTATTGATGGATTTGCCAAGTACTGCCTGCTCAATGGGGTTGATCAACTGGGCTTTTTGCAGCAACAGGAAGAGGCCATCGCTGCATTCGAAGCCAGCCATTCACAGCCTGTCGCCACTATATCCCCCGCTTGAATGTAAACACAGGCTGCATACGACGAAGCACCTCTCTGGGAGCATTGCCGGAGAGGTGTGCTACTGTTTATGCAAGACCAAGCCACGCCCGCACGTCATCATCGTTGCGCACAATGTCGCGGGCTTTGTGTGCTATCATCCGTACTCGCGGATAATGCAGATTGGTTTTGCGTACAATATCGGACAGCGAAAACCCCTCAAACGCCCACAGATGGAATATAAGTGCAGGTTGTTCGCCCAGCGTATCCATCAGCAATTGTCGCACCATCATAGCCAGGATTGCTTCTTCAGCAATCTGCTCTGGCTGTTGCTCTTCACTTAGGAGATAGTTCCATTCATCCGAGGACTTGAGCGAGTCGACAGTTTTATTGCGTCCGTTCCGCTGCGATTGAGCATCACGGCGGTCGCGCAGGAAACGGCGTACTGCTACCGAGTAAGACCACGTCGAAAACCGGCTCTCGTAACGAAACTTATCCATTGAGCGAAAAATCTCGAGGACGACGTTCTGCACAATATCATCCCACTCAATTGTGGTCGCCTTTTCAATGGTGTGACGGCTCCACAGATAGGCATTTACCGAACTCATATGCTGTTTCCAGATATCATTGGACTCTGGATTTTCTGCGCTCAGCATCGCTTGAACCTGCTGGTGATCGAGATGGTAGTTCTGTAATATCTGATCAAGTTGACTATCCAATACCTCAGCGGTGACAAGCTTACACACAGCGGCAATATACGACTCTACTTGCAGAGGGGTAAGATTCCAACCAAGCTGATTGTTGAGTGACGCAACAGCAGCAGTCACACGCACATTAAGCGAGGTTTCTGGTTCTTCCATAGCGGGGGTCCTTTCCATCCTGGTACGTTGTATCAATTAGACCGTTTATTGTTTGGTAATGTAGTTCCCATGATATATGGGATTGACCATAGCACAGTAAAGATATTTTCGAGGAGAAGGGAAAAACGATTACTGTGTTACCAATCAGGTTTTAAGCAGTCACGTATATTCCAGGCGATGCGGCGGGCATGCCTTGTACCAACCGAATGGGCGGCGTTGTTCGGGTAAATTGGCTTGATATTTACACGAACCTGTTTTATATCTATTGAGACGTATTCAGTCTAACACAAATAGTATTTTTTGCCTAGAGCAAAATACGTCATATGGAGCATAGAATTCTGGAACATAAGGAAGAATATCTACACTTATGCTTCTTTTTGTTAAAATAACGTAGAAAAAGACAATGCTATCGTTGAGAATTTATTTATTTTAATAATTGAACCAAAATAATGACACTATGAGTCATAGGTGCATGATCACCGTTGCTGATTTGCCAATCCAGTCTCAGCGATTACTTAGATATGAGCATAGATCATGGTGTTGGTGGTAACGGTATCGCCCTGATTAAGTTTTCGTATATTAGATGTAGCACCAAATGTTCGTATACCTACAATTTCGGCAAGTTGATATCCTTCGTTGCGGAGAAATGCCAGGATTTCTTCCACCGACGAGTCGAAGCTCGGCAGGTTGTGCGGATGAACTTCTAAAAAGAGAGTAGGGTGTTTGCGGAGAAGCTGCTGCATCCCACGTAGCACATTCATTTCGGCACCTTCTACATCTATTTTGAAAAGATCAGGGGTGACTGGTTTATCGGCAAAAAAGGTATCGAGTGTCACTGCTGGCACGGTGATAGTCTTATTGTCATTGTCTTTGTTGGTTAACATCCGGGTGCCTGCACCTGTGTAGCGGCGGCGGCGTCGTACGAAGCTGTACCGACCGTATCAGAGACGGCGGCATTGAGCAGATGAACGTTCTGCAATTGATTCAGCTCAATATTGCGGCGGGCGACGTTGGAGGTCGCCTGCGACATCTCGAAACCATAGACTGGACGCTGGAGCATGAGTTTGCCAGCAAGACAAGAATAATATCCGAGATGGGTGCCCACATCAGCAAAGCAGCGCGATTGAACCAGGTGGGTCATCAACAGGCGCGTCACCTTTTCTTCGTAGATTTTACCGCCTGCAAGGTCGGGAAAGAACCACTGCCGCGAGAGAAAATCCTCAGTTGAATATCTGACGTGCACGCCGCCAAAGTGCAGATCAAAATGCTTGACATTGCCATAGCGCATATTCACCCAGGCATAGCCGGCATAGTTGGATAGTATGCGGGGAAGGCGTTGTAATCGAGATATTATCTTTGCCAGGGAGCTTTTCTTCCCTGAGCGATGCCCCACTGGGGGCAAAGCCGATGGATTGTTTGGCATAAGTCCATTCCTCTAACACAGTCGATAAAACTGCACGTCATAATACGGCAGCATTGCAAATAAATCAAGCGCAACCCGGTACTTTACGGATAACAACAACCAGTTATAATGGCATGCTATACAGGTCATCTGTTTTACTTAACTCTGATACTTGCACTGATGCAGTAATATACAACCAACAATCCCACACCAGAGCAGTACGAGCATAGGATGTCAATGCTGCCTTGTGTACTATCTCATATAGAGTTACGATGCGCTCGCATACCTATTTTTGATCAGTAAGTGCGGTGCGGTGATGATACAGCAACCATCTACCCTATCATATGC
Source organism: Chloroflexaceae bacterium (assembly GCA_012033195.1). GTDB lineage: Bacteria > Chloroflexota > Chloroflexia > Chloroflexales > Chloroflexaceae > JAAUSQ01. Next base: position 39,039 of record JAAUSQ010000002.1, read on the forward strand.
CGATCTTGAGATCGGGTTACATCGGCGGGCTAATGCCCGCTATAGCGTTGAGATGAGCTTTAGCCAGCCTGATAGCGACACCGACATTCGCCTGCACCGCAACGAGCCTGTTCTCTTCAGTATCGATCTGAACCAGCTTGCCAGGCTACAGGGCGACCCTGCCGAATATGGGCGGGTGCTGGGAGCTAGTCTCTTTACTGAAGCGGTGACCACGGTCTATACTCAGGCGCTCAGCGTGGTGCAATCGCGGGAGATGGGTCTCCGGGTGCGCTTGCTGATCGGGCCGAGTGCGCCCGAATTGCACAGCTTGCGCTGGGAAACGCTGCGCGAACCGCAAAACGGCAATCTCCTCCTGACTAACGAAGGCACGGTGCTCTCACGCTACCTCAGCAGCCAGGACTGGCGACCGGTGCGGCTGCGCTCACGCGAGCAGTTGCGTGCCCTGGTAGTGGTAGCCAACCCCGCCGACCTCGCCGACTACCAACCCGGTGGGCAAACGTTGGCCCCCTTTGATACCCAGAAAGAACTGGCCCGTACCAGCTTTGAGGATATCAGCGTGCAGGTGCTGACCGAGCAGGGCACCGTCACCCTGAACACGATTGCGGCCCATCTCCGGGATGGCTACGATATCCTGTATCTCGCCGCGCATGGCGCACTGGTCAACAATGAGCCATACCTCTGGATGGAAAACGAAGCAGGCCTTGCTGCCGTGATACCTGCTAGCGAACTGGTAACGCGTATCCGGGAACTGCGCCAGCCGCCGCGCTTGATTGTGCTGGCTTCGTGTCAGAGTGCGGGCACAGGTAACGACTATGGCCCGAGCCGCAACGAGGCCCTGCTCGCGCTTGGCCCACAACTTGCAGGGGCTGGTGTTCCGGCGGTTGTGGCAATGCAGGGCAATATCGCCGTAAAAACGGTTGACCAGTTTTTGCCGGCCTTCTTCGCGGAGTTGCAGCGCGACGGACAGATCGACCGGGCAATGGCGGCGGCACGCGGTGCTATCCGCACCGAAAACGACTGGTGGATGCCCGTACTCTTTTATGCGCCTCAAGAGCGGGCGGCTCTGGTATGTGCCCGGCTTTGGTGGCGATAGCAACGACTTTGAGAAGTGGCCTGCATTGGTCCGCAACATCCAGCGCGGCAACGCTACACCCATCATCGGCCCGCACCTGAACACCCACGCGCTCACTCCGCTAGCCGATATTGCCCGCCAGTGGGCCGACGATTACCACTTCCCACTGGCACCCTACCAGCGCGAAGACCTCGCCCAGGTTGCCCAGTTTCTCTCGGTCAGCCAGGATTTTCAGTTTCCGCGTGAAGAACTGCTCGAAAAGCTCCGCACCGACCTGATCACCCGCTACGAGCACCTGCTCACGAATGGCCTGGATGAAGCGGCGATGCTGCACGAGTTGATGGAGGCGGTCAACAGCTACAACCGCAGCCACAACCCGAACGACCCGTACAAGATCCTGGCCGAACTGCCCATCCCGATCTACATCACGGCAGACTTCAGTACGGCACTGAGTGAAGCACTACGGGCGGCAGGCAAAGACCCACAGATAGAAATCTGTCGTTGGCACGCCGACCTTGAGCAGTTGCCGTCAATCTACACCGACGACCCACGCTATCAGCCCAGTGTTGAACAGCCCCTTATTTATCATCTGTTCGGAGTGATTGACGAACCTGATTCGCTGGTGATTACCGAAGATGACTACTTCGATTACCTGCTGGGAGTGGCGACCAACAACGACCTGATCCCGGTGGATGTGCGACAGGCGCTAGCCAATACCGGGCTTGTCTTTGTGGGGTTTAATCTGGACGAGTGGAACTTCCGTGTTATCTTCCGCAGCCTGATCAAGCAGGAGGGGCGCGGACGCCGCCGCCGCTATGCCCACGTTGCCGCACAGGTCAACCCCGATGAAGACCGCATTCTGAAGCCCGAAGGGGCGCGGCGCTATCTCGAAACCTATTTTCACGACGCGGATATTGACATTTTCTGGGGAAGTGGTGAAGAATTCATCAAGGCATTGCATACTAATATTGGTAACGGCAACGCTGCCCCCACCCGCCGCAGCACCGCAAGCCGCCGCCGTTAATATGACCCATCAGGTGTTACAGGAACCAGTATGACTGTTGCAGCCGAAACACTGCCCAACCCATATGTTGGCCCGCGCTCGTTCCAGACGGGCGAAAAGCTATATGGACGCGACCACGAGGCGGCCCGCCTGCTCAACTTGATAATTGCCGAGCGCATTGTATTGCTACATTCGCCTTCCGGGGCGGGCAAAACATCGCTGGTGCAGGCCGCCCTGATCCCGGCCCTCGAAGCACAGGGCTTTCGGGTATTGCCGGTCATCCGGGTTGGCACCGATACCAGCAGCGGCGCAATGGCGGGCGGTGCTGCCACCAACGGAGGCCACCCCCTCAATCGGTATGTCACCAGTGTGCTGCTCTCGCTGGAAGAGGGACTCTCCATCGACCAACAGATGCCCTTCGAGCAACTGCGCCAGATGACGCTTGATGCTTACGTGCGCCACCGACTGGCGGATGACCCCATTGATACGGTGCTGATCTTTGATCAGTTCGAAGAAATATTGACGGTTGACCCGACCAACCGCACAGCAAAAGAGATTTTTTTTGAGCAACTCGGCGCAACCCTGCACCAGCATCGCATGCGAGGCCGTAACACGCGGCAAAGCCATATATGGGCGCTGTTCTCGATTCGGGAAGACTATGTCGCCAGTCTCGCGCCGTATATACGCACCATCCCCACCCGTTTTAAGAATACCTTTCGCCTCGACCTGCTTGGCATCGACGGCGCACAGCAAGCCCTGCAACTCCCCGCCCGTGATGCTGGTGTCACCTTCAGTGATGCGGCAGCTACCAGCCTGCTCAACGACCTGCGGCGGGTGGTGGAGCAAGCGCCCGATGGCACCTCGCGTGAAGTCCCTGGCCTCGCTATCGAGCCGGTACAATTGCAGGTGGTGGCGCGGCGGCTGTGGGATCAGTTGCCACCTGGCACGCACCAGATAACCCCGGAACACATTACCACCGTTGGCGATGTGAATAGCGCCCTGGCAGGCTACTATGCAAGCTGTGTGCAGCATGCCGCCGCCGCGACGAGTGTCAGCGAACGAGTCATTCGGGAATGGTTCAACATTCAGCTTATCACGCCGCAGGGCATTCGCGGGCAGGTACTGCGTGCCGCCGGACGCAGTGGTGGACTATCAAACGAGACGTAATCCGCATGATGATTGATGCCCATCTGGTGCGTGCGGAACAGCGGCGCGGTGCGACATGGTTTGAACTGGCCCACGACCGCATGATCGACCCGATCAAGCAGGATAACGCCGTGTGGTTCGAGCAACACCTCAGCCCGCTTCAGCGACAGGCTGCACTGTGGGAAGCGCAGGGCCGCCCCGATAGCCTGGTGCTCCGCGACGATACCCTGACTGAAGCCGAAGCCTGGGCACACACCCACGCCGACGAAGTGCTGCCTATCGAGCACGAATTCCTGGCGGCATCGCAGCGCGTGCACGAACAGGCCGAACGTGAGCAGCGCTTCAACCGCAATATTCGCATTGCGCTGGGGGTGGTGGCAGTGCTGGCAGTGCTGGCAATCGCTGCCGCGCTTGTTGCATTTAATCTGAACACCGAGCTTGATCAGGCCAACAGCAGCCTCGAAACAGCACTGCGGGTGAGCGACTCACAGCGCCTTGCATATGCCGCACAGTCTGAAGCCAATTCAACCGAAACGGCGCTGCTGCTGGCCATGGAAGCGGTACGCCGCGACCGTAGCATTCTTACCGAGCCAACCTTCCGCGATGCTCTAGATAAGATGACATGGCAGGCCCGCGACATTGCCACCGATGATGGCACTGTGCTGAGTATGGCCTTCAGCCCCGACGGACGCTCGATTGTGACCGGCTACGGTGATGGCGGCGTGTATATCTGGGCGATTGTAAAAGAGCCGGATGTTGCGGTGGAACTGCGTGCCACACTCGAAGGCCACACCGCTCCGGTCTGGCATGCCTCGTACAGCCCGGATGGTCAATTTATTTTGAGCATTGCCGACGACCAGACCGCCCGCCTGTGGACGACTGACGGTACACTGGTGAAAGTGCTGGAGCATCCATCCGGGCTGAGTGATGGCGGCTTCAGCCCGGACGGGCAGCAGGTTGCAGTTGCTGCCGACAATGGCAATGCCTATATCTGGAACCTGATGGTGCGCTGGTCGCACACTACAGGGCATGACCTCGATATGACCAGTGTTCAGTTTAGCCCGGATGGGCAGCGCGTGGCGACCGCTTCAGCCGATGGCACAGCGCGGCTGTGGTGGAGCGACGGCAGGCTGATCACCGAATACGCGGATGAAGGAAGCGACGGCTCAGTACTTCTCGCAATCTTCAGCCCGGATGGGCAGCAGGTGCTGACGGGCGATGAAGTAGGTGTGGCCGTTTTATGGTCGCTGGAAGGGGAAATGCTACAGGTGTTGGACGCACACGATGGTGATGTCACCGCCGCCACCTTCAGCGCAGATGGGCAGCAGATACTTACCGCCGATGAAGAGGGCACGGCCTACCTGTGGTCGGTGAATGGCCGACTGATCACTGTTCTGGAAGGGCACGCCGATACTATCTTCCTGGCACGCTTTGGCCCTGAGGCCGACCAGATGCTGACGGCCTCGCTGGATGGCACTATTCGGATCTGGTCACGCGATGGCACTATGGAGGCAGTCCTGCAAACCGACGCGACCGCTTCGTATACCCTGGCAATCAGTCCTGATAAACAATTTCTGGTCAGTGCATCGGGGCGCGGCTCCGATATTACCCGCATCTGGAAAACGTGGGGCGACCGCTCGCTACCTTGCGGGGCCACACCGATACTGTTCATTCGGTGGCCTACAGTGCCGATGGGCAGCGCATCGTGACAGCCTCCGCCGACCAGACCGCCATTATCTGGGACATCAATGGGAATATCCAGTACACCCTCGGTGAACACTCCGATAGTGTGAACTATGCCGAGTTCAGCCCCGACGGGCGTGCTGTTGTCACGGCATCCAGCGATGGCACAACGCGCCTGTGGACTGCCGACGGCGACCTGTACGACATTTTAGAAGTACCAGACGCTTTCTCGGAGGTGCGCTTCTTTTACGCGACATTCAGCCCGGATGGGGAGGAGATTGCCGCAACTGGCACCACCAGTACCGTCTGGATATGGTCGCTGGATGGCGAGTTGCTGGAGGCACTAGAAATATCCGACCCCGAAGAGCGCGGCACCAGCGGGTTGAGCATAGCTTACAGCCCAGATGGACGGCTGATCGCGGCTTCTGCCGAGGATGGTGCAGCCTATGTGTGGGAGGTTGACAGCGGCGCTCTGGTCGCCACGCTGACCGGGCACACGCAACGTGTAACACGTGTGGTATTCAGCCCGGATGGGCAGCAACTCCTGACCGGTGGCGATGACACGGCCCGCCTGTGGTCGCTCGATGGAACACAGCTTGCGGTTGTCAATCACGGTGCACGGGTGGAGAGTGTGGCCTTTAGCCCGGATGGTCAATTGATGCTGACGGCAGGTGAGACGCTGCGCCATGTCTGGGCGGTTGCCGATGTGCTGGCCGGCACAGCCCAGCCAGTTGCATCAATGTATACAGTTGCACCAAATGCCGCCGTGTTGCAAGTTGCCTTCCACCCCGACGGCAGGCGCATCGCGGCTCCGGCAGGCAAACAGGATGCGCACCAGCATTTGCTTGACCTTGCTACCTTGCTGCGCATTGCCGAGTGCCGCGTGGGGCGCAGCCTGACAGCCAAGGAGTTGCAGCAGTTTGAAGTCGAGAATGACAAAGTGCTGTTCGACTTTGCCCAGCGCGAGTGCCCGCCCACGGCTGCGCCGTAGCGCTGAGTATGGGCTGCTGCTGGGCACAATGCAGGATGTAGTGCAACAAAGCCCACTTGCCTGACGTCTAACTCGCCAGAGTGATCAGGAATGAGGACAACAATGGCTGCGACAGCAAAACGCTATACAGATATTGTTTTTGCACCGCTCGACCGCGACCACGATATGGAGCGGATTGCAGGCGGCAACGAAACGGAAGTCTACCGCACCGATGACGGGCGCTATGTTGTGAAGATCAAACACGAACAACCCGGCGAAACCCTGGCCGAAGTGCTTGCGTGGGCAAAGGTGATGCGCGACGGGGCCGATGCCTTTGTAGATTGCCTGGGGCCATTGCATACCATTCCCAACTATTACATCATCTCCCGCGACAGCGAAGGGGTAGTCAGTCTGGTGGTCATCCAGCCCTATATTGGACAAGCAAAGCCACTGGCCGCCTGCGATTATCAGCAGATGGATGCCGAAGAGCGCCGTGCCGTGGCGTGGCAGTTGCGTGATATTATTCGGCGTTCGCTGATGATGTACCGCGAGCAGGGCAAAATGCCCGACCTGTACGGGCGCACCAGTGCCAGCAAGCAAGAGCGCATCCGGCTGAATGCGCCGCACCGCTTCCCGCAGCGGCTGTGGAGCTTCCTAATGGAGCGCAACCTGCTGCGTGCCCAGAACTTGCTGCTCACCACCGATGGGTGGATTGTGTTTATTGATTATGACATTGTGCGGCGCAGCAAGCTCTATCAGCGGGTGTACTACGGGCTACGCTGGCTGCTCTTCTGGCGCGACCACGCCCTGATTGTGCTGATGAAGCGCAGCGGGTGGGTGCCCGTGCTACGCCGTTGCAGAACAATCCCAAGCATGCCGCAGCGCCACCCGTCGAAGTTAGCGTTGCTTCTGAGGCGGCTCAGGTAGACTTCTGATCTGCTCTACAAGGAAGGTTTCGTCGGGGCGCGCATCCCAGGTATAAATCACAAAGGTACGAGCGAGCTTGTCGTGCAAGCCTTGCCGCCGTCCATCAAACAGTACCCACCAGAACCCGCTCAGCAGCAGCAGCGCCGAGGGATACTTGCCAAGCTGTCGCACAATCGACTGGAAGAGCGAGGGGTGCCGTCCTTCGGAATTGACAACGCGGATACCCATAAATGTCTTGCCAGGGGTGCGGCCTGCGGTCGATAAAAAGAAGACTTCGAGCAGCGCATACAGAAAAGCACTGCTGAGCAAAAAGCCAGAGAGATTGGCAAGCCATGCTGGAATCGCAATATCGGGCATTTGATCGCTGACAAACTGGGCAATATTAAAACCGGTCGTCAACCGGATAAAATCGGCAAAGTTATTCATCACAAGCGTGATCAGGCTTAGCGTTAATAGGAACAGCACCACATCAATAATGAGTGCTACCAACCGCGAGAAAACCCCGGCATAGTGGCCAAGCATCCCCCGATGGATCATGCGCTGGCGTGGCGTCGGCATAGTTCTGTCTGTTACCTCTGTTTATTTTTATCGGCGTTCTGTCCATGCAGCACTGCCGCAAAGGGCGACTCGGGCACTGCCTCGCGCTGATCGAGACCGAACCAGCCGCGCACCAACCGCTCAACATAGAGATCAAGGCTGATGGTGTGTTCGCGCACCTCTTCGACCACCTCGTTTGCCAGCCCAACACTCTGGCGTTGCACCAGTTCGCGTACCTCTTCGTTCTGGGTTACTTCGTGAATGGAGGTCTGGGCAACGACTCGCGCTGCTGTTTCGACAAAGGCGCGGCTGCGGAGTTCTTCGGCGCGGCCCTGCTCAATCCAGCGGTTAACCTCGTGCTCGCCACGTGCAAGCCAGCGGTTGAACTGCTCACGCAGTGGAGCCAAGTCGGGGTTGGTTTCCAGGTTGTGCAGCAGGGTATGCAGTGAGTGGTTCGTGTGGCGCTCGATCTGGTGCCAGCCTTGCCGGGGCAGGCGGCGTTGTGCTTCGAGCAAGGCCCCCAGCATGGCATAGCGCAGGGTGGTTGCTGCATCGGGCGGGGTTGAGCGGGCGATAGCATCTTCTTCGGCAGGCTGCGACAACACCCGCGTGGTCTCGGCTTCCCACAGCCGGAGTTGCTTCTCAAAGGTTTCTATTCCAATCACAACGCTGCCCAGGAGGAGACGCGCCATCGCCTGTGCAGGATTATACTTAGTGGGCATATCCTGGCTCCCTGTTTCAACAATGCTGATTACCGTGTACGAGGAATGTACAGCACTATCTGTCATTATAGCATTGGTATGAGGACGGGGGCAACCTGTCTGTCAGGGCTTCCCGGCTGCCAGCACTGCCCGTATCCCTCGCAGAGGTGTGTGTAGCATTTGTTGTGCCAGAGCGATATCAAGGGCGCAGTTGCGCGGACGCCGCACGCTGTGCTCGCTGCTCAGGCCGCCGACGATGCGTGCAGGGTCGCGCCCGTGGTAGGCTGCGAGCAACGTGCCCAACTCGTAGCGGCTGACGGTTTCGGCTCCTGCCAGATTGATAATGCCTTGAAAGGTGTTGCCCGCCAGTTCCAGCAGGGCCGCCGCCAGATCAGCGACATAGACCGGACAGCGCAGCTCGTCGCGGAACAGGCACGCATCGTTCTGCCCGTCGGCAACGCTCAGGATAAACTGAGTATGGCGATCTACCGGATTGAATCCATAAATCAACGAGGTACGCACAATCACCGCCGCCAAATGCACGGTCAATACCAACCGTTCAGCGTCGGCCTTCGACTCGCCGTAGGGCGTGATCGGGTTGGGCGGGTCGGCTTCGGTGTAGGGGCGCTCGCTTTCGCCATCGAAGATAACATCGCTTGATATGTGGATGAGCCGCGCACCCACATTGCTCGCCGCAATTGCAACCTGCTTGGAACCGCGTGCATTGGTCTGCCACATGTTCGGGTCGTTCTGGCGAAACGCGGTATGAATAATGACATCGGGTCGTACATGCTCCACCACCTGACACAACGCCGCTACATCGCAAATATCGACCGAGTGCCATGCACTACCCAAGCGCGTGAAGGGGGGCTGATTAAATGCGGTTGCGGTTACGTCCCAATGCTGCCGGAGCGCTTGCTGCACCACCGCGCCGCCGAGGTAGCCCGTGCCGCCTGTCACCAGCAGGCGACGGGGGGACGAGGTTGTCTGTGATGATGTCCTCATGATTCTGCTTCGTTCTGTTTAAGAGCCGCCAGTGCGACACGCGCCGCATCCTGCGAGGCTTGCTGCTTGCTGGTGCCCACGCCGCGACCGAGCAGTGTATCATTCATCAACACTTCGACGGTAAACTGCCGCTGATGGTCGGGGCCGCTGACATCAACCACCTGATAGACTGGCGTAACACCGTGCTGACCCTGAATATATTCTTGCAGGCGGGTGCGATGATCCACCGCGCCCTCGCCCGCCTCGATACGTTGCATTTCCTGTACAAGAAAGGGGGTGATAATAGTACGCACTGTAGCCAATCCCTGATCGAGGTAGACGGCTCCCATCACCGCCTCGAACGCATCGGCCAGCAGCGAGGGCCGTTCGCGAGCCTGCTGCGACTTTTCGCCCCGGCTAATCCGAATATAGCGCCCCAGGTTTAGCTCATGGGCAAAGCGAGCCAGCGTGGTTGTGCGTACCAGTGCCGAGCGCAACATCGATAGCTCGCCTTCGCTGCGGTCGGGGTACGCGCTGTAGAGCCACTCGGCGGCAAGCATGTTCAGCACCGAGTCGCCCAGGAATTCCAGCCGCTCATTCGAATCCTTACCCGGTGAACGCTCCGGGTGTTCGTTCCAGTACGAGCGATGGGTGAGCGCGGTGTCAAGCAGGGACGGGTCGCGGAATGTAATGTGTAACGCTGCCTGGATATGTTCGCTCATACGTTCCTTCTTACTTGCTACGCATCTTGCTGTATCTGGCAGGTGCGGCTTGAAGCCGCACCGCCAACCTCAAAACACGTTCTGCGCTACCTTATGGCAGTGTACCGACCACCTGAAAGGTCTGGATAATACGGTCGAGGGCTTCCAGGTCGCGGTCGTCCACTACCTGGATCTGGACCAACCCCAGGAAGGACTGATCAGCCGGCCCCATCGCTATCACAAAGAACGATGTTGCCGTGCCGCCGCAATCCGTCCACAGGTCGTACTGACCAGTATACAACCCATCGTCGTAGGCTTCACGCCCACTGTACGAACAGCTCTCCGAGAAGTCCACGCTATCCAGCATTGTGTTAATATCGGTCTGCCCCACCAGCGAGCTTGACGCACCGAAGAACATACCCGGCGTGCCCCAGGTGCCATAGAAGCTCTCGCGATTGGGGGCCGCCACAATGCTCACCCCAACATCCTGCTCGTTGAATGTCCACGCACCTAGCTGACATCGCTCCATTCGGCGGGCACATCCACCTGCAACGCACCAGTGTCATCCGTCAGGGTGGTGTACTCGGCGTATCCAGCGGCGGTCTCGGTGCTGCCCGTGTCGCCGCCAACGTCATCCGCGAATTCCTGCGCAAACGAGAACTGCACTTCCAATTCGTCGCCGTTCAGTTCGCCCGCCAGTTGCTCTTCCGTTGCATAGCGCAGCACTTCAATTGCCATCGTATCGTCGGCGCTGCGGGTGCGCAGAATGTCGCAGTAGTCGCTCATCGTGCCGTCTGTTGCCAGGATCAAGCGCTCCAGACTGGTCATAATATCACCGGGCTGAATGCCAGCATTGCTGGCCGGCGAGCCAGACTCAACCGAGGCAACCCAGATACCCGATACAAAGCCATCGCTTACAGCGGTGCCGTTGACACCAATTGAGTCAACATCTTCGCCCGACTGAAGCTGATCGAGCACTTCCTGGGCCTCCAGGTACGAGATGGCATAATACTGGCTTGTTTCCGAGCTACCAGCATAATTGATGCCAACCACTTTACCATCACCGGTTACCAGTGGGCCACCCGAATTGCCGGGGTTGATGGTAGCATCGTGCTCCAGCACATGGTCAACCGATGCCCACGATGTTTCGCCGCTAGTCTGTTCCTTCGAGACAATACCACGGGTTAGCGTGAACTCAGGATCACCGAGCGGAAAACCCGCCGCATATATTTCCAGGCCCACACCGGGTGTCTCGGTGTACCATTCGAGGAACGGGAAGCCATCACCATCAATATCGATCACGGCGAGGTCGGAACATTCCGATACACCCAGGATGCGGGCGTTGCGGGCTTCGGTTTCGTCGCCAACAAAAACACGCAGCAGCGCCGCACCAGTCACAACGTGGTTGTTGGTAACGGCTATTCCGTCGGGGCTGATGATAAAGCCCGAACCACTTCCAGCCGAATTCAACTGCAAGCCCACTTCAGGGTCAATAAAGGTGCCCTGTGCCTCAATCCGGATCACCGCATCTCGCACAGCTTCGAGCGACCCTGCCCCTGCTGCGGTTGGCTCGGCGGTCGGTTCTGGCTCGGCGGTCGGTTCTGGCTCGGCGGTTGGTTCTGCGTCCGCAACAGGGGCCTCGGTGGGCAACGGTTCGGGGGCTGCCGGTGCGCCATCACCACATGCGCTGAGCAGCACGGTACCGACGAGGAACAACACCCAGAGAATCTGATAGCGGCTGCGTCCATTTGCAACCATGGATGGAGTCTCCTTTCTCAGGAAGGGGTAACGATGCGTACCTGCTCCCAATAAGCCATCACTAACCGCTGGCTACCCGGTACGCGTAGGGGTGTAGCGGCGGACAATCAACGAGACATTATGACCACCGAACCCGAACGAGTTGCTCAACGCAACATCGACCTGGCCCGGACGGGCGGCGTTTGGTACATAGTCCAAGTCACACTGCGGATCTGGTTCGTGAAGGTTGATGGTGGGTGGAAGTACATGATACTGCATAGCCAGAATACACACAATTGCCTCAATTGCGCCCGCCCCGCCGAGCATATGCCCAAGCTGCGATTTGCTGGAACTGACTGCCAGCGTGCGGGCGTGGTCGCCAAACACATACTTGATGGCGTTTGTTTCGGCAATATCACCGACCGGGGTACTGGTGCCGTGGGCATTGATGTAATCAACGTCAGCAGGTTCCAGGTTTGCAGATCGTAAGGCCATCTGCATCGCACGTGCCGCGCCTTCGCCATCCTGGGGCGGCTGCGTGATATGGTGGGCATCGCTGCTCATACCATACCCGACCACTTCTGCCAGGATTGGAGCGCCACGTTCGAGGGCAAACGTCAGCTCTTCGAGCACCAGCATTGCGCCCCCCTCGGCCATAACAAAGCCATCGCGGGTGGCATCGAAGGGGCGTGAGGCGGTAGCGGGGCTGTCGTTGCGGGTCGAGAGCGCTTTTGAGGCGTTGAAGCCTGCCACTCCCAGCAATGTGAGCGGGGCTTCGCTGCCGCCGGCCAGCATCACTTTTGCCCAGCCACGCCGAATCGCCTCAGCAGCCTCGCCAATCGCATGGGCCGAACTTGCACAGGCCGAGGTGATACATACGCTGGGGCCGCGTGCGCCCGTGAGAATGGAGATCTGACCGGCTGCCATATTGGTAATCATGGCCGGAACCAGAAAGGGGCTAACACGACGGGTCCCCGGTTGAGCAGGACTTCGTGCTGTGTGGTCAGCGTTTCCAGGCCACCGATGCCGCTGCCAATATAAACACCAACCGCGTTCGCAATAGCGGGCGTAATCTGCACGCCTGAAGCGGCGAGCGCCTCGCGGGTGGCTGCCACGGCAAGCTGTACAAAGCGGTCGGTGCGGCGTGCTTCTTTTTTCTCCATAAAGTTGGTTGGGTCGAAGCCGCGCACCTCGCCAGCAAAGCGCGTTTCAAGCGCACTGGTATCAAACAGGGTAATCGGAGCAATACCACTGCGTGCTTCGCGGATACCTGCCCAGAGTGCGGGCACATCCAGCCCCAGCGGACTGACTGCGCCCATTCCTGTCACAACAACACGCCGTTGCATGGATACATCCTCGATTATACAAGCAATACACAATGGACAACACGGCATCATGCTATCTGGGGCGTATTATAGCACGCAGTGTATACATTTAGGCATCGAACTTGCAGCATAAAAACATACGTGCTATAATACAAACAATCTTTCGGTATTGACAGCCTATCCTGCATATAGTAGAGTAATGCTTATATGTGACTCAGGGTACCCCCCGCCGTCGCACACCACAAAGGAGCGCAGAATAACTATGCCTATGACGCCTGAAAAAGAGAAGGCGCTAGCCGCCGCAATGAGTCAGATTGACCGTAAGTACGGCAAAGGCTCAATTATGAAGATGGGGGAGGCTCCCGCACGTCTGGCCATCGAAGTCGTGCCAACTGGGTCAATTGGCCTCGACCTAGCCCTAGGCATTGGTGGTGTACCGCGTGGTCGCGTCATCGAGATTTATGGACCGGAAAGTAGCGGAAAAACGACGCTGGCACAGCACATTCTTGCTGAAGCACAGAAACTCGGTGGTGTGGCAGCTTTCATCGATGCTGAGCACGCTTTCGATCCGGTGTATGGTGCGCGGTGTGGTATCGATATTGATAACCTGCTGGTATCGCAGCCGGACACGGGCGAACAGGCACTTGAAATCTGTGATATGCTAGTGCGCTCCAACGCGGTTGATATTATTGTAATCGACTCGGTCGCAGCACTGGTGCCCCGCGCCGAAATTGAGGGCGATATGGGCGACTCGCTGCCCGGTTTGCAGGCACGTCTGATGAGTCAGGCGCTGCGGAAGCTGTCGGGTGCTATCAGCAAGAGCCATACCGCCGTGATTTTCCTTAACCAGTTGCGTATGAAAATCGGAGTTATGTTCGGTTCACCCGAAGTCACGACGGGCGGGCAGGCGCTCAAGTTCTATGCCTCGGTACGCCTGGATATTCGCCGTATCGAAACCTTGAAGCAGGGCGATGAAGTGATCGGGCAGCGTTCGCGGGTGAAGGTGGTAAAGAACAAAGTAGCTCCGCCCTTCGCACAGGCCGAGTTCGATATCATGCGGAATGAGGGCATTTCGCGTGTCGGTGACATTCTTGACATCGGTGTGAAGTACGAAATTATCCGCAAGAGCGGTGCCTGGTATTATCTGGCTGAAGATCGGCTGGCGCAGGGCCGCGAGAATGTAAAGGCCTTTTTGAGCGACAACCCGGCGATTACCGACGAGATCGAGCGGCTGATTCGTGAACGAGCTTTTGCAGGTGGGTTGCCAGCCATCAGCGGCGGTGGCAATGATGAGGATGGTGCAGCGGCAGATCTGTTTAATGGAGAGGAATAAACCAGTCTGGGAGAAGCATGCCGGAGGGGAAGATAACAGCACTGCGCAAGCAGGAACATGACCCGCAGCGAGTCAATGTTTTTATCGAAAACACGTTCGCCATCGGCATTAGCCTTACTACTCTGACCCGTGAATCGCTCTATATAGGCAAACTTATTGATGCAGCAGCTTGGGCGCGGCTGGAAGCCAGTGAACATCACGATAAGGCTTTCCAGGCCGCGCTTCGTTATTTGCAGTCGCGCCCCCGCTCTACCGCCGAAGTGCGGCTGAAGTTGCAGCAGAAGCAGTTTGCCGCGCCCGTCATCGATGCTGCGATTGCCCGCCTGACCGAACTTGAACTGCTCAACGACGAAGCCTTTGCCCGCTTCTGGGTTGAAAATCGCCAGACCCATCGTCCGCGTGGGGTAGCGCTGGTGCGCACCGAACTGCTGCGTAAGGGCATCGACCGCACCATTATCGACCATACGATGGCAGACGAAGACCTGCATGGCGATGATAGCGAACGGGCGTTGGCGCTGGCACGCGGCGTGCTACGAAAGTATCAGGATGCACCAGACCGGGCAGCGTTTCAGCGCCGATTGGGGGGCTACTTGCAGCGACGCGGGTTTCTGTTTGCTACTATCCGGCCCATTCTGGATGAACTCTGGCACGAAGTACAGCAGACAGGTGTTGACGAAGCTGAGGATAGAGAGGAATAGAACCAACTATGCCTGATGTGCAGTATTTTGGTTTGTCAGCCGTGCGGTTACGGGGACGCGATGGCATTGTGCTGTGCGACCCGTTCGACCGCAGCGCTGGTATGGATATGGGTCGCCCGACGGCACATATTGTGACTATCAGCCACGCCCATCCCCATCACAACGCAACGGGTGCGGTGCGTCCAGTGCGCGACGATATATTTGTAATCGATGGCCCCGGTGAATACGAAGTACACGGTGTGCTCATTACGGGCACGCGTACGCGCCCCGATGCAGGTACCGCCGAAGAGCGCGGCTTCAATACCGTTTATATTATTCATCTTGATGATGTGGTCTTCTGCCATCTGGGGTATCTCAGCCACGAACTGACCCAGTCGCAGCTTGAAGATATCGGCAATATCGATGTGCTGTTTGTGCCCGTCGGTGATGGTGGCACCCTGACACCCGCCGAGGCAATCAATGTGATTGGGCAGATCGAACCACGCATTGTTATCCCAATTTATTATGCCATTGATCGTTTATCAGATGAATATGCACTTACCGCGCTTGAGAAATTTACGAATGAGATCGGCGCGAAGGATGTCACACCCGAAGAGAAACTGAGCGTCACACCCTCCAGCCTGCCTGCCGAAGGCGAAGAGACACGCATTCTGGTGATTACACCGGGGGCCAGTTGATTGTATTTCGAGGTGTAAAAAGTCGTGTAGTGTGAAAAAAAATCCTTGCAACGACGTTCTATCGAATAGAATACAGGACGTACCCATTCGTCTGGAATGCAGGGAACACCCACGCTTCGCCAAAGCTGGCTACAAACGATAATCTTGTAATCGTTTGTTAACTGTATATCGTGACATTCGTGGGGGTTTTTCGTATATATAAGTGTAGTTCTCAAGCGCGTCTGGAGTGTGGTCGTACGATACGCAACCCGATAGGTAATCTTTATTTGTCGTTTAAATCAACCAGAGATTTTGCAGAAAATATCGGGGACACAGGTTGTACTGTAGATAACGTTGCAGCAGGATCAATTCAATTCGGGCAAGAGCTTGTGTCATACGTCGCTTGAAGCCTCTCGTTCCTAATTTTCCAGACTCATCGTATGTGAGCAAGGAGAAGACACTATTATGGCTAAGTACATCTTCGTGACAGGTGGGGTTGTCTCATCAATCGGGAAAGGCATCAGTGTTGCCTCGATAGGCCGATTGTTGAAGAGTCGCGGGCTACGCGTCTCGATCCAGAAACTCGATCCATATCTGAATGTTGATCCTGGGACGATGTCGCCGTTTCAGCACGGCGAAGTGTTTGTGACCGAAGACGGTGCTGAAACCGACCTCGACCTGGGACACTACGAACGCTTTATTGATGAGAACCTGTCGCGACTGAGCAACGTGACGACTGGACAGATTTATTCCGATGTTATCCAGAAAGAACGACGCGGCGATTATCTGGGTGGCACGATACAGGTTATACCCCACATCACCAACGAAATTAAGGCGCGGATTGCATCGGTGGCCAAGCAGACCGCTGCCGATGTGGTGATTGTTGAAATTGGCGGCACGGTTGGTGATATTGAGGGGCTACCGTTCCTGGAAGCTATTCGGCAAATGCGGCGGGATGTCGGGCGCGACAATGTGCTGTATATTCACGTGACGCTGCTGCCGCACATCGCCGCCACCGACGAACTGAAGACCAAGCCGACCCAGCATTCGGTAACGGCACTGCGGGGCTTCGGCATCAATGCCGATGTTATTCTGTGCCGCGCCGACTACCCGATCCCGAATGGTATTCGTGAGAAGGTCGCTTTCTTCTCGGATGTAGATGTGCGGGCCGTTATTCCAGTGCAAACGGTTGAAACGATTTACGAAGTGCCGCTGGTGCTGGAAGAAGCTGGTCTGGGCGATTATCTGGTGGAACGGCTGAGTCTGCATCAGGCCAGCCCGCCGGAGCTTTCGGAGTGGCGAGCGATGGTACAGATGATCAAGCAGCCCAAGCCGACGATTACGGTGGCGCTGGTTGGCAAGTATGTTGAACTGCACGACGCATATATGAGTGTGGTTGAGTCGCTGCGGCACGCCAGTGTACATCAGGAAACCGATATCGACATTCGCTGGATCTCGTCGGAAGATATCGAGCAGGACGGCCCCGAACCGTATCTCGCCGATGTGGACGGCATTGTGGTACCGGGTGGCTTCGGTGACCGGGGCGTGGAAGGCAAGATTATGGCTGCCGACTATGCCCGCCAGCGCCGTATTCCGTACCTGGGGCTATGCCTCGGTATGCAGTGTGCGGTCATCGCATTTGCCCGCCACGTGCTGCGGAGCCGCGAGCCAAACAGCACCGAGTTTGATGAGCACACCCGCCATCCGGTGATCGACCTGATGCCTGATCAGCGTGATATTGTTGATAAGGGCGGCACCATGCGGCTCGGTGTATATCCGTGTATGCTGATGCCGGGGACACGCACCGCAGCGGCCTACCGTGCCGAAGTGGTGATGGAGCGCCACCGCCACCGCTTCGAGTTTAACAACAGCTACCGCGCCAAACTGGAAGAAGCGGGGTTGATCGTGAGTGGGCAATCGGCCCGAACGGTCGGCTGGTCGAGATAAT
>JAAUSQ010000074.1 GCA_012033195.1 Chloroflexaceae bacterium
TGATGCGCTCATGCCAGAGCTTTGATTTGGGGTTGGCGCGTTCCCGCCTCGCCCGCGGCGGTCATGCCCCGCGGAGGCGGGGCATCCAGTAATCACGGAGAGCGTTTGTGTTTACTCGATCGCCCGCTTTCGCGGGCGAAGACGAGCAGGAGGGTCGATTCCACGTCAATTCACCCTGCTCTAATCGAAATGGCTGAAGGAGGCGCGCGCGAAGACAAGCGGATGTCCGTCCGCTCCGATGAACGCCGCCCTCCCCTCGCCCGGCTCGATGCGCCCGATATCGTGACGGCAACGCCGCTTGCGGCCGCTTCTGTGATCAACGCGTCGAGGTTGTCCGTCGCCACGCTCGCAAGGATCTCGTAGTCGTCGCCGCCGGTGAGCAGGCTGCGGTCGTCGTCGTCGCGACGGCTGCGCCCATAACCATAACGCGGCTGATCAGAAAAATCGAGCGGGCCACCATATGACGGTCGCGCCTCGATGGGGAGTTTCGCCGCGTGTTCGCGTAGCTCTTCGACCTCTTCCGCTGTCAGGGTGCGCCACTCACCCGGCGCAAGCTCGCCCAGAGTAATCGAGCCTTCACGCACCCGGATGAGCCGCAGCACCGTATAGTCCAGTGTGCGCGCCACCTCGCGGATCTGGCGCTTGCGACCTTCGCGCAGCACAATCCGCACCCAGGTGCCATCGTCGGTGCGCTCCTGCACATCAACCCAGGCGGGCGCAGTCATCAGGCCATCCAGCACCACACCACCGCGCCAGATACGCAGGTCTTCCGCGTCCGGGGTGCGGTCAAGCAGGGCACGATATTCTTTCTCAACTTCAAAGCTCGGATGCGTAAGGCTATGGGTCAACTCGCCGTCGTTGGTCAGCAGCAGCAACCCTTCGCTATTGGCATCGAGCCGTCCTACCGGATAGATACGGGCCGCAGTCTCTACCAGTTCTACCACGGTGGGCCGTCCCTGGGGATCGTCGGCAGTGGAGACAACACCCACCGGCTTATGCAGCAGATAGTACACCCGTTCACTGGGCTGTGGCAGGGGTTGCCCATCCACCAGGATATCGTCCTGATCGAGATCAACCCGCGCGCCGGGTTCGCGCACGGTGCGCCCATTGACCGCCACCCGTCCGGCGGCGATCAGTTCTTCGCAGTCGCGGCGCGATGCGACGCCAACCCGTGCTAATGCTTTGTGTAATCGTTCTGCTGGCATATGATACCTGATAATAGTTCTTCCCGGTTCAGTATAACACGCCGTACCGCGCCATGGTGTGAAGGGTGGATTAAGCGGGTATAATACGCATAACACCGCAAGATGCATACCATATGCATCGCAACCACTGGAGCGAAGTTGTCTATGGGCGCATTTCTTGTTGCTGTGCTGCTCAGCTTCGTGCCCGGTCTCTTGTATGCCTGGGTACTCTACTGGCTCGACCGCTACGAAAAGGAACCGAGTCGATTACTAATCGGGGTGTTTCTGTGGGGCGCGATTGTCGCCGTGATCGGGGCGCTATTCTTCGGGATCATCTTTGAGCTTGGCATCTTTTTCCTGACGGGATCAGAAGCGTTGACGAGCTTTGCGGGCACTGCCATTGGTGCGCCACTGGTGGAAGAATCGCTCAAGGGGTTGGCAGTCTTTATTATTTTCCTCTTCTTCCGCGACGAGTTCGACTCGGTGCTGGATGGCATTGTGTACGCCGGTGTCACCGCGCTAGGCTTTGCGGCCACCGAGAATGTCCTGTATCTCTATTTCCAGGGCTATCTGGTTGATGGTTTCGAGGGGATGCTCACGCTGTTCTTCTTGCGCGTTGTCCTGGGCGCGTGGGGCCATGCCTTTTATACTGTATTCATCGGCATCGGCTTTGCGATTACTCGCCTCAACCGCGATGTGCTGGTCAAGCTAGCAGCCCCTGTAATAGGGTGGGGCATCGCGGTGTTTGTGCATGGGCTGCACAACTCGATGGTGTTGCTGCTGGCGGTGCCGTTCGGGTTGGGCGGGTTGCTGGCAACGCTACTGGTAGACTGGACAGGCTGGGCGATGATGTTTTTTGTCATTCTGTGGGCAACAGCCCGCGAGCGGCACTGGCTGACGAAGTACCTGCACGAAGAGGTGCAGAACGGCATTATTACTGAGAAGCAATACCAGACGGCTGTCTCGGCGTGGGCGCAGAGCGCGGCCCGCTTCCGGTCGATCTTCCGGGGACGGCTTGGCACGACGCGCCACTTCTACCATCTCTGTGCAGAACTGGCGCAGCGCAAACATCAGCTTTACGACTTGCACGAGGTGGATGGTACACCTGCCAAGATTGAGGAACTACGGCGCGAACTGGCGCGGCTCTCGCCGCTGGTGTGAGGGGGCTACCGTCCACCGCCACTTTCCTGCAGCAATGCTTGATCGCCGGGTGTAACGAACATCAGTGCAATAATGCATAACACAAGGAGCGATAGTCGTGCTTGCTTCTTCATATTTCTGGTTTCTATATAAAACTAAAGATAACCCACTACCAAGATGGCAGAAATCGATCCTACTGAGAACTTTTCCGTAATGCTTCAGGATCGATGCCCTGGAGCCGATACATCGTGTCGGTGTATTGAAGATAACCGAACGGAAGAAGATACCGGTTAGTGTGGCTAAAGTTACTTATTTGTACAGAATATGCCCCCTCCTGGCGTGTGGCAGATATCATGACATAAATCCCCATATCAGTTGTAGCTCCACTGGGGTAGCTTAAGGCTGCCTTAACCCACCCATAAATAATGGTTTCACCATCAACCTGCCCAATGGACAAATCTGAACTGGATAAATCAGTATCAATCCGGGCTGTGGCAGTAGCAACCGGGCCATTCAGGTTGATAACTAGCTGCCGCAGATAGTCATCCGGGAGCGCTTCAAACTCTCCCTGGGGGATGTCGAGGGTTGCAAAGTTGGGGAAGATAAATTCTAGCGACAGTTGCTCGTGTACCGCAGTATCAAGTTGGGCGGCATCTACGGTGCTGACACCAAAAAGTTCGGCAATCACCTCTCGTGCTGTAGGGGGAGTCATAGTATCTACTGGGAAATCGTTAGTACGATACGGCGAGACAATCACCAAATCAGTTGCGGGGATTGGGGTCGCCACTTGCGAAACGGCGGGATTGGCGCAGGCGGAGCCGAGGAGCAGCACACTGCTGCCGATGGACAACAGACACACCAGCCGGATGAGGAATGAGCGCATGACAGAGTCCTTTCGAGGGAGCCTACTAATAAGAGTCAGGTATTATTATAAGGCACATCTCCTTCGATTGTATTAGATACACAACAGCGCAGATACCACCAGAGCCAACCCCCGCGTAAATGGTACAATGAAGATATTCACTGCGGCAACGAAGCGCTTGAAACAGCTTGAGGAACCTATCTTATGAAGAGTTTGCAACGCGAATCGCCCTACCCGATGGTGCCCGTCACCGAGGCACAGCAGATCATCGCCGCGCACAGTGCGCCCCTCCCCACCGAAGCGATCAGTGTGCTGGAAGCCGCCGGACGGGTGCTCGCCGCCGATGTGCATTCGAGCGAAGCAATGCCCGATGTCGCCAAGTCAGTAGTGGATGGCTACGCGCTTCAGGCCAGCGATGGCCGTGCCGAGCGGCGCGTGCTGGCCGAGGTGGTAGCGGGCGGCAGCGATACCGCCACCGTTGCGGCGGGCACTGCGGTGCGGATTATGACTGGCGCGCCACTGCCCGACGGAGCCGATGCGGTGGTGATGGTGGAAGAAACCGAGGAGCAGGGCGGGATGCTGCGAGTGCAGCGCGACATCCGCAGCGGGCAGAACATTCGCACGGTCGGGCAGGATGTCGGCCTTCACGAGCTGATTGTGCCACAGGGCGCGGTACTTGGCGCGGCAGAGGTCGGGTTGCTGGCGATGGTTGGTATCACCCGCGTCACGGTCTATCGGCGGCCCGCGTGGCTATCGTGTCCACCGGCGACGAGGTGATTGAGCCGGATGCCCTCGCACACGCGGCGAAGTGCGCGACAGCAACCGCTATGCCCTGCTCGCGGCAATCCGCGAGGCAGGCGGCGAACCAATTTCGCTCGGCATTGCCCGCGACGACGAAGACGTACAACGCACCGCGCTGCTGCGCGGCTTCGAGCAGGCCGATGTGGTGCTGAGTAGTGGCGGCGTTTCGATGGGCACCCGCGACCTGATCAAGCCACTGCTGGCCGCACTGGGCACCATCCACTTCGGGCGGGTGCTGTTTAAGCCCGGTAAGCCCACTACCTTTGCCACCGTTGATGGCAAGCTTGCGTTCGGGTTGCCCGGCTTTCCGGCCTCGTCGCTAGTCTCGTTTGAGGTGTTTGTGCGTCCGGCGCTGCGCCGCTTGCAGGGCGATGCCCGCCCCGACCGCCCACGGGTGCAGGTGGCGCTGAGCGAACCAATCCGCCCCTCGCCCGACCGCCCCGAATATCAGCGTATCATCGTTGTATGGCAGGATGGGCAACTGGTGGCACGCAGCACTGGCCCCCAGATTAGCAGCCGCCTGCTCTCGCTGCGGAGCGCCAACGGGCTGCTGATTGTGCCCCCTGGCGAGGCGGTATTCCAGCCTGGTGCCACGCTTGATGCCCTGCTGACCGGCCCGCTTGTGACAATATAAGGAGTACCCGATGGAACCAGTGTACAACCAACCCGACACCGCCGATAGTTCCCGTATGACCTCGGCAGACCTGGACTTGCTGCCCGACGATGGCAAGCGCTATGAAATCATCAACGGAGAACTGCACGTGTCAAAGCAACCCAACTGGCACCACCAACTGGCCTGTTCAAGGCTAATCGCCTTTCTGGAGGCATGGAACTTTCAGACTGGCGCAGGAGTGGCAACGGGCGCACCAGGTCTGATCTTTGCCGATGACGATGATGTAGCGCCGGATGTGATCTGGATTAGCAATGAGCGACTGGCAACGGCGCTGCACGAAGATGGCAAGCTCCACGCCGCGCCCGAACTGGTGATCGAGGTGTTGTCGCCGGGGTTACGCAACGAGCAGCGCGACCGCCAGACCAAGCGCAAGCTATATGCCCTGCGCGGGGTGCAGGAGTACTGGATTGTGGACTGGCGGTTGCGGCAGGTGGAAGTATACCGCCGCGAACAGGCTACGCTCAAACAGACTTCCACGCTCTTTGC
Source organism: Chloroflexaceae bacterium (assembly GCA_012033195.1). Lineage (GTDB taxonomy): Bacteria > Chloroflexota > Chloroflexia > Chloroflexales > Chloroflexaceae > JAAUSQ01. Next base: position 5,147 of record JAAUSQ010000074.1, read on the forward strand.
GGAGGATGCGCTGACTTCGCCGCTGCTGCCCAGTTTTACCTGTCCGGTGGCGGTGCTATTTGGAGAAGTGCTAAAGTAGCGACAGGGTGTATATGCAACATAGTATTAAAGGATAGCACTGTGACTGATACCCTGATTGTTACTACCCCCACCGCCCGCTACCCGGTGCTGGTCGAGCCGAATGGCCTCGCAACGCTGCCCGCACAGCTTGCGACCCACAGCAGCGGCGGGGTGTTCTGGCTGGTCTGCGATAATGTGGTGTGGTCGCTGTATGGTGCGCCGCTGGTCGAGCGCTTGCAGGCGGCGGGCCACACGGTCTATAGCTTTATGGTGCCATCGGGCGAGGCTAGCAAAAGCATTGAGCAATACTGGCAGGTGTGCGGCTGGCTGATCGAAAACGGCGTTGAACGGCGCGACACGCTGCTGGCGCTCGGTGGTGGGGTGGTGGGCGACTTGGCGGGCTTTGTGGCGGCGAGCGTGCTGCGTGGCATAGCGTTTGTGCAACTGCCCACCACGCTGCTTGCAATGGTCGATGCGGCAATCGGCGGTAAGACAGGCATCAACCATCCGCTTGGTAAGAATCTGGTGGGCGCGTTCCACCACCCGCGCCTGGTGCTGGCTGATACACTAACCCTGCGCAGCCTGCCCCGCCGCGAACTGGCGGCAGGTTGGGCCGAAGTCATCAAGCATGGTGTCATCCGCGATGCCAATCTCTTTGCAAAACTGGAAGCGCACGCGCCCGCCCTCAACGATCTGGCAGAGCCATTGACTGGAGCGGTCATCCGGCAGGCGGCAGCGGTCAAGGTGGGTGTGGTGAGCGAAGACGAGCGTGAGGCGGGGCTACGGATGATCTTGAACTATGGGCACACCCTGGGCCACGCGCTCGAAGCGGCGACTGGCTACGGCAGGCTGCTGCACGGCGAAGCGGTGGCAATTGGCATGCACGCGGCGGCGGGGATCGCCGTGGAGCTTGGCATGTTCTCTGCTGCCGAACGCGAACGGCAGCAACGGCTTCTGTACGCCTACGGTCTGCCTACACTTTTTCCGCGTGGGAGCAACCCGCAGCAACTGGTGGCGCTCACGCTGCGCGACAAGAAGGTACAGCGCAAGAAGGTACGCTGGATAGTGCCCACGGCGATTGGGCGTGTAACCGTGCGCGACGACGTACCAGAAGAAGTTGTGCTCCGAGTGGTCGAGTCAAGTCTAGAAGCATAACCAATGAAGTTGGAAACCAACCACGCCACCCGCGCCGAACGTGCGGCGTATCTGGCGGGGGCGCTCGAAGGGCTGTATAGCGGTGAGGCGGTGCCTGCCGCCACCATCGGCGGACGACGCGCCGCCATCGCCCGGCTGCGGCAGTTTGATGTCACACGCTACGGGACTACCCGCAACCATGTGACAAAGCGCGGTATCTCGTTTCTATCACCCTACATTCGGCATGGTGTGCTGGCACTGGCAGAAATACGCGATTATATCCTGACACGCTTTGGAGCAGGGCGGGACACCACCAAATATATAAACGAGCTGGCATGGCGGCAGTTCTGGCAGCTTGTGTATGCCGAATACGGCAACCGAATACATCAGGATATCGAGCCGCCGAAGGTGCCGCGCAACGGCACGCGCCGCTCTCTGCCCGACGATATTCTACAGGCGACCACCGGTCTGGTGTGTATGGACGAGTCGCTACGTGAACTGTACCGCGAAGGTTATATGCACAACCATGCGCGGATGTGGTTTGCGGCGTATCTGCAACACTGGCGCGGTGAAGACTGGCGCGATGGGGCCGAGTTGTTTTATACTCATTTATTAGATGGCGACCCAGCCTCGAATAGCCTGTCGTGGCAGTGGGTGGGCAGCACATTCAGCCATAAGCCCTACTACTTCAACCGCCAGAATGTGGAGAAGTTCAGCGATGGCGAGTATTGCAAACGCTGCCCGCTCGCTTCGGGGGGGTGCCCATTTGATGCCACCTATGAGCAACTGGCCCGCGACCTGTTCGGGATGTCGCAGGAGGAACTGGAACAGGGCGGGCAGCGCAGAGGGCAGCAGTCGCGCCGCTAGCGTGGCACAACAGGGAAGCGCAATGCCAGAGCACTTCTTCTTTTATGTGGGGTTGGCGTTTATTCTGACGCACGAGATGGATGCGATCTGGCTGAAGGAGTGGAACATTTTTCCGCTCTTTTTGCGTCTGCCCGAAGCAACGGCCTACCTGATTTTTACAGCGATACACGTGCCCCTGTATATCCTGATCTTCTGGGGCCTGATCGGGGCCGCCCGCGCAGGTTGGATAGTCGGGTTGAATAGCTTTTGTATCATTCACGTCGGGTTGCATGTTGTGTTTCGCAACCATAAACATAATCATTTCACGTCGGTGTTTTCGTGGTTCCTTATTCTTGGCGCAGGCATTGCAGGAGCGCTCGATCTGCTCTTCACCTTCTGCAAGGCCCATCTGATCGATATTGAAATATCGCCACACAATGCAATTCGCAACAAACCCTAGAAAGTATACCGATGCCGACGCCGATTGTCTGGCTACACGGAGATAGTCTCAGCCCGTACGATGCAGCACTGGTGGCACATCCTGCCGCGCCTGCCGTATTTGTATTTGACGAGCCGTTGCTGAAACAGGCCCGGCTGAGCTTCAAGCGACTTATGTTTATCTACGAAAGCGCCATCGAAGCATTGGAAGGGCGCACCCACGAACTACGGCGCGGCGTGGTGGTTGATGAGGTGCTCGACTTTTGCCGCGCACACGGCGGCGACGAAGTCCACGTCAGCGCGTCGGTATCGCCGCGTTTCGCGACGTACCTGGGACTACTGCGCGGTAACGTGCGGGTAGTAGTGCATTCGCCGCCGCCGCTGGTTGGCTGGAGCGATGCAGCGCCGCGTCGGTTCAGCCATTTCTGGCGCAAAGTTGAGGCAGAGGCACTGCGGCCCACCGGCGACGGGCCGCCCGAATTGCGAGAGGAATAATGGTATGCCTACTGTAACAGTACGTTTTTTTGCAGGCCACCGCGACATTGTTGGTACATCCGAACTACGCCTCACGGTCGAGCCTGATACAACGGTTGGGATGCTGTGGGAGCGCCTGACCGAAACATACCCACGCCTGCAACACTATACCGGACGGGTGATGCTGGCGGTCAATCAGGAATATAGCAATGCGAGCACCGTGCTGCACGACGGTGACGAAGTGGCGTATATCCCACCCGTGAGCGGTGGCACTAACTTCGATCCCTTCCTGGTCACCGAGCAGCCACTCGACCCGGCCCCGCTGGTTGCGTGGGCGCAGACTGCCGACGATGGTGCAATGGTGACGTTTGCGGGCATTGTGCGGAACAACTTTGGCGGGCGGGCAACGGCCCGTCTGAGCTACGAAGCCTATACCGGTATGGCCGCGCCCGTGCTGCGACAGCTTGCCGAAGAAGCACAGGTTCGCTGGGAGATCGGGCGGGTAGCAGTGCATCACCGGATCGGCGTGCTGGAGATTGGCGAAACGGCAGTGCTGGTGGTGGTGGCGGCTCCCCATCGCCACGCCGCGTTTGAAGCCGCTGAGTATATCATGGATCGTATTAAAGAGATTGCTCCGATCTGGAAACAGGAACACTGGGCCGATGGTGCAAAAGAATGGCGTGAGTAACCAGTGAGGTTGATCGATGAACTACACAGTGACTCGAACCGTGGAAGATGGCATTGAGCGTGTGGTGTACTCGCCCACGTATCGCCGCTTCGAAACACCGCTCCTGTTGCAGCACGGCATGTGGCACGGGGCGTGGTGCTGGCAATACTGGCAAGAACTGTTTGCCGAGTGGGGCTGGGAGAGCCACGCGCACAGCCTGCCCGGTCATGGCCAGTCGCCAGCCCAACGCCCGATCCGGTGGTGTACGCTGAACTACTACTTTGAATGTTTGATGAGCGAAATCAAGCGGCTGCCGCGTCGTCCGGTGCTGATGGGGCACAGTATGGGCGGGGCGCTGACACAGTGGTATTTTCGGTATGTCAGCAACCGCGACCTGCCCGCTGCGGTGCTGGTTGCGCCGTGGCATTCGCACGATATGCACCCGGCAATAGCACGTGCTATGCAGGAAGACCCGTGGGGGGCGGTGCTCGGCTGGCTCAGTTTTTCGGCAACCCCGGCGGTACGGACACCACAGGTAGCCTTCAACTGGTTTCTGACCGAAGGAGCCGTGCTGACACCACAAGAACTGCACGCAAAGCTCGGCCCGGAGTCGGGGTTGGTGCTGCTACAATATACCCCGCCGCTGTGGAAGCCTGCCGAAAAAGTACACTTCCCGCTGCTGGTGTTGGGAGCCGAACGCGACCGGGCCACCGATGAGCCATCGGTGCGGGCTACTGCTGCTTATTATGGGGCCGATTATTTTATGGTACCGGAGGCCGGCCACGACCTGATGCTGGAGAAGAGCTACCGCCAGACGGCCCAGATGATCCACGATTGGCTGGTGAAGCAGAGTATTGCATAAGTGGAAAAAGAAGAGACCTATGCCGGAATTACCCGAAGTTGAAACGGCTGCCCGCGACCTCGCCGCACAGGTGATCGGGCGGCAGATTGTGGCAATTGAAAAGCTCGACTGGGAGCGTATGATCGAAACACCAACGCCCGCCGAGTTTCATGCGCTGCTGCCTGGTCGCCAGATTGTGGCAGTTGGGCGGCGGGCCAAGTGGCTGCTGCTGACGCTGGATGCAGGCTGGACGCTGGCGATTCATCTGCGTATGTCGGGCAGTGTCAGTGTGCATCCGCCCGATATGCCCGCCGATGTGTATACCCATCTGGTGCTGCGGCTGGATGATGAGCGGCGGATCTTCTTTCACGACACGCGCAAATTCGGGCGGGTGCGCCTGCTCGATGCGGCAGGGTTGGTGCTGCTTGATCAGCGGCACGGGCCAGAGCCATTGAGCGAGACCTTTACCGAAGAGGTGCTGGCAGCGTTGTTACGCGGACGACGGGCACAGCTTAAGCCGTTGCTGCTCAACCAGGCGGTGCTTGCAGGGCTGGGCAATATTTACGTAGACGAGTCGCTGTGGCGGGCGCGGCTGCATCCGTTGCGGCTTGCTGCAAGCCTGACGCAGCGCGAGATTGCCGCACTGTATGAAGCAATCCGTACGGTGCTCACGCAGGCGGTACAGAATAAGGGCAGTACCCTGCGCGACTATCGCACGGGCTATGGGCAGAGCGGCGAGAACCAGCACTACTTTATGGTGTATGGCAAAACAAACGTCGGGCAGCCTTGCTCGCGTTGTGGCACAGCAATTGTCCGTCTGGTCGTGGGGCAGCGGGGCACCCATATCTGCCCCCAATGTCAGCAGATATATGCAGGCTCAACCGAACCATCCGGTCTGGACAGCCCCGCATAACCGGGCGTACATCCGGTGGTATTGTAGCAGCAGCGGTGTGAAGTTGGTAAAGCTAAACGTTTCGACGAATAATCTGCATCCGCAGTTCGTCCGCAAGTTCCTGGATGATGGGGAACTCTTCGCTCCAGCCCTCATCAAAATCCTGCCAGAACTCATCCATGTTGCGGTTACCGGCCCGTTCGTAGGCCGCAGCCTGGGCCAGCATTTCCAGCCGATCAAGTTGTTTGACCAGCCGCGCCTCACGGCTAGCGCGTGCGGCATAATCGTCCCACAACTCCAGATACTCGGCGGCATTGGGTACTTCGCTCAGCAATTCCTGCATGGCAAGTCGTTCGGCCTCGTGTTTGGCCTCGATACCAAAGTAGCGCCGCGCTCCAACGGGCAAATCGCCAAACAGGGCCTCGGCCATATCGTGGAGCAACGCAATCGACAGCAAGCGCCCCCGGTCAATATCGGGCACCTGATCACCAACAAACAGAGCCATTGTTGCTACACCGAACGAATGCTCGGCGACGCTTTCCGGATTGACCTGACCGCGCTGAAGCCAACCGGTGCGGGGCAGGAGCTTGAGCGTGAGCAAACGGTTGTGCAGTGATAAAATAGACGCAGCCTGATGGTTATTCATTTCTACCTCACATAAAGTTATTACCGATGCACGTTCTTATCAATGGCAGTTTCTGGACACAACCAACGGTCGGCAGTGGGCAATACGTGCATGGGCTTGTACGATGGCTCCCACGGATTGCGCCACATCATCGTTATACGCTGCTGATCCCTGCTGCGTCGTTGCAAGGTCGGGATGCGCTCCCTTCCCCCGACATATCGCAACTCGTGCTACGCACCCCATTCGACCGATACAGCACCAATCTTGCAAAATTATGGTTCGAACAGCTCAGTGTTCCCGAAACGGCGCGGCTCGCACACCGAAATAATCGTGACCAGACCTCTGTCTTGATCCATGTGCCGTACTTTGCACCTCCACTACAAAGCGTCGTACCTCTGGTGACAACAATCCCCGATGTTATTCCGCTCGTACTGCCAGAATATCGGGGAAACTCTCGTGTTCGTCTTTATATGTCGCTGGTACGACACACGGCAAGAGAGGTAGATCATGTTATCACATTTTCGCACTATAGTTGTAATGATATTGTAACAATGATTGGCATATCGCACCAGCGGGTGAGCGCAACCCTGCTGGCTGCCGATGAACGCTACTTGCCACCCGCCGACCGGGGCGCAGCCCTGGCAAGCGTGGCGGCCCGCTACAACCTGCACGAGCCGTTTCTGTACTATGTAGGCGGGTTGGATGTCCGGAAGAACCTGGCAGTGCTGCTGCGGGCGGTAGCACTCCTGCACCAGCGCGGGCGCTTCCCGGCGGTGCTGGCAATCGCCGGACGTGCGCTCGGCGGCGATCAGCGGCTCTTCCCCGATATCGATGGGCTGATTGCACATCTGGACTTGGGCGCAGTTGTGCGGCGCATCGAGGTGCCACATAGCGACGGGCCACTGCTCTACCAGACCTGCACCGCCTTCGCTTTCCCCAGTCGCTACGAAGGTTTTGGTCTGCCGCCACTCGAAGCCATGGCCTGTGGTGCGCCGGTGGTTGCCAGCACTGCCAGCAGTCTGCCCGAAGTGGTGGGCGATGCGGCCTTGCTGGTTGACCCGGACGACCCCGGCGCGTGGGCCGCCGCACTCGAACGCATGTTGTTCGAGCCGACCCTGCGCACCGACCTGCGCACCCGTGGACTGGCCCACGCTGCTACCTTTTCGTGGGAGCGTGTGGCCCGCGAAACTGTCCAGATTTATGAGCAGGTCAACGCAGCCAGGATTTCCGCAGGCGCGCCGGGAGGGTGGAGAAAGAGTTAAGGAATTTAGTCCTACGGTTCCTGATTCGACAGATAGCATACACTATGCTATCCTAATAAGCACTTACACTTCGCTGCATGTCCGACCGTCGGATCCTTGCAGCGTCGGGTGCATCAGCAGGAATAACGCTATGCAACTCGACTTGACGAGTAAACGAGCGCAAAAGCTTATCCGCGAGTATGGCCTCTCGGAAGAAGAGGTGCAGCAGATTGTTGCTTCGGCACGGATCAACCTGGCAACATTCGACCCGGAGTATCGTGCAAACGTTACCCAAATTGCCGACGAACTGCACAAGAGTCGGCCAACTGTCTATGGATGGGCTGACCGCGCACTAGCGGCTACCATCCAGTCGTTACGCAAAATCCGCACAGGCCGACCGCCAAAAGAACGCACCCGGCTCGACCAGAGCAATCCGTAACCGACCTGCCTGCTCCGACACCGGGCAGTTGTTCGCCGTTGCAAAAATGCTGCGCAAAATGTCACGCCGGGAAGGTATAATGAAAGATACAGCACTCTATGAGCCGGGTTTGTTACGGTACGTGAGGAGACAGTATTTATGACGATGAGTACCAACAGCACACAACTTGGGTATCTGCTCAATCGCTTTCGCGTTATGGAAAGCATCGAACTGGCCGCCGTCGTCGCCAGTGACGGGCTGCTGATTGAGAGCGCAGCACATCCCGCTATCGATGTGGATGCCATCTGTGCCGTCGCCTCGAACGGGTTGGCAATGGCAGAGGCACTCGGTCGCGAGATCGACAAAGGCTTCACCATGCAGGCAGTGCTGGAATATGAAGAAGGTCTGGTTTTACTTGAACCCATCAACGACGATGCAATGTTGTTGCTAGTGACGAATACCCGCGAGGAACTGGGCCATATCCGGTTTCTGGTGGCGCTCCATCGCGACGATTTGCTGGATGCGCTCGACGCGATCTGATGCCCAACTATGCTATAATTACTATGGGCGACAGGTATTCAGCCACTGCAAGACACGAGATAAGGATAGGTGACGATGGATCCACAACTTACAAGCCTGATTGTACCCACTGAAGAGGTCACACAGATCGAAGAGTGCTTAAGCCATCTGGTCGAAGATACCGGTGGTAACTATGCCTTGCTGCTCGACAAGAGTGGCCAGGTTATCGTCTCGCAGGGCGATGGCATCCGCCAGGATATCACCGCTCTGGGTGCGCTCATCGCGGGTACATTTGCTTCATCGCGTGAGGTTGCCAAACTGCTACGCGAGAAGGACTTTCGCATGCTGTTCCAGCAGGGCGTGCGCGAAAATATCTTCATCGCACTGATTGAAGAGCAGTGGATCCTGTGTGTGATCTTCAACAAGGGCACGCATATCGGCCTCGTCAAAGTGCTGACCAAAAAAGCAACCGATGAACTGGCATCGGTCTTGGAGCGGGTACGTCAGCAGCATAAGGCCCGCGATGAGGTGCTTGGCTCGTCCTTCCGCACCTCGATGGAAGATACTATCGATTTGCTCTTCAAAGATTAGGAATGCCAGAAGCGGCGCGCCGTTGAGCGCCTGCCGCTGCACTCTGCGGTGTGGTGCGTAGTGTGATCTGTTAGCGGACGTTCATGTTTTGTCTGGCTACCGGATGTAAACGTGTGCTGGTACGGCTGACCGGCGGGGTTGGCAACCAGGAAAGATGCTAGGGCTGATTGTCCACAGGTACACGAGAAAGATTATGGCTCTTATCAACGTCGCTGCGCGGGAAATCCATTGCAAAATTGTGTATTATGGGCCGGGTATGTGTGGCAAGACCACCAACTTGCAGTATATCCACGAGTCTGTATCGAGTGATGTGAAGGGTGATCTGCTTTCGATTGCTACCGAAACCGAACGAACGCTCTTCTTCGACTTTCTACCGCTCGACCTCGGCAAGGTGCGCGGCTTCCAGACCCGTTTCCACCTCTACACCGTGCCGGGGCAGATTTTGTATGAGCGTACTCGTGTGGCAGTGCTGAATGGCGCAGATGGTGTCGTATTTGTCGCCGACTCCGACAAGAGCAAACTGGAAGAGAATATTCGTAGCTTGAAAGAGCTAGCGGTCAATATTACCCGCCAGAATAAAAAATTCCAGGAGTTTCCGATTATTTTGCAATACAACAAGCGCGACCTGCCCAACGCATTGCCGGTTGCCGTGATGGATAAGTATCTCAATGGGATGAACTGGACACGCCACGAGGCGATTGCGACAACCGGCGTAGGTGTCTTTGATACGCTCAAGTCGATCAGTCGGCTCGTGATTAGCAGGTTGTAAGCGTATGAGAGCAAAAGCACTGGAAGGCGACCTGAGCGAGTTTCCATTGACGGATATTATTCAGTTGGTGGACTTGAGCAAGAAGACGGGTGCTGTCCATATTCAGGGGCAGCGTGGCATCCAACGCATGGAGGGCTGGCTGTACTTCCGCGACGGCAAGATTATCGGGGCCGAACTGCCAGGCATGGCACCGATGGAAGCGGTCTATACCTTCTTTACATTTTCTGCCGGGCCGTTCCGCTTCTATGATGATGTGCTGCTGGAGCACCCGACCATTACGACCAGCAACGAAGTGATCATCATGGAAGGCATTATGCGCCAAGATGCCTGGGCTACCATTCAGGAACAGGTACCTTCGCTGATGATGATTCCGCGTCTGGTGCCCAATCCATCGAGCGGCACCACCGAAATCAATCTGGAAGCGGAAGAGTGGCGCGTCCTGACGATGGTGAACGGTAAGAATAGCGTGGCCCAGATTGCACAGCGCAGCGGCCTCGGCGAGTTCCGGACCTGCGAAATTATTGCCGAGTTGCTGAAGAGCGGCCTGATCGAAGAGCGCGAAACTAATCCGGCAGAACGGTTGCTACCTGAGCTTGAAACTATCATCGCTAACGCTGTGGGCGCAGGTGCAGGCACCATCACGCAGGATGCCTTTCAGCAAGCTGAGATCGACGACCCGACCAGCGTTACCGAAGAGCAGGCGCTCCAGGTGGTTGGGTATCTGGAACAATCCTTGACGAACCTCCTGGATGCAGAGCAATCGCGTGCGGTCAGCGCAGAGCTACGCGCCCGCGTGCGCGAACTGCTCGCCTGATGGATTCGCTATTGTGACGGAGAAGCACTGTGCGTGCGCTGATTAGCGTATCTGATAAACAACATGTTGTTACCCTCGCACAGGCCCTGACAGCCCTGAATATTGAACTTGTCTCTACTGGCAATACGCAGCGCCTCCTGACCGAGCATGGGTTGTCGGTGCGTTCTGTCTCCGATCTGACCGGATTTCCCGAAATGCTTGATGGGCGCGTCAAGACGCTGCATCCGGCCATCCACGGCGCTATTCTGGCCCGGCGCGACCTCGATACCCATCTGCAACAGCTTACCGAGCACGCCATTGCACCTATCGATATTGTGGTTGTGAACCTGTACCCCTTCGCCCAGACGATTGCCCGCCCCGATGTGCTCCTGCAACAGGCACTTGAGCAGATTGATATTGGTGGCGTGGCCCTGGTGCGAGCCGCCGCCAAGAACTTCCCCGCTGTGTTGCCGCTGGTGAATCCTGCCGACTATGCCGAGGTGATTGCAGCCCTTGAAACGGGCGCGGTGCCGATGCAGTTGCGGCAACGACTGGCAGCCCGCGCCTTTGCCCACACCGCCGCCTATGATGCCGCCATTGCAACCTACCTGCACGACGCTGCCGATGTCTTCCCCGCAACGCTGACACTTGGCTGGGAGCAGGCCCAGATATTGCGTTATGGCGAAAACCCCCACCAGCGCGGCGCACTCTATGGCACGTTCTTCGATTATTTTGAGCATCTGCACGGCAAAGAACTATCTTACACCAATGTGCTCGACATAAGCGCCGCACAGGGCTTGATTGAAGATTTTCCCGCTGTCGCCACAGGTGCAGGCACAACACTGGCAATCCTCAAGCACACCAACCCGTGCGGAGTCGGCACAGCAGCCACACTCGCCGAGGCATGGCACAAAGCGCTCGCTACCGATCCCCTCTCGCCCTTCGGTGGCGTGATTGTGCTGAATGCGCCCTGTGATCTGGAACTGGCCCAGGCGATTGATGCAATCTTCTCGGAAATTATCCTTGCTCCCGACTTTGCAGCCGAAGCGTTTGACCTGTTGCAGAAGAAAAAGAACCGCCGCCTCATCCGGGTGCGCCAACCAATTACACAGCAGGGCCGCCTGCTGGTGCAGAGTGTCCCCGGTGGCGTGCTCGTGCAGGAGGCCGATGCTGCACCGCTGGAAGAGGAGCATTGTAAGGTCGTCACCGAACGCGCCCCCACCGACGATGAGATCCGGGCGCTGCGGTTTGCGTGGCGCGTTGTCAAGCATGTCAAATCAAATGCTATAGTATATGCAACCACTGATCGTACACTTGGGATCGGTGCAGGCCAGATGAGCCGCGTGGACAGTTCGCGGCTGGCAGTCTGGAAGGCACAGCAGGCTGGCCTGTCGTTGCAGGGGTCGGTGGTGGCAAGCGATGCGCTCTTTCCTTTTGCCGATGGGGTAGAGGCCGCCATTGAAGCAGGGGCGACGGCCATTATTCAGCCGGGTGGCTCGCTGCGAGATGAAGAAGTGATTGCTGCGGCGAACCGGGCCGGAGCCGCCATGTTGTTTACGGGTCGTCGCCATTTCTGGCACTGAGGGTCGGCAAGCGGCGGCCACAGGCGGCGGTATGCATATTGCTCGTAGGTAGGCGATTGAGAAGGCTATGTTACAGTTTGATGACAAGGGACTGATACCAGCGATTGTGCAGCACGCCCGTAGCGGTGAAGTGTTGATGCTGGGCTATATGAATGAAGATGCCTTGCAGCAGACAATTGCAAGCGGTCTGGTGACGTTCTGGAGCCGCAGCAAGGGGTCGTCTGTGGCGT
>JAAUSQ010000075.1 GCA_012033195.1 Chloroflexaceae bacterium
ACTCGCGACGGCCACCGCATCCGATCTGCCGTGTGCAATGATCACGACGCCCTTGACACCAAGCAGTGGCGCACCACCATACACCCGGTAATCAGTGACCCGGCGCAACCGCCACAGCGGGTACAACATAATGCCCGCCATTCCGGTGCCACCCACCGCCGCACCGATCAGGGTGCGCCAGCGACCTGGCCCCGGTTGCAAGGCCAGTGCCGCAATGGGGGCCACACCCAGCAGCAGACGCGGCAGGAAGCTGCGCCGCAGTTCGAGCGCTCCCCGCTTGGCCGCCAGCGAAACAGTGGCCTCGCCCATCTTCAGCACCAGGTTGCCCACAAAGCCATCACACACCACCACATCACATACATCGTTGACCAGCAGGTCTTTTGGCTCGGCATTGCCAATAAAGTTCAGGTTGCTCTCACGCAGCAGCAGGTGCGCCTCCTGTACCAGTCGGTTGCCTTTGGTGGACTCTTCGCCATTGGCGAGCAGGCCGATGCGCGGCGTAGGAATGCCCAGCGTGCGCTCGGCGTAGATGCTGCCCATCTGCGCGAACTGGGCCAGATATTCGGGCTTGCAGTCGGTGTTTGCGCCCACATCCAGCAGCAGCATGGGGCGGTCGTGCAGGCTCGGCAGGATCGTTGCCAGCGCAGGCCGCTCGATCTGTGGCAGCCGCCCCAGGATAAACAGCGCCCCCGCCATCGACGCACCGCTATGCCCCGCCGATACAAACGCATCGGCAACCCCTTCCTGCACTAGCTTCAGCCCGATCACGTGCGATGAGCGGCTCTTGCGGCGGATGGCCTGGGCCGGGTGTTCGTCCATCTCAATCTGTTCGGGCGCGTGGACCACCATCAGGTTGAGGCCGCGTGTATCATATTGCTTCAGTTCGGCCCGGATCTGCGCTTCATCCCCCACCAGCACCACATTCGATCCATACATCTTTGCCGCCCGCACCGCACCCTTCACTGGTTCGTGTGGGGCGTGGTCGCCGCCCATCGCATCAAGTACAATCCGCATCTGTCGTACTCCTCTGTTCTCGGTTTCCCTTTGAGGCCTGCCCGTTGTAGGTACTCTGCCGCACCGCTTAGAACGGCTCCGGGGGCCGGATACGCCACAGCATCGGCCCAATCCAGAACACAAACGTGTTCCAGAGTACATACCCGCCCATCACCGCCACCAGCAACCGCGCCGCCCGTCCGCTGCGCCACAATAACTGTACCGCGAAGGCTGCACCGATTGCCACCGCCCAGGCCGAAAACATCAGCCAGCGAGTGCTCTGCGTTGAAAGCGTGATGAAGGGCAGCACCGCAAAAGCCAGACTGACGAGAAAACTGCCTACCAGTAGTCCGCCCATTATCCAGGCGGGCCGTCCCTGTCGCCCCACCTGCCACACACCAAGCGGGGCCAGCAGCAGCGGAAAGAAGCCAAAATGCTGAATAATCCCCACCTGCCACAACACCTGCCACAGATACCAGCGGGGCACAGGGGCACGTTCGGCTAGCCCGGTCAGGCCGCTGCTTGCAGTGACGCGGGCCTGTTCGATAAAAAGCCACAGATATGCTGTATAAAACAACAGCAGTGCAAGACACAGGCCACCGACACCCGCCACCAGTAGTGGTGTGCGTGCCATCTGTGCCCACGCTACGCCGCGCCACGCCAGCGGCAGCACTATCAGCAGCGCCATCCCGCCGAGCAGGGCCGTATTGATGAAGAAGCCAAAATGCCCCAGAAAGACCAGCCCCACCAGTAGCAGCAGCACTGCCGCCCATAGCGGCGTAATCGGGCGTGGCGCGGCAGTACAGCAGCGCAACCCGAACAACACCAGCGCGGTTATCAGCACGAGGGTAGCAAACTGGGTGTAGATATGGGTATCGAATGACCACCATGTTGTCATATAGCCGGCTGCCGTAAACACATAGATACCCGCCGCCAGCAGTGCGATACGGCTGTAAAGGGGTGGTGCGCGGCTCTGGCGGGTGGCGGTGTGGTGTTGCTGGCGCTGTCGCCACGCCGCCGCAACCGCACCCGTACGCGCCACCATTGCATAGATAAACAACGCACTCAGCCCCTCCACCAGTGCCGCACTGAGTTGCAGCAGGTAGGACGGGTCGGGTGCGACCAGCAGCCAGGGAGCCAGCACCAGATAGGGGCCGGGTGGGTAGGGGAAGTTTACGCCCCGGTTGCGCGACACAATATAGATATAGCCGCCTGTTACCTCGTTGAAGCGGTTGGTATGGAAGCCAATATCCCCATGCATCGAGCGTGGGTAGAGCCGCCCGCCGTAGCGCGTCCCGAAGGCCAGCACCACGATGAGCAGCAGCCAGCCCACTGTGCGCCCATCGAGCGGTATATCAAGCTGTCGTGCCAGGTAGCGCACCGTCGGGCGCAGTGCCAGCACCAGCGCATAGCTGATCACGGTGGCAATCAGGGCCGGCTGTGCCCCCGAATGCCCAGCGCGGCGGTCGAGGAAGGCCGACAGTACCACCAGTGGCGCAACACCAGCGAGCAAGCCGGTTGCCCAATGTGGCGCACGTGGCACCGCATCGAGCGCCCGCAGCATGGTTGCCCACGCCAGCAGCGCCGCCGCCAGCCATAACCCGAATGCGCCCCAGTCGGGTGCAGCCGGAAAACTCGTGCCCGTGCTCACCGTCACCCGGTCGAGCGGTGTGCCCAGTGAGCGCGGGTCGTCCGGGTCGGGTGGCACAAAGGTTGCCGTGCGGATCAGCAGATCGAGGGTGCCCTGCTCTAGCAGGTGCGACGGCACCCGGATACTGTAGTGGCCGCCGGGCATCTGCACAGGCAGGGTTGCCAGTGGTTCGCCCTGTACCCATAGTTCAATCTCGCTGGGGCCAATCGCCAGCACTTCGGCGCTGATTGGGAAGAAGTCGAGCCGCACGGTCACCGCACGCTGTCCAAGGCCGGGCATCACAATGCGGGCCTCGTCGCGTGTCCAGCGGTAGGTACCGTGGCTATCTTGTTCGGCAGTGTTGAAGTTGCGGAGGTGCGGCAGGTCGCCACCATAGCCCTCTTCAATGCCAACATCGATAGAGTAATTGAGCGGCACCTGCACCGCTACCAGAAAGCCAAGCGCCATCCCAAACAGCAGGATATAGAGGGCCGGATAGCTCAGTGCCGTTTGCCACGCCTGCCCCTCGGCCTTGAGCGCACGCAGTAGCCACACCTGGAAGCTCAAGGCCGGGTGCTGCGGGGCGACACGCTGCGCCGCGTGGGGTAATCCCTGGTTGTGGATTTGCATAGGCTTCGTGGCTTTGGTGTATCGGTAACGGTTCTGGGTCGTCTCATCGGTATGCTAGACGATGTACCACAGGCTGTCAAGCATGGGACATACTCCACCATACGGGCGGGGTCGTGCTTGTTAGCGCTGCGTGCCTACCTCCTCGTAAATCGCCAGCATTTGACGGGCGGCATTGTCCCACGAAAAAAGCTGGGCGCGTTGCAACCCTTTGCGCTGCAACTGCAACCGCAATCCAGGCTTGCTCAGCACGCGCTTCAGCCCTTCGGTAAGTTCCAGAAAATTGTACGGGTCGAAGGTGAGCGCCGCGTTGCCCACCACTTCGGGCAGGCTGCTGGCATAGGCACACAATACGGGCGCACCGCACGCCATCGCTTCGAGGGGTGGCAAACCAAAGCCCTCGTAGTAGGACGGGAACACAAATACCTCGGCCCCACTGTAGAGTGCTGCGAGATCGTGCTCGGCAACATTCGGCACAAATAGCACCCGGTCGCGCAGGCCACGCTCCAATACCAGCCGTTGCGCTTCGGGGTAGCGCGGGTCATAATGTCCGGCGATGACCAAGTGCGGCAGCGGCGCATCGGCGGATGTGCGCCCGTTGCCGTTGCCGTTGTGCAAGGCCGGAATGGTAGCAACTGCCGATGTTGGCACTGCACGCGGGCTTGTGGGGGCAGGCAGGCCCATCTCGTTACACACCCGTTCCCAGGCCCGTACCAGACGCGGCAGGTTTTTGTGTGGCTTGTTCGAGCCGAGGTACAGAATATAGCGGTCGGGCAGGTGGTAACGTTCGCGCACGGCGGCCACAGCTTCGGGTGGCTGCGGGCGGAAGTGGGCATCGGCGGCCCCATACACCACGCTAATCTGCTCACGCGGCAGGCCATAAAAAAAGCCATATCGTCGCGGGCATTTTCGGAAATGGCAACCACCCGCTGAGCACTTCGCACGGCCAGCCACATCATCAGCCGATACAGCAGGCGGCTGCGCCACGGCAGCGTGCGCGGAAAGCGCAACCCGATCAGGTCGTAGATGGTGACGATAGATGGACAGGGCAACCCGGCGTAGGGCTTGATATAGTAGGGTGAGTGCAGCACATCCAGCCGCAGCGCCCGCGCCAGCCGTGGCAGTTGCATCTGCTCGGACAGCGCAAAGGGGCGGGCCATTGTATGTACCAGTTCGACATGCGGCAACCGGCTCAGGCGGGTGATATCGTGACGGGTATTTGGCAGAGCCGGATTGTGGAGCAGCACCAGTGTATGCTGCTGATTCAGGCGGGCCAGCGCCTCGGTCAGATGAAAGACATAGCGCCCGATACCGGGAAAATGATCATAGATGTAGCGAATATCAATACCAATACGCATGCAGTCTGTCCATCTCTCAAAAATGTATATGCTCCTTATTATACACATCAGACGGGCGGTGAGGGGCACGAAAGCACAGCCGGTCGCCCGCCGCCCCTCGTGCTGTGGTATGATAACGGCGCTTCGTTCTCTCTAGCGGACAGGGCGCACCCGATGAGCAATCCATCTGGCTCTTCAAACAGCGACCCCACCCCCTCGATTGCGCGGCGGGCCGTGCGCGGCGGGCTATGGGTGATGCTCAGTTCATATGGAATGGTCGGTGTGGGCTTTCTGGCTACCGTCGCGATGACCCGTATCATCAACGACGAGATCGCGTTCGGGGTGTTTGCAGGGGCACTCTTTTTTGCCGAACTGCTGCGCGTGCCGCCCGACCTGGCACGCGCCCTCAATCACGCCTATGTCAATTATCAGGAGCCAGATGAGCAGGCGCTCGGCACCTACCTGAGCCTGTCCCTGCTGACCATTGGCGCGGGCGTAGTGCTGCCCTTTCTGGCGGTACCGCTGCTTCTGTGGCTCGGCTTCGGGCAGTTTGTCGAGTATGGTGATCTGGTGTTGCAGGTGAGCCTGGTGCTGGCGGTGGCGGTCGCCATCGAAAGCCTGGGATCGGTGGCGCGTATGCTGCTCGAAAAAGAACTGCACTTTGGCAGCGTCGGCGCAATGCAGTTTGTCGCTTTTGCGCTGGGCTACATTCCCGCCATCTGGCTGGCGTTGCAGGGTGCGGGCGTGTGGAGCCTGATCGCCCACGTTTACACCTACTATATGTTGCAACTGGTGGGCAGTCTATGGCTGCTGTGGCGCATGGGGCACCGGGTGTGGCAGGTGCGCTGGCGGCTCGATAGGGCACTGGCGCGGCACTTCCTGCGCTATAGTGGCACTGTTGGCATCGGCTTTCTGGCGACCATCCTGCTGACGCGCCTGGATGACTTTTTTATTATGACGTTTGTTGGGGTGGGCGTGCTTGGCTTCTACGACCGCGCCTACCGCACCGCACAGTGGCCCAGCACGCTACTCGCCGCACTGACGGCCCGCATCGCTTTTTTTACCTATGCCCGCCTGCAAGACGACGTGGCCCGCTTGCAGCGCAGTGTCGCCCTGGTAGTGTGGCTGATTATTATGCTGGCGCTGCCGCTAGCGCTGGCGATCTTCATCGCCGCGCCCGACATTGTGCTGCTGCTATATGGCGAGAACTGGCTACCCGCTGCGCTGTTCCTGCGTATTCTGGTACTGTTTGCAGTGGTGCGCCCGCTGTGGGAAAACGCCAGCAATCTGTTTATTGCCATCGGTAAGCCGCGCTTGACACTGGTGTTTATGGTGGCGCAGGTGGCAGTGCTGGCAGGGGCGGGCCTGCCGCTCACGTTGCTGTATGGCGCACTCGGCACCTGTGCGGCGGTGGGTCTGGCCTTTGCCGTGGGTATGGCGCTGATTTACCGTGACATTGTGCGCGAACTGGGCATCAATATGCTGCGCGAACTGGCGCTGCCCCTGTTGGTTACGCTGCTAACACTGGCAGGGGCGCTACTGCTCAACCGCCTGACCGGACTGAACGAGGCTCCGCTGCTGCTGCGGGTGATGCTCAAGGCGGGTTATGCATTTGTCGCGTTCTACGGGCTAATGCTGCTATTGCAGCCGCGTGCCCTGCGCGAACGGGTGCGGCTGATCTGGCAGGCTGCACGCGGGCGCTAGGTCGGTGGCACGCTGCCGCTCATCCCGTTCCCCCGGCGTACCTGCGTGCCCTGCGCCTATCTTTTCCGCTCCAAGATCGTGTATCATGCAATCTGCTACACAAACGTATCTACTGACTGGCAGGAATGAAAGGATACCTATATGCCGCTTGTCGCGTTAATCGGGGGGCAGTGGGGCGACGAGGGGAAAGGTCGCATTGTAGACTGGATGGCAAGTCGGGCCGCAATGGTGATCCGGTATGGTGGCGGCAACAATGCCGGACATACGGTGGTCAACAAGTTTGGTACATTTAAATTGCACCTGGTGCCGTCTGGAATCTTCGACCCGACCACCATGAATATCATCGGGCACGGTGTCGTCATCGACCCGAAAGTGCTGATCGAAGAGCTTGATATGCTGCGCGAACACGGCGTTGATCTATCGCGCCTCTATATCAGCGACCGTGCCCACATCATTATGCCGTACCATATCATTCAAGATCGATTGCAGGAGCGTGATCGGGGCGATAACAAGATTGGCACCACCGGGCGCGGCATCGGCCCGGCGTATGCCGACAAGATGAGCCGCATCGGGATTCGGGCGGGCGACTTGCTCGATCAGGAAACACTCCTGAGCCGCCTCAAGCCAGTGGTAGAAGAGAAAAACCAGATCCTGACCCGCCTGTATGGGGTGAAGGCCGTGCCGATGACGGAAACGTTCCTGGCATATGTGCGCTATGGTGTGCGGCTGATGGAACACATTACCAATGTGCATTCAATGGTGCAACGCGAACTGGCCCGCGACTCAGCGATTTTGTTAGAAGGCGCACAGGGCGCACTGCTTGATGTAGACTACGGCACTTATCCCTATGTCACCTCGTCACCGCCGGGTGCGGCGGGTGCGGCGCAGGGTTCGGGCGTGGGGCCATCGCGTATCAGATCGGTGATGGGGGTCTTCAAAGCCTATAGCACCCGCGTTGGTGAAGGCCCCTTCCCCACCGAACTATCCGACGAAGACCCCAATGCCGAGGTGTTGCGGCAATCGGGCACACCGTGGGCCGAGGTGGGCGCAACGACCGGACGACCGCGCCGCCTGGGGTGGTTCGATGCGGTGATGGCCCGCTATAGCGCCGAGGTGAACGGCATTGATATTCTGGCGATTACCAAGCTCGATGTGCTGGATACGCTGCCCACGATCAAGATCTGTATCGCCTATCGGATGGGTGACGAACTGATCGATACACCGCCTTCGTCAGTAGCGAATCTGGTGAAGATTGAGCCAGTCTACGAAGAGATGCCAGGATGGTTAACCCCTACTACCGGCATCCGCGACTTCTACCGCTTGCCGATGCAGGCTCAGGCATACCTGGCACGGCTGTGCGAGCTGATCGGGGCGCGGCTTGGCATTGTGTCGGTGGGGCCAGAGCGCGACCATACTATTCTGGTGAACGACGTGTTCTGATGCAAGCGGCAGCCGATGATGACCTGATAGCCTGCGCAGGGCACACGACAAAAACCCCCTCTTCCCGCTAATGGGAGAGGGGGCCACATATGGTGTCGGGGAACGCTTTAGCTTACTTCTACAATCAGCTTCTGTCGCAGAATAAGATTTGACGGGTTTGTCATCACGCTGCCATCGGGGAAGACCACCGTTGGCACGGTGCGATTACCCTTGTTGACCGACATCACAAAATCGGCGGCGTGCTCGTCCTCTTCGATGTTGACATAATCGTACTCGATGTCATTCTCATCGAGGAAGCGTGCGGCACGTTTACAATGTGGACACCAGGTTGTTGCATAGACAATAGTTTTTTGATCTTCCATTTTTTAATCTCCTCTTTGTTGCAAGAACGAGTATTTGCTCGTGCTATACATCTATACATGATTTATGAATAGTATACCGTAAGAAATATCACATAGCGGGCCGGGTATGGGGCATTCCGGTTAAGATCGGGTAGCGGCATGCGTAGACCGGGCGGCAGGCTCATCGGGTGGAGCGGTATCACCTGCGACACGGGTCTGGTACCGGGTGAGCAGGGCGCTATCCTGAGCCGTCCAGATACCGCGCCCGTTTGCAATCTGGATGCGCTCGGCGAGTTTGGCATAGGTAAGAAACTTGCTGTAGCCCAGATAGGCCGACAAAAGAAAGCCTGCCCCGCCCTGCCCGATATAGCCTTCGTAGACGTAATGGTACACAAACGAGCGCCCCCCCCGGAACACGGCTTCGGGAATGCTCACACCCTGGCGGGTCTGGTGCAGGTAGGCCGCTTCCAGGTCGGTGTAGTAGTTCATGCTCTCATACAGCTTCGACAGGTTGGTTGCCGCATAGTGATAAATCACCCCATCCAGCACACCGCGTGGCTCCGGGGCGCGGGCTTCTTCGTGCAGGGCGCGTTCCCAGCGGGTCACCCGCCGATTGACAAGGCGCGGCACCTCGATGTGGCGAATGCGGCGGCGCAGTGCTGGCGTAACGTGCCGGCGCTCTAGGTTGGGAAACCAGCGCCCCGATATCAGATGCACCCGCTGAATATGGTAGGCGTTGCAGTTGCCGAGGCGGTTGGTCTGCGCGAGGGTCTCGATCTCGTGGCGCAGCGTATCGGAAACGCGCTCATCAGCATCAATAAACAGTATCCAATCGTGCTGGGCATAGTGCTGGGCCGCGTTGCGTTGCTGGGCAAAGTTGGTAAACGGATGCTGCACCACCCGCGCCCCGTGCTGCTGCGCGACATGCACGGTTGCATCGGTGCTGAACGAATCGACCACGAGTACCTCATTGGCCCAGGCAAGGCTGGCGAGACATTCGGGCAGGTTGGCTTCTTCGTCGCGGGTGAGCACCACCGCAGAGACAGGCGTGGGCATACTACGTCCTTCCGTTTGCTGATACCCGCGAGGTATTATAGGAACCTTCTGGGCAGGTGTCAACAGACTGTTGCAGCGCCGATTTGTTCCGCTGGCCTTTTGCCACGCCTATCGCCTGATATGCACCATCATTCCGCGAGCAGATATTCGCGCACGGGGTGGCCCGCCGCAAGATGCTGGCGCACAATCTGCTTAAGCCGCTCGTGGGTCAGCGCGGCGTACCGATAGCGCCCCGGATAGACCATCAGATTGGGGCCATACGCACAGCGCCCCTGACACCCGCTGACCCGTATTTCCACCAAGCTATCAAGTCCGTGTTCCCACACCATATCTTCCAGATAGCGCAGCAGGGTTGGCATATTGAGCGGGCCACAGTTTGAACCACCACAGAGATAGACCCGGTAGGTTGATTGGTCGTCGTGCATCGTTGGGCATCCTCCGGTTATTGCCATATCTAACATGGTATAATACCACAGTCGAGAAACCTGACTGATTGGAGACAGAAAGAGACCATGCACCTGGATAAAGACATTATTGATACACTGCCCGATAGCTACCAGATTGAACATATTACCGTCAAGCCCAACATCATTCTGGCACCGATGGCGGGGGTGACCGACTCCACGTTCCGGCGCATGATTCTAGCGATGGGTGGCTGCGGTCTGGTCTCAACCGAGATGACCAATGCTGCCAGCGTCAGTCCGAAAGCCTGCAAGCGGCACCGCCTGCTCGACTTCCTGCCCGAAGAGCGCCCGCTGACGATGCAACTGAGCGGCAACGAGCCGGAACTGGTGGCGCATGCCGCCCGCACCGTCGCCGAGTTGGGGGCCGATGTGCTCGATATTAACTGTGGCTGCCCCTCGCCCAAAGTGACTGGCGGCGGACACGGGGCCTCGCTGCTGCGCGACCTGCCCAAACTCGAACGGGTATTGACGGCAGTTCGCAAAGCGGTTGATATTCCAGTGACGCTCAAGTTCCGGGCCGGGTGGGATGAAGAGAGCCTGAACTATCTAGACACCGCAAAGATTGCCGAGGCGTGCGGTATGGCGGCGCTGGCCCTGCACCCGCGCACCCGCGAACAGCGCTACACGGGTGAGGCCGATTGGAGCCGCGTGGCCGAGGTCAAGCAGCATGTGAGCATTCCGGTGATTGGCAGCGGCGATGTGAAGAGCGCCCACGATGCGCTGCACCGCTTGCATACCAGCGGCGTCGATGGCGTGATGATCGGGCGAGCCGCGATGAGCAATCCCTGGATTTTTATGCAGATTGCCCAGCTTCGGCGTGGTGAGCCGATCTTCGAGCCAACCTCCGCCGACAAGTGCGAACTGCTGCTCACGTATCTGGAGATGTGCCTAAGCGACATGCCCGAACATCTGGCGCTCAACAAGATGAAGCAACTGATCGGTCAATTTTCGATTGGGCTGCCCTACAGCACCGACCTGCGGGCCGGTGTGCAACGTGCGAAGGATGCCGCAACTGCCCGTGAACTGATCACGGCGTTCTTTGCGCCCCATATGGAAATGGACGACGTGGGCGCACTGGCGGCCTGATTTTGTAGCGGCAGCCTGTGACAAGGCACTACGAACATGATCAGCGGGCTGCCTCGACAGTCTGGCATATGACAAAGACAGCGGAGGTTGAAATGCAAGATGAAAAATGGTATGTCGCAACCCTGATCTTGTGTGCCAAACAACCTGCCGCCGAATCTGCTATGCGCAGCATACCTACCCAAATGCTTAGGGCGAACATGTCTCATGGGAGTTCGTCCGTGCCAAGTATATCAATGCAGAAGGTAGACCCGCATGATCACCGACCCGCTCAGTACTGCATATATCACGCTGGCCTTTGAGCTAGAGCAGCATATCCCTGGTCTGGTTGATGCCTATTTTGGCCCACCCGAATTGCAGGCCCGCGTGCAGGCCTCCACGCCGCGCCCACCCGAAGCTATCGCCGCGAGTGCCGCCGATATGCGCGAGGCAGTGCAGGCCAGCGATTACCCGACACAGCGGAAAGGCTATCTGAATGCACAACTTCGAGCGCTCGAAACGCTGGCGCGTGTGCAAGCGGGAGTGTCCATCACCTACCGCGATCAGGTGCGAAACTGCTTTGATATCGAGCCACGCCAGGTGGACGAAACGCTCTTTGATGAGGCCAACGAGCAGCTTAATGCGCTGCTGCCGCGCCCCACGCCCGCTGCCACAATTGCCGAGCGGATGGAAGCCTGGAAGCAGCAGTATGTCGTTTCTCCATCCGTCGCGCAGCAGATGATCGAGCGGATTGCTGCCGAGGCCCGCCACCGCACCAGCGATATTGTCACCCTGCCCGATGGCGACTATGTCGGGTTTGAACTGGTGACCGATAAGCCCTGGAGCGGCTACAACTGGTATCTGGGCAATACCCGCTCACGCATCGAGATCAACACCGACCTGCCGATCCACGCGCATACGCTGCTGGATCTGGTGTGCCACGAAGCCTACCCCGGACACCACGCCGAGCATGCGCTCAAAGAGCAGCATCTCTATCGGCAACGCGGGTGGGGCGAACACAGCATTCAGCTTATCAATACCCCCGAATGTGTCATCTCCGAAGGCATTGCAACCCTGGCCGCTAGCATGATCTTTGATAATGATGCCACCGCCTGGGCCGCCGCCGAACTGTACCCGCTGGCTGGGATTGTGGGCGACCCGCAGCAAGAGCAGCAGATCGGTGAGGCGCGGCGAGTGGTGCGTGGTGTGGCGGGCAATGCGGCACTACTGCTGCACGAGCAAGGGGCCGACTCTGAAACGGTGGTGCAATACCTGATGCGCTACAGCCTCAACACCGAAGCGGAAGCCCGCCACCGTTTGCGCTTCATCAGCCACCCGCTGTGGCGTGTCTATATCTTCACATACCATACCGGGCGCGACTTGCTGGCCCGCTGGCTCGCACAGGGCGACCACTTCGAACGCTTCCGTACCCTGCTCACCGAGCAGATTTACCCCGCACAGGTCGAAGGCTGGATCATCGATGAGCACCGGGGATGCCTCGATTAATACGCTACCAGAGGGGACGGTATGCCTGATACACTGGTGCGGCCTCGTATTCCTGCCGCCAAGAATCTGGTAGGCGATCTGCTGATCTATTACAGCATTATGCGCCCTGCCTTTGTCAACCACTTCTACCGCGTACGAGTACAGATTGTCGGACGATTGCCACAGCCCTACGATGGCCCGCTGATTCTGTATATGAACCACTCGGCCTGGTGGGATCTCTACATGACAGCGCTGCTTAATTACGAAGTGTTTCGGCGGAGATTCGATAGCTACGGCATGATGGAGGAGGAGCAACTGCGGCGGTATCGTTTTTTTACCTGGATGGGGGCTTTTTCTATTCATCGCAGCGACCGCGCCGAGGCTACTCGATCACTGGTTTATATCAGCCGCGTGTTGCAAGAACAGCCAGGCCGTGCCCTGTATATGTTTCCCCAGGGCCAGATTGTGCCCAACGACCAACGCCCGCTCAAGCTCTATACCGGGGTGGCCCGGATTGCCCGACAGATCGGTCGGTGGTGCTGTGTCCGGTGGCGCTGCGCTACGAGTTTCGCGGCGACGAACGACCGGAGGCCTTTATCCGCATTGGCCCGTGGCACCGCCTTGAGCCAACCGACACCCCACCCAATGTGCAGACCCTCACCGCAGATCTCCAGCACCGCCTGACTGTCAGCGTGGATGCGCTCCGTGCGGCGGTGATCGCCGATGATATGCGTCAGTTCAGTGTGCTGCTGCGGGGCAGGCAGGGCATCGATAAGCTATTCGATGGCGTGCTGCGGCTGTTTGGCAGGCATACGACCCGGCGCTGAAGCACCGCCCCGTTCGCCCGCGCTCACCGCTTCTTCTTGTCAAGACGAATAATATCAACCAGTTCGGGCAGCGATAGCCGGGAGCGGTTGCGGGTTGGTGCCTTGGGTGTGCCACACAGCAGCAGTCGATGACCGGGGTGCAGGTACCAATCGGCATGGGGGTCTATCCGTTTCACATCGACATACACAGGTTGCAAATCGACGGGTGAGCGGCGCTGTGCAGCAATGCCCATATAGCCGTTGCGGTCGCGGTAGGCAAACAGAATAGCCCCGTAATTGTAGGCAAGGCGGCTTGATGCACCATCATCGCTCTGCATCGCAATGCCGAGGCCCCAGCGCGTATTGAATTCAAGCCGCCGTGCAAAGGCTTGTTCAAGCCGCACCTGGCGCTGCTCGTGCTCGTACCACGCATCAAAGTTGGGCATCATTGCTTGGGCAACGTGGTGCGGTCGATTGGGGTACAGTGCATTATAGCCATCTATCAGGTCGTTGATGTTAAAAACGGCATATCTCTGCCATGGTAGCTTGCGTTATCCAGCCGCGTGACATAGTTCACCATCCGCATCAGAATGAGGTCATTGGGGGCAAACTCACGCCGCACCAGTTCGGCAGCACTCAGCGCACCATCGGCTGTCTGATGATGATCAAAGCGCCCGCCGCCCGTGTCAACGTGAATAATAGCCGGGTCATTATCGGGGGGGCGATTGGCGAGTGTGCTGCCCGCAGCCACAAAGACCAGTTCGGCATGTGCCGCACCACCCAGGCGTATCAATATCCAGATTGCCATCAAACAATCCAGATCTGGTGCAAGATGTCCGACAATGATAGATGGAGGCTGCACAATAAATCTCAAGACTTTCTAGAGTCAGAATAGCAATTTTCAAGTGAAAAAGTATAGCAGGCCAATATAGGTGCGTCAAGTCCATGCACAGGGCTTGCTAACATGGTTACGGCCCCAACTGCTGGAGCACAGCGGCAGGTTCGAGGATCGGCAGGGTTGCGCCCTGAAAGCCTTTCGGGTCGCGGGTGACAATAGCATCCAGCCCATTGGCAACCGCAGCCGCGTGCTGCACTGCGTCTTCAAAGTCACGCATTGGGAGCAAAAGAGCTGCCTGCAACACTGCATTATCAACCGGGCAGACCTGCACAACGTTCAACATTGCCGAGACCGCCTGACGTGCCAGCGGAATACCACCCGCCTTGCGTACCACGTAGAAGCAATTGACCGGCGTAATGCCAGATACAAATCCGGTACAGCGCCCCTGTTGCGCGGCGTGCCATAACGCGGTTGCTTCCACAACCCATGGCTGACGGCTGAGAAACAGGTCAAGCATAATGTTGGTATCAAAGAGCAGACGCATCACCGATATTTTTCTATCAGATAGTTGATATATTCTTCTTCCACTTCCTCATCCGTCGGAATGTGCCCATCCTTCGGGATGGCGATGCCGATAATCTGCTCAACAGGTACACCACGCGGGTGGGGCGGTGCGTCTGCCAGCGATTGGCGCAATACGTCGATCATCCGGTGCCGTTCGGCAGGTGTGAGTTGGAGCGCGGCTGCAATCAGTTCATCAAATGCAATTGTCATGGTGTAATACCCCCTTTATATATATTGTAGCGCGTTAGCGGCTGCGTTGCACCCCGATGCGGGCGCACCACGCTTCCACCGGGCAGATGCTACACTTTGGCGAAGTAGGGTGGCAGATATTTTGCCCGTGCATCACTAGCAACCCGTTGATCGGTATCCAGTATTCGGCGGGCAACTTTGCACGCAGCACCAGTTCGGTCTCGTCGGGAGCCTTTGTCTGCACATAGCCCCAGCGGTTGGTGATACGGTGAACGTGGGTATCAACACAGATGCCCGGTAGCTCATAGCCGGCGGTCATCACCAGGTTGGCCGTTTTGCGGCCTACCCCTGGCAACTGCAGCAGTGCATCGAGATCGGCGGGTACTTCGCCATTATATTGCTCAATCAGGATGGCGCAGATGCGCCGAATAGCGCGTGCTTTGTTGCGGTAAAATCCAACCGGGTAAATCAGTTCAACCAGCCGCTCTTCGCTCAGTTCGAGCATGGCCTGTGGTGTATCTGCGATGGCAAACAGGCGCGGTGCAACCTGCCCGGTCAGCGTGTCTTTGGTACGCAGGCTCAGAATGGTGGCAATCAGCACCCGGAACGGGTGGTTTGGTGCCTTCGCCATCGCATCAACGACGGGAAGCTCATAGCCGGTCAGTTTTGTTTTGAGCGTCTCCATCACGGTATGGATCGGGAATTCATGCATCAGGGGCAGTTCTTTCTGGCAGCAACAGCGCCCGCAGTTCGGCAACGCTGGCAGCCATAGCATCGGGTTGGCTGGCTTGCAGTTCGGCGACGCTGGCGTAGCCATAGCGCACGGCAATGCAGCGCAGGCCATGCGTGCGGGCACCTTCGATATCGTGAGAACGGTCGCCAACCATCACACAGGCGGCATGGTCGGCGCTGCTCATCTGGTCGAGCACATCGCCAATCACTGCGGCCTTGGTGCTGATGCGTCCGTCGAGCGTGGCCCCGCCTGCATACGTAAAAAAGCGCAGCAGATCGAAGTGTTCCAGGATCAGGCGGGCATAGGGCTGTGGCTTGGAGGTCGCCAGATATAGCCGCACGCCCGCTTCGTGCAGGTCGGTCAGCAGTGCCGGAATGCCGGGGTATACGTCGTTTTCATACATACCAATCGGTACATAGCGCTCACGGTAGGCGGCCAGTGCCCGATCTGCAAGAGTGGTTGTACCAAGATAGCTTGTAAACGTATCATGGAGGGGTGGCCCGATCCAGTCGTGCAGCACGGTAGGCGGCGGCACGGGTGCGCCAAGCTGTTCGAGGGCATACGCAATGGAGCGCACAATGCCCGGCTCCGAGTCGGTCAGGGTGCCATCCAGGTCAAGTAACACTGCATTGTAGGGTGGGTGCGCTTTCATACTGGTGCCAGTATAACATGTTCCCTCTGTATGCCGATAAAGATATGTCTTTCAGCAAGAGTTGGTCGTTTGTATGAACATATTTACCTGATCTATATCTATTAGAGAGTAGCGAGATGGCGTTTCCCATCATATAATGCTAAGACAGGTAATGTATGTGAAGGTCTTATCGAATCAATATGTATTGAGAAATGTATGGAGCCATCAGTTACTAAACCACTTGTGCTAGAAACAATGACGCAAGTTGACATTCTGTGGGTACTGATCAGTGCAAGCCTCGTCTTTTTGATGCAGGCTGGCTTCCTCTGTCTGGAAGCCGGGTTTACGCGCAGCAAAAACAATATCAATGTGGCGCTCAAAAACCTGACCGATTTTGGCATTTCCGTGATGATCTACTGGGCGGTTGGGTATGGGTTGATGTTTGGCATCTCGTTGGGTGGCATGTTCGGAACCAATGACTTTGCGCTGGATGTCGGGGAGGCTCCCGTCTGGCAGACGGTCTTTTTTATCTTTCAGGTGATGTTTTGTAGCACTGCGGTGACGATCCTCTCTGGCGCAGTGGCCGAGCGGATGCGCTTTACCTCCTATATCGTTACGGCGTTGCTTATTGCCGGAATCGTCTATCCCATCGTGGGGCACTGGGCCTGGAACAACTACCAGATTGAAGGCAGCGTGGGCTGGCTGGCCTATCTCGGCTTTGTCGATTTTGCTGGCTCAACGGTGGTGCATAGTGTTGGCGGGTGGGTCGGTCTGGCGGCAGTGCTGGTGATCGGGCCGCGTGCGGGGCGCTTCCCACCGGGGCAACCGCCCGCCATGATCCACGGCTCGAACTTGCCGCTTGCAACCCTCGGCGCAATGCTGCTGTGGTTCGGCTGGTTCGGCTTCAACGGTGGCAGCACCCTGGCGCTGGATGACCGGGTGCCGGGGGTGCTTGGCAATACGCTGCTAAGTGGTGTGGCGGGGCTTGTGACAGCAATGCTGCTCTCGTGGTATTTCAAACATCGTGTTCTGGTTGCATGGGTAACCAATGGCGCACTGGCCGGAATGGTTGCCATTACTGCCAGTTGTCACGCGGTCTCATCAAATAGTGCGGTGATCATTGGCGCAATCGGGGCGATGATTATGCTGCTGGTGGATGACCTGCTGGTGCGCCTGAAGATTGACGATGCCGTAGGTGCAATTCCGGTTCACCTTGCAGCGGGCATCTGGGGCACGCTGGCGGTCGCCTGTTTGGCAACCTCGATATTCTCTCAACGGGCCTGACACGCATCGAGCAGTTCGGGGTGCA
>JAAUSQ010000003.1 GCA_012033195.1 Chloroflexaceae bacterium
CGCTTGGCAGGTAGGTGCTGAAGCACGGCGTGCCGCGTTCCACCTCTACCGCGTAGCGTGGCGAGCCAGAAACCTGTACCACCAACCCCTCGCTGCGTAGCTCTGCCGGGTAGGGTGTCTGGGTTGATGGCGGGTACACGATAGCCCCGTTGATACGGACCAACCCATCGACCGTATGCGGCAGCACCAGCGTGCCCGCGCCCTGATCGGGGGGCGTAACCGAGAGCGTCAGCGCTTCGCACGATTGCTGCCACGCCACTGCCAGCGTACCACCCGTTGGCAGCGGTATCTGCCCGCTTGCACTGCTCAGGCTGCCCGGTTGCGGCATCACCTGCCACTGCCCCGGCTGATCGGCCTGCAAGCCGAGCACGTGTCGCGAGAGAAACCACGTCGGCGCACCACCCCATGCATGCGACAGGCTGGCATCGTAGCGGTCAATCGCCCCGAAGGTTTCCCACCACGTCACCGCGCCCCGGTCGAGCAGGCGGCCATAGTGCGTTTTGATCAGGTGCATGGCCGCATCGGTGTGGCCCTGTTGTCCCAGTGCTTCCAGCACCCAGGTAAAGCCATACAATTCGACAACCGGTGTGCCATACTCCGGACTGATAAACGGGTCGAGTGTGTCGAGCAGGCTCGCAGTTACGGCGGTGCGCGAAGCGGTCGGTACCACCCCATACACGAGTGGCCACGCCTGCGATTGTGGCGACGGCTCGAAGAAGGTGCCATTATACAGCGTGGTTGCGTAGGCGTTGCGGTCGGGCAGGTACAGCCGCTCGTTGATAGCGTTGCGGATCTGGACGGCGCGGCGGTTGTAGCTCTCGTTGCCAGCTTGCCCGATTGCCGTGCTCAGTTCGCCCAGCCAGCCGTGCGCCGCGCTATAAATCGCATTCAGTGCAGTTGACTCTCCAAAGCGGCTGAGGAACCCGCTCCAATCAATCAGCACCAGGCGCTCCAGCGTGATCGGGTCGAGGTTGGGGGGCGGCTGTGGGGTCAGTGCCGCCAGACTCAGCCCGGCTTCATCAAGCGGAATATCAAGCAGGCCATGCTGGTTCTCGAAGGTGCGGAGGTAGGCCAGATACTGCTCGGCGGTGGGCAGAAGCTCTGCTACCAATTCGGTATCGCCCGTGAGCCGCCAGTACTGGTACAGCGCCTCGACCCACAGCAGGCCATAGTCCATCAATACTTCGCTGGTGCCGTGGCGCGGCGCATAGGGGGCAAGGCGGCCCTGTGCGTCCTGCGTTTCGGCAATCTGGCGCAGGCCACGCCGCCATACTGTCAGGTCGCCCACACTGGCACGGTTGACATAGATTGCAGCATAGGCATCGCCCCACCACTGCCCCCGTTCGCGCCACGGGTCGGCGTAGGCATCGGTCAGGCTTGGGATAAGTGTATCAACACCCACCTGCCAGATGCGGTCGAGCCGTGCATCGCCAGAGCGAAAGCTGCCGCGTACTTGCTCGACCATCGTTTCTTCGTAGGCGCGTACCTGCGACAGCCGCACCGCACCGCTGCCCCACACGACCAGCAGCGCATAGCGTCCAGAGCGCGTGTCCAGGGTAGTCAGGCGGCGAGCGGTGCCATCCAGCACCCACGAGTCGACCTGTTGCCACAGATTACGGTGCAGCGGGCCTGGAGCAGGCAGCGGGCGGCCATGCAGCAGGCGCTCGTCCCAGCCAATATCAACAAGCGTGCCGCGTTCGCCTGCTGCCACCAGATCGACGCGGGCATGGATTGTGCGCCCAAAATCGAGCACGACATAACGCGGCGAAACGTTGTTGCGGTCGGGGTGGGTTGGCAGCGCCGGAATATCGATGCTTGCGGTGCCATCGGCCAGTGTCACGACGGGCGCAGCGGTGGCACCAGCAACGGGGTTGCCGAGCAGCATTCGCCGTCCGGCGGTGGTGCCCTGACTGAGCACATAGTTGGTAATACTCAGATTGGCGGGCAGGGCCAGCGCCACGCCTTCGGGGGGGATGGGCACGGTGAGCGTTGAAAAGCCAGCCGCAAGCGTGCCCGTCACCTGAGAGATCCCTGGTCGGCGTGTGTCGGTGATCGGTTGCCAGGTGTCGAGCGGTTGCCCGTTCAGCGCGAGCGTGCGGATGTAGGGTGCCTCTATGGTGAGCGAGATTGGTTCGCCGGTTGCCAGTTCAAACTCGCGGAAGACCGTTTGATTGCCCTGCCCGTCGAGGTCGATGATCTGCTGCCCCGGCGAAAGCACGCCCGTTTCGATGGTTCGCACGGGGGCACGTGGCTGATGGGCCAGCAATGGAATACTGCGCGGCATTAATGCCGAGAAGGTGTCGGTGGGCAGTTGTTGCGCAACCCGCCATTCTCTATCGTCAAAGGTAGAGCTTGTCCAGTCGGCGGGCAGGGCACGCAGGTCAAGCTGTTCTTGATTGCCCAGCAACAGCCCAACGTGAACCTGCCGTGCGTGCTGGTTCCAGGCGGGTGAGATGATGCCGCGCCAGAGCGAACTGGTAGCAGTGAGGATGGAGGGTACACCGCCGACCATGCCAACCAGACTGGCCTGCAACCCGGCGCGGATCGACTCGGAGCGGCGGGTGTTGGGGTCGTACTGCACCAGCACCGCCAGCACGTGTGTGCCCGCCGCGAGATCGGGCGCGTCCAGGATGTCGTATTCCTGGCGCACCAGCGAGAAGCGCGCCGGCCCCCGGCCGAGCCATGCCCCATCGAGCCACACCGCATAGCGGGTATCAGCGAAGATCTGCAACTGTACATTGCTGGCAGGCGCACGCAGCGTGAAGCGTGCCCGAAACAGCGCCACGCTACCCGCCTCGTTGTTGCCGTCCACCCAGATTGGCTGGCTATCGAGGATAGCAGCGGGGTGCGGGTGGGGGGGGTGGGGATGAAGGGGGTGCGGCGTGGGCGGGCGCACCATGTGGCAGGGCACTGCTTATCAGCACCAGCACTAGCAGCACCTGCCAGGGGAATGAATAGAATCGCATAAAGTATTGTCTATTTCCTGAGGCGGTAGCGCAGCAGCGCCACGATTGCATACAATCCCTGGATCGGGCGCATCTTCTTGCCTTCTTCGTAGGTGCGGCCCAAGTAACTCACGGGCACCTCGTAGATGCGGTAGCCCTGCCGCAGCACTTTCGCAGTAATCTCTGGTTCCAATCGGAAATCGTTGCTTTCAAGCTGCATATTCCGCATAATCTCGGTACGCATAGCTTTGTAGCAAGTTTCCATATCGGAGATCCAGCTATTAAACAGGAAGTTGGTCAGGAACGTCAGGCCTTTGTTACCAAGTGCATTCCAGAAGTACATACCGGTGTGCCGCCCCATAAAGCGGCTACCAAATACCACATCGACACGCCCCGATAAGATCGGCTGCACCAGTTCGTAGTAGTCGTTGGGGTCGTATTCCAGGTCGGCATCCTGAATAATAACGATTTCGCCGCGTGCATGGGCCAGACCGCTGCGCACCGCCGCGCCTTTGCCCCGGTTGCGCGGGTGGCGAATAACGGTAATGCGCGGGTTGTTGACGGCTTCGGTTTCGAGGATGGCGAAGGTGTCATCCGAGGAATGGTCGTCAACTGCAATAATTTCGAGATCAAGGTCAACGGCACACACCCGGCGCAGTATTTCAGCAAGGGTGGCGGCTTCGTTGTAGCAGGGCATAATGACCGAAAGCTGCGGGCGCTGCGGGCGATTGGACGACTCGATCCGTGCAACGTGATTCTCAAGCTCTAGCATAGTGATGTGCCGAACGGTGTATTCCTGACTCTTCGAATGCAATAAGGAACAACGCGGCACAGTATACCATGGGGCAGATACAAGCGCAAAAGGTGGGCAAGGTGCGAGCGGGCGAGGGGTGCCCGGCACTGAAGCACCGGGCTGATACCCACAGCTCCGCCGGGGCTATCCTCCTCGCTTGCGCCTTAACGCCAGCCACCAACGACATCAAAAATAGCGCGGTCGCCCATAGGCTGCGGTATTGTGGTGGGCGGGTTGCTCAGCAGGTATTCTGCCAGATCAACAAAGGGCTGTGTACATGCTTCTTTACCCACGCCCTCCATCTCAAACAGCGTTTTGCCCATCAGCCGCGAGCGCCGGATCATATCGTGGTAGGGCACCTTGCCGATGATGCGGGTGCTTACTGTTTCGGCAAACTGTTCGAGCAGTTCGGTGCCGCCAAATTCGGGATCAACCCGATTGGCGATGATGCCCGCCATCCGCACCTTGTGGCGCTGGCTCTTCTGGGCGACGGCGAGGCATAGCCGATTGGCGGCGAAGATGCTGTCGAAGTCGTTGCAGGCGATGATAATGCCATAGTCGGCATAGTTTAGCGGGGCCGAGAAGCCGCCGCACACCACGTCGCCAAGCACATCAAATACAATGACATCGTACTTATCGTACAGGCCAAACTCTTTGAGCAGCTTGACAGTTTCGCCAACCACATAGCCGCCACAGCCGCTGCCCGCCGGGGGCGCCCGATTCGAGGGTGTCAACACCAGCAAAGCCCGTCTCGATCACATCTTCGGGCACAATGTCTTCAATATGAAAATTGGCCTTATCCAGCACGTCAATCACAGTCGATTGCAGATGGCCTGTGAGCGGGAAGGTTGAGTCGTGTTTCGGGTCGCAGCCAATCTGTAAGACTTTTGCCCCCTTCAGCGCCATCGCTGCCGACAAGTTGGCAGATGTTGTTGATTTGCCAATGCCACCTTTGCCATATACTGCAAGTATCATAACTCCTCCTCTGTATTCCGTCGGTTGTTCGTGTTTTCCGTTTCAGCCTGCACGCGCCCCGTTGTTAGGGGGTATCGGTGTTATCGGACATGCTGGCCCAGTCCATTGGTTGTACATAGCGGGCAGTGCTGGCCTCCGGGCTATCGGGTGCGGGTTGGTAGCGATATTCCCAGCGGGCCAGTGGTGGCAACGACATCAGGATCGCTTCGGCATCGCCCTGCGTTTGCAACCCGAAAATGGTGCCCCGGTCGTAGACCAGATTAAACTCGACATAGCGCCCCCGCCGATACAGTTGCCACTGACGCTCACGGTCACCGTAGGGCATCAGGCGGCGGCGCTCCACAATTGGCAGATAGGCTTCCTGAATGGCGGTGATGCCATCTTCTACAAATTGGTATGCCTGCTCCCATCCTTCGCTCTCAGTCGGGTGCAACATATCAAAGAAGATACCACCAATGCCGCGCATTTCGTGGCGATGCTTGATATAAAAATACTCGTCGCAGGTGCGCTTCAGTTCGGCATAGTTCACAATGCCGTGCTGGTCGCAGTAGTCCTTGAGGGTGCGGTGAAAGTGGATTGCGTCGGTATCGAAGCCATAGGTGGGGGTCATATCCATACCGCCGCCGAACCACCAGTCGTCGCCCACTTCAAAGTAGCGAAAGTTGGCATGAAAGGCGGGCACATACGGGGTGCGTGGGTGTAGCACCATCGAGATACCGGTGGCAAAAAAGGCCTTGTCACGGGTTGCAGGGCGCGTCTGCCAGATGCTGGGGGGCACCTGTTCGCCAAACACCACTGAGACATTCACCCCGGCACGTTCAAATACCAACCCGTCGGTGAGCACGCGTGGGGTCCCACCGCCGCCGCCGGGCCGCTCCCATGCACTGCCCGTAAAGCGTCCGGGTTGCCCCATGTGGGGCTGTGCAGTGCGCAAAGCATCTTCTTGCTGCTCGAAGGCGGCACACAGCCGTTCCTGGCTGCGCCGCATCAGGGCAACAACCTGTTCGCGGCGGTCGTCTCGGCAGGGGGGACGGGTGGGGTTGCGTGGTTCACGGCGGCTCCTGTAGCACGGACTAGAAACTACATCACCACAAAAAGGCTTTTGACAGGATCGATTGCTGCTGAATGTGACACAGACATACACCAGCCGATACATACAATGCTCTTTACGATGATTTAATGCGATTGTATCACGCACCAGTATGATAGTCAAGATATTTTTTATATTCTAAAAGCATCTTTTTCCTAAAGCATGAAAAAGATTGTGCAATAACCGTGCAAAAAGATGATATGTATAACATCCCGACAGCATATGTGGCTTTTTTCACAGCATTGTTGCTGTCTGGTTCTATTTTCAAGTATAAAAATGTACAAAATGCTCATAAACGATGTGCATATGCTGTTCAGCTACCATGTGCTATACTGCAACGCATAACAAGGTTATTTCTCCTGAAGTGTTGAAGGAGCATTCGCAATGATTGATTTGCGTAGCGACACCGTGACGCTGCCCACCCCGGCAATGCGTGAGGCAATTGCACGGGCCGAACTGGGCGATGATGTATATGGCGAAGACCCGACTATTAACCGTATGCAAGCACTGGCTGCCGAAAAGGTGGGCAAAGAGGCGGCGCTGCTGGTGCCGACAGGCACCATGGGCAATCTTTCTGCGATGCTGGCCCACTGTGGACGCGGCGATCAGGTGATTGTTGGCTCGGAGTGCCACATCTATCAATATGAAGCAGGCGGTGCATCGGTGCTTGGTGGGTTGATGTATAAGGTGGTGCCCAATTTGCCCGATGGCACGCTTGAAAGTGGGGCGCTGCATGCTGTCCTAGCAAACTACCATTATGATTCGCACGTGGCGCGGCTCGGTCTGCTGTGCCTGGAGAACACCCATAATCGCTGCGGTGGTGCAGTGTTGTCGCCCGAATATATGGCGGAAATGCGCAGCCTTGCACAACAGCACGATCTCCCGGTGCATCTGGATGGGGCGCGGGTGTTTAATGCAGCGGTGGCGCTTGGTGTGGATGTGCGCGAACTGACGCAGCACGTTGATAGTGTGCAGTTCTGTCTGTCGAAGGGACTCGCGGCTCCGGTTGGCTCGGTGATTGCTGGCTCGCGTGCGTTTATCACGCAGGCGCACCGCATGCGGAAGATCCTCGGCGGCGGGATGCGGCAGGCGGGTATTATTGCGGCGGCGGGCATTGTAGCGCTCACCGAGATGGTTGACCGACTGGCCGAAGACCATTTGCACGCGGCAATGCTGGCGGAAGGGTTGGCAACAACGCCCGGTATTGTGCTCGATGTGACGACCGTGCAGACCGATATAGTGATCTTTGCGTTGTCCGAAGGCTTGCAGCAGCGGATGAATGCAACCCAGTTTGTGCGGGCACTGCACGCGGCGGGCGTGCTGATGGGTGAGATGGGCGGCGGGCGTATCCGGGCCGTCACCCACTATGGCATCGCGGCGGACGATATTCAGGAGACACTGGCCGCCGTGCGGCGGGTGGTGGCGTAACTGGTTGAGGTCTTTCCCCGCCCTGCCCCCAATGCCTATAAAGTGGCGCGGCGAGGGGAGGGGCACTGTCTTACCGACCGCTCAGCAGGTCGCTCATACGCTCACCGTTGCTGGTGACTGCCCTCGTGCGCGTTCGGTCGTCTGATGTGCTAGTACTATAGTCATAAATATGATAAAATGCTGATAGAAAACTGATAAAATAACTTGACAGGCGCTCGCTGGTTGTGTATACTCACCTTGCTTTAATCAAAATATCAGGCGTCTTGCCTATCTGAACAATCGACTACTCTCTATGGTGAGGCGGCGTGAAGGATCTTCGCGCTGGTTGCTCCTGCGTACAATAGGCACCCGGTATGGTTATCGTCCCTCCAACTGTACGGCAGGTCACGGGGTAACACTACTGGCTTCCCTGTTGCGTCTACCGCAACGTACCCGGTGAGCCATATCACCCGCACCACACCGGCAGCGTTACCTGATACAACCATGGCCCTGCTATCAGCAATACAGAAAGACGAACGGATATGTTGAAACGCTACAGTATCTTCTGGTCACGGCTGTTCCTGTTGTGCGACTGGTTCCTGATCCTGGTTAGCATTCAACTGAGCAACCTCCTGCTCACTGGTCAATGGCTCAACCCACTCGCATCGCCCTCGCTCCATATCTTCTCGTACCTTATGCTGCTGCTCCTGTGGATGATTTTTGTACGGATGTTTGATCTGTACGCTTCCAAGCGCTTTTTCAGCATCTATGAAGATGCAAAATCGACGGTGGCGGCAGTGGTGGGTACGCTCACAACCTACTCGATTGTGCATCTCCTTTCGGACATAGTGTATGCGATCAACTTCCCGCTCACGCTTGTTATCAGCCTAGTTATTGTTAATGTATCGCACTATGTTGTACGAATTGTGCTGCGCTTCCTGCGGGCCGGTGGACACAATCAGCGCCGGGTGTTGATTTATGGTGCAGGGCAACTGGGCGAACTGGTGGCGCTCAATATCACCAAGCGCCCCTGGATGGGGTTGCGTATTCTCGGCTTCCTCGATGATGACCCGGCCAGAC
The DNA here is from genome assembly GCA_012033195.1 of Chloroflexaceae bacterium. Lineage (GTDB taxonomy): Bacteria > Chloroflexota > Chloroflexia > Chloroflexales > Chloroflexaceae > JAAUSQ01. Next base: position 8,291 of record JAAUSQ010000003.1, read on the forward strand.
ACCATACCATGATCCAGGGCTACGAGGTACTGGGGGATGCCAACACAGGCCGCGAGATGATCCAGACAGATCCAGCCCTGATTGATGAGTTGATTATCACCCTGCCTGCCGATGGGTATGCCCATATCACCGCGTTTATTGTCGCCATTCAGCGTGCTCCGGTCAATATCCGGGTAGTGCCCGACCTGTTGCAGGTGGTGACGGTGAAGCCGCGTATCGAAGACCTGTGGGGTATTCCGGTGATTGGTATTCGGCAGCCGGTGATTGATGGCTTCGATGCGGTGATCAAGCGTATGGTTGATATTATTGGCTCGGCGTTCGGCTTACTGGTAGCCGGGCCAGTGATGATTGTTATCGCCATCTTGATTAAGCTCGACTCGAAGGGGCCTGTCTTCTTTGTCCAGGAACGCATCGGGCAGAACGGGCGGCCCTTCAAGATGATGAAGTTCCGTACTATGGTGGTGGATGCAGAGCAGCAACTTGAAAAGTTGGTAGATTTCAAGAAGCTCGATCAACCCATGTTCAAGATCAAGAACGACCCGCGCATTACCCGCGTGGGTCGCTTCCTGCGCCGCAGCAGCCTCGATGAACTGCCCCAACTCTTTAATGTGTTAACTGGCGAAATGAGCCTGGTGGGGCCACGCCCCGAAGAGAAGCGCATCGTGGATATGTACGACTACTGGCATCGGCGGCGGTTGGCAGCCAAGCCCGGTATCACTGGCCCGATGCAGATTGGCGGGCGCGGCGATATGTCGCTGGACGAGCGCATTACGGTTGAAGTCAACTACATCGAAAACTATTCAATCCTGCTCGATCTAGAGATTATTCTGCGAACAGTACCGGCGGTGCTGTTTGCCAAGGGAGCCTATTAGGTACTCCCGATCTGTCCTCAAAGAGCACACGCGGACGCACAGCAGTGTACTGCGTGTGTTCTTTTGTGCGCTACAATAGGGGCATACAGACAGAGCAGGACAAGTTTATGTTGGAACTGGTGTAGGAGGCTGTTATTAAAATCCTCGTTACGGGTGGTGCCGGCTATATTGGCAGCATCACCACCACAGAACTGATACACGCAGGCCATCAGGCCGTGGTGTTCGATAATCTATATCAGGGGCATCGGCAGGCGGTGCATCCTGATGCGCTATTTGTGCAGGGCGATCTGGCGGATCACGATGCACTGGCGAAGCTGTTTGTAGCGCACCCCGACTTCGACGGTATTATGCATTTTGCATCGTATACACTGGTTGGCGAAAGTATGCAGCAGCCGCTCAAGTATCTCCGCGACAATCTTGTCAACGCGGCGAACGTGCTGGAGCAGGCCGCACAATATGGCGTGCAACGCTTTATTCTGTCGTCAACTGCCAACCTGTTTGATGAGCCAGAGCGCACGCCAATTGATGAGCACGAGCGCATTGTGCCGGGGTCGCCCTATGGCGAGTCGAAGTTTTTTGTTGAGCGGTTGTTGCACTGGTTTGAGCGCATTTATGGGATACGTTACGTGTGTCTGCGCTACTTCAACGCCGCCGGAGATACGCCTGACCGGGGCGAAGACCATACGCCCGAAACCCATCTAATACCACTTATCTTGCAGGTGGCACTCGCCCAGCGCGAGCATATTACGGTCTTTGGCGACGACTACCCCACCCGCGATGGCACCTGTGTGCGCGATTATATTCACGTGGTCGATCTAGCTTCGGCGCACATTCTGGCAATGGAGAATCTCGACCGGGTCGGGAGTCGCAAATACAATCTGGGCAATGGTACCGGCTTCACGGTGATGGAGGTGATTGAGGCGGCCCGTCGTGCAACGGGGCATCCTATCCCGCATATTATTGGCCCACGACGGGCCGGCGACCCGGCGGTACTGGTGGCATCATCCGAAAGCATTCAGCGCGAACTGGGCTGGAAGCCACGCTATCCCGATATCGATGCGATTGTGCAGAGCGCATGGGCATGGCATCGTACGCACCCGCACGGGTACAAACATTGAAGAACGCAGCCGGAGATTTTGCGTGGAGCGTACCACACACCAAGATAGCAACCCACCACACAACCTGATGTATCACCCTGGCGTACCAGAAAGGTTGTTCGTGGTATATCTATCGTAGAGCAACACCAGCAAACTGGTGGCAAAAAACTGGGAAAAGGGCAGGTTAGCCGCGCGTCCGGCGAACCATACGGCCGTGCTTGCGGATGTAGAGCCGCACAGGAAGGTGATTGCGCTGGTTGTGGCGAAGGCTCTGCACTGCAACAAATGACAGGAAGAGGAAAACCACGAGCAGCAATATGACTTGATCCATAATGGGTTCCTTTCAAGTGGTTATCTGTTTTGCGAGGTACTTTAACATTAGTTTCTATTATAACGACTTTCGCAAGCTTCGTCTACTCTTTTCCGGAACTTTTTTGGTTAAATCCTTGTCTACGATTTGACACTGAAAATAGACTTGGCTACACTGGACGCCATCGGATTGCTGAATATGGAGGACGTAACTGAGGATGAAACAACACTGGAAGCGTATTGTGCTTGCTGCTGCGCTGGGCGCAGCGCTCATCGCAAGCTGTGGCCCAGGCCCGGAACCAACCCCTTCACCGCCGCCGGCAGCCCCTGCACCGGGTGGGTACCCCTACCCGTACCCGCAGCCGACTCTTGAGCCATACGGCCCACCCGCTACGCCGACGCCGTTCCCACAGGGGTATGTGCCACCAGAAGAACGCTAAACGCCAGCCCTATACCCCCACCTTCATTCATTGAAGGTGGGGGATTTTTGATGTATACCAGCGTGAAATGTATTACATCCGTACCAGCAGGCGGGCCAGATCGCGGCGGTATGTCTCGCCGCAAATGCGTTCCCAGCGCTGTGGCACTTCCGTAAAGAGCGTGGCAGATTCGGCGGTGCGGGTGGCGGCATAGGCTACAACATCAGGCTCAAGTTCGCCGGTACGCTCTTGCAGGCGCTCGATGTAGCCATGCGCTACGGCAATATCTTGCAGTGCGCCGAGATGTTCTTGCAGCGCTACCAGCGGCTTGAGGGTGCGGTCGGCCTGGTCGCCAAACAGCGGCGCAAACATTTCGAGCACATAGCGCAGGCGTTTGCCTTCAATCCGCGCCTCGTGCAGTGTAACGCTCTGCGGCTCCATCTCGGCACTGGTATCGATATGGGCTTCGTATGCACGCAGGGCTTCGTAGTTTTGCCAGATCAGGCTGCCCGCAATATCGCGTACCCGCACGTGCATCGCCCAGTCGTTGGGTGGGGCCGTCATAAACGCCGCAAAATCACGCTTAAAATCGGTGTAGCGCGTGCTATCAAAGTAGGTCATTGCATCACGGTAGGCGGCCTCGCGGTCGCTGCGGAGCGTGTCAATCAGGCTACTTAGGTCGATGGGAGCATCTTCGGGTTGCCCCTCCTGATAGCGGAGCACGCGCCCCAGCAATACATCGGTGTCGCGCATCGGGGCCAGTGCCTGCGCCAGCAGGCGCAGTTCTTTGCGGAAGTAGCGCACGGCGCGCTCTGGTGCAACGGGGCGGATAATTTGCATGATGGCCCGCAGCCGACGGGTTGCAACCCGCATCTTGTGAACAGGTTCCGGGGTGTCGCCCGCCTGCACACCTTTTTCTTCAATCAGCAACTGCTGAAAGTAGGTACGCAGCAGTCGCCGCCCCAGGTCGGCCAGTCGATCCTGGGCGGTGAACGTAGGGCGGATGGCAGGCTTGCCCGCTGGCTCGACGGGTGCTAGATCAGGCGCAGCGGGAGTGTCAACTTCTTCGAGTGTGGCTCGGTCAGTGCTAGCTTCTACATCATCAAGGCGAATAGTGTGCGGGGCAATAAAGGCGACTGTACCATTTTCGAATGCCATCGCAGCCACGGCATCGGGGGTGGGAGTATCGGCAATCAGTTCCAGCGAAGGGTTGAGTACCTTGCGCCACAGATCGGCCTTGCGGTTGGCCCGCTTGAGATCGTCGGCCATGTGGGGCACATCCAGATGCAGGATTGTCTGCTCGTCGGTGATACGCAGCGCATTGATGCGGCTGGTCTGTGTTTCGGAGTAGTCAAGCCCATCGGCAATCCGCAGGATTGCGGCGAGCCGCAGGACCATCTGCCGATCTTTGCGGCCCAGCCGCAGAAAGGCCGGTTCGAGGTGGGCCCGCACTTTCTTGCGATGGAACATTACCAGACACGCAACAACAGCCCGTTCATCTTCATCGAGATCGGCCAGCGGTTCATCGAGCACAATATCGCGGCCTGCAATATGGTGTTGCTCTTCGTCAACGTGCATGCCCACGTTGTGCAGCAATGCGCCAACTTCGAGCAGGCGGCGGGCACGTTTGGACATAGCGTGCAGCGGACGCGACTCATCGAACAGTTTGAGCGCAAGGTCGGCGACGTGACGGGCATGCGCTCTGTCTACATCGTACTGGTCTAGTAATGTTGTAACGTTCATCGATGTTCCTTTCTACCTTGTGGGTACACTACTCCTGATGAAAAATACAGTGGAGGGGAGCGGGTGGAATACCTTAAGCTTGCGATAACAGCGCCAACCCGCGAGCCAGTTTTGAGCGCTGTTCAGGGATAAGAGCGGTATACTGTTGCAGGGCTGCCGTGAGTGCGGCGATGTCCTCGGGGGTGCCATCGGACAGCAGTTCAATCTCAACCTCGCGAAAGGTGGTACTCTGCCCACCTGCATCGATGGTTGCTTCATCCAGGCTTACTTCGGCAACAGCCCGATTATCGCGCAGGGCGAGGCGGCGCTGTCGCAGGGTGCGGATGGTCAGGCGTTCTTCGAGGTGCGCTTCGCCGAGCAGTTCGAACGCTTTCTCACGGGCCTCGCCCGCAGGCCAGGTAGCCGGGTGCGGGTCGGTGGCTTCTACTTCCCATTCGCCACGCTGAAAAACACCATCGCGGGCTTCTTCCTGCCCCTTGAGCGTGGCAATATGGCGGTCGCCCACCGTGCGGATACGAAGCCCGTAGCGCTGCTGCTCCAATGTGCGCTCAGCGGTATCGTAATAGGTATTGCGCTGCTCTTCGCTGTCTTCCATCTGAAGTGTATAATGTTCAAGACGGGATAACCCCGCCAGTATCTCCAGATCGGCAGCGGTAGCAAGGCGGTATTTCGCTTCGATTTCTTGACCCATTGTAGCTACCAATATAGAATGCTGAGACTATATGAAATAGTATTATAGCACAGTTCTTATGGACTATGTACAGCGACTCCTGTTTTGATATACAATACAAGTCAGGCATTATCACGGGTTGATAGATGCAAAGCATACAGTCTACGTATTACGTATGGTTACACTAGGCTACAGCACAGACACAATCGTCTGTCTTTTGTTCCGGCTCGGCAGCGAAGAATTCGCCCTGCCTGGTACCGTCGTGCGCGAAGTATTGCGCTGGCGCGATCCGACCCCCGTACCCAGTGCGCCCACCCTGCTACCCGGTATCATCACTCAGCGGGGGGGGGTGCTCACGGTGGTAGACCTGCGGCGCTTGCTGAGTTTTGCCGCGCCACCGCCTACCCGCCTGACACGCTATGTCGTGGTGTCGCACGATGGGCTTGAACTGGCGCTGATTGCCGATGCGGTGGTTGACTTGCTGGAACTCCCCGCCTCCATCCTGGAAGTGCTGCCGCCGGCTTTTAATCCGCAGCGGGCACAACTGTTGCAGGCGATTGCCAATCGTGGGGGCCGACCGATTGCGCTGCTCGACCCAGCCGAGCTTGTAACGACGCTCCGCGCCGAGGCACAGGCATGAACCTATCGGCGCATATGCTGCTCTCGGTCGAAGTGGCAGGCGCAATGTATGTCGTGCAGCGTGAGCACATCGGGGCCATGCGGGGCATTTTTCGGCCCGCCGATCTGGAATACCCCGACGAGCATGGTCGTCCGATGCTTACCCGGCGGCTCGCCGACCTGTTCGCCCTGACGGACAGCGCCGCGCCGCCACCCACGCGCCAGCACGCCCTGATTGTCCCCACCCGCCGCCGCAGCGTGGCGCTGCTGGTTGATCGTGTCGATGAGCTTGACTTGAGCGGCGCACTGATTAACAACATTCAACCGCTCCCCGATGTGCTGGCCCGCCGACTGGGGCGGCCCTGGTTCAGTGGGGTGCTGGTCTGGGAAGAGTGGTGTCAGCTTGTGCTCGACCTGCGGCGCATCGCGCAGGATGTGCTGAAGCTTCCAGCATAGTCGTTGTATTTGGTGCGGCACTGTGATCGTCCAATCAGGCTGGCTGAAAGTCAGCGGCAAGCGTACAGGGTCGTCCTGTGGTTCAAGCGTTCAGCAGCAAGAAGTGTGCACTATGTTTGATCGAATGTCTATGACTTCCTCAGTGCTCGATATTCTGGATCCATCGGAGAATGGCAGTAATAGCGATACCTTGATACGCTATATTCTGATTGGTACCATCACGGCGGGGGTTGCCATTCTGCTTGCGCTGGTGATGGGATTGTTGATCACGAATGTGTTTTCTCGCGATATGGCATTGCCATTTATGGTGATGGCAATCGCAGCCATCAGTATATCGCTGCTGGCGTTCCAGTTTCTGCGGCGCAACAATCTAATTGCAGCGATGCGAATTTACTCGTATAGCATGGTGTTTATTCTTACGATTGCCGCACTGTACTATGGCGGCGCTGGTAGCCCGCTGCTGGTGGCGTACCTTGCGCCGATTTCGATTATGGGCCTGCTGGCGACCGATATGGACAACGGGGCGATCAGCATCTGGGCGGCAGTCTGCTTTTTTGCACTGCTGGTGCTCCAGCCAACGGGCCTGCGCCCGATCAGTGGCGAGGTCGTCTTTGTCATGCTGGTAGTACTGGGCATAACAATCGGGTTGCTGGCCTCGATCACCGCATCGGTGCGCCGCAGCCTCAAGGCTGCGCTCGAAGAGTCGCACGCCCGCGCCGAGAAGATTATGGCCGATACCGAGCGGATGATTGAAAAGGGCGTGCAGCAGATGGAACTGGGCAGCGAGCTATCGGCGGCGGCTTCGGAGTTGCAAGCCACCTCGCAGCAGCAGGCCAGCGGTGCCGCAGAACAGGCTAGCGCCGTGTCACAGGTCAGTACCACGGTGGAGGAGCTTGGTGCAACGGCCCGCCAGATTGCCCAGACTGCCGAGCACGTGGCGCAGGCGGCGCAGCAGACGCTTGAGCACCTGAGCAGCGGGCAGACCGCCGTAGACGAAACAATCCAGTCAATGGAGCGTATCCGGGTGCGGATGCAGGATATTTCGGTGCGGGTGCTGGGCCTCGGCGAACGGTCGCAGCAGATCGGCGAGATTATCGACCTGATTGACGATATCTCTGATGAAACGCACCTGCTCGCGCTCAATGCCGCTATCGAAGCGGCGGGTGCCGGCGAACACGGGCGGCGCTTTAGCGTGGTGGCGGCAGAAGTAAAGAACCTTGCCAACCGCACCTTGCAGGCCGCCAAAGAGGTGAAAGACGTGATTGCCGAGATACGGCAGGCCACCAACTCGGCGGTATTGGCGGCGGAAGAGGGCGGCAAAGAAGTGGCTATCGGTTCGGAACTGACCTACCGCGCTGGTCAGGTGATGGATACCATTTTGATGATGGCCGAGCGCACCGCCCAGAGTGCGGCAGAAATTGGCATGGCGACGGCACAGCAGCAAAGTGCCAGTGAGCAAGTGGTAGAGGCGATGCGCGAAATTGCGGAAGTGGCCCGCCAGACGGCCAGCGGTGCCCGCCAGATGGCTGAGTCATCGGCGATGCTGGCCGCAATTGCCGACCGCCTGCTGGGGGTAGCGCAGGGGCAGCAGTACGAACATTAGACCGTCGGTGGTTCTCGCCTGAGGCTGCGGCCTCGTTGGATGCATGCAGTACATGGGCTATGGATCTGTCTGTTTTCTACAACCAGTTTCGCGAGGAAACAACCGAGAATCTGCGGATCTTCGGCTCTGATCTGCTTGAACTGGAACGGGTTACCGATCCGGCTGCGCCCGAAGCCCGCGAGCGGCTGAACCAGATGTTTCGTGCCATCCATACCGTCAAAGGCTCGTCGCGTATGCTGGGCTTCGGACAGATCGGGCAGTTGGCCCACACGATGGAAAGCCTGCTTGGGAATCTGCGCGACGGCAAACAGGTGCTCACCCGTGAACTGACCGATGCGCTGCTGCGGAGTAGCGATGCCCTGCTGACGATGACCAACGATGCGGTTGAAGGGCGCACCACCGCAGTTTGATATTCAGCCTTTGCTGGCGGCCTTCGGTGAGGTGCAGAGGAGCACGCCTGCCCCGCCTGCGGCTCCACCGCTGCGCCGGGTGCGTGTGCCGAAGGCTCCACTGGGCAAGACCCCCCCCCGCCACCTGTTGTATCTCGCCCCACCTGGAGCCTGCCCCTGCTGTTGTCGGCCCTGCCACGCCAGCGACACAGGCCCCCCCCCCACGCCTGCTGCTGCGCCGGTTGCACGCGGACGCAGTGCGGCTATAGCAACTATCCGGGTACGCACCGACCGCCTCGATCAGCTTATCAACCTGACGGGTGAACTGGTGATCGGTGAGCAGGCACTGACTGCACACGATATGGCATTGCGCGAAATGATTGCCCTGCAACAGCAGCAGATGCGCGGCTTGCTGGCGCTCGAAGGTGATATCCATCAGCTCACCATACCCCAGGCGCGGCGCGAGTTGTTAGCACAACAGGTCAACAGCCTGCTAAATGTGAGCGAACGCATGTACCGCCAGTTGCGCGAAGAGTACGAGCAGTTTCAGCGCTATGCCAACCATCAGCATACCCTGCTGGGTGATCTCGAAGAAGAAGTGATTAACACCCGGCTGCTCCCGATTTCAAACCTGTTTGCAACCCTGCCGCGTGCCGTGCGCGAACTGTCGCACGAGACCGGCAAAGAAATCAATCTGGTCATCCACGGTGAAGAAACCGAGCTTGACCGCAAGTTGCTCGAAGCACTGAGCGACCCGCTGCTCCATATTGTTCGCAATGCGATTGATCACGGCATCGAGCCGCCCGATCTGCGCACCGAGCGGGGCAAGCCGCTTAAAGGGTTGATCGAGGTACGCGCCGAGGCAACCAGCGGCAAAGTGCGTATTACGGTGCGCGACGATGGGCGCGGTATCGACCGCAGCGGATGCGGCACGTTGCGGTGCAGCGCGGGTTGGTCAACGCAGAGCACGCGGCCCGCCTGACCGACCGGGAAGCGCTGGATCTGATTTTCCTGCCCGGCTTTACGACTGCCACCCTGATCACCGATATATCGGGGCGCGGCGTGGGGATGGATGTTGTACGCACCAATATCAGCGAGTTGAGCGGGCAGGTGTTGCTAGAATCGCAACTGGGCGAGGGTACCACCATTACGCTGCTGCTGCCGATGACGCTGGTGACAACGCGGGTTGTGCTGGTGCAGGTGGGCACGCAGATGTTTGGCTTGCCCGCCGCCGGGTGCCAGGGCATTGTCTGGGTGTATCAGAGCGATATCTACCCCATTGAGGGCCAGTCAACGATGTATTATGATGGGCGTACGGTGCCGGTGGTCACGCTGGCAGATTTGCTGGTGATCGAAGCCCGCCCGCTCTTTGCGTTGGATGAGCGTATGCCTGCCGTGTTGCTTGGCGATGGGCAGCGCCTGGTGGCAATGCTGGTGGAGCGTATTATCGATGAACGTGAGGCCGTGATTAAGCCGGTTGGCCCGCTGATCGAACGGCAGCGCGTCTACAGTGGTGCTATTCAGCTTGGCGATGGGCGGGTGGTGTTGCTGCTCAATCCGATGGTGCTGTTGCAGGCGGCCAGCGGCATCTGGGGCACACCCGCCGAAGCCCCAACCGAGATAGAAAATCAGTATCATCTGCTGATTGCCGATGACTCGTTTACTACCCGCGAACTGGTTCGGAGCATCCTGCAATCGGCAGGGTATCAGGTGACGGCTGCCGTCGATGGGCGTGACGCGCTTGACAAACTGCGTACTCATCCCTACGATCTGGTAGTAAGTGATGTGGAGATGCCACGCCTGGATGGATTTCAGCTCACCGCCAGCATCCGCCAGGAGTTGGGTCTGAAGGAACTTCCTGTTATCATTGTAACAAGTCTGGCCTCCGACGAACACAAACGCCGTGGAATGGAGGTTGGAGCGCAGGCATATATCGTAAAAAGCCAGTTCAACCAGGATAATCTGTTGCGCACTATCGAGCAGTTGCTCGGTCGCTAGCCGTGTGTGCAGCGATGCTGGCCTGTGGATACAAACTGGTGAGCAGCACTCTGCATAGTCGATAGAGGTTGTGGAATGGCAGAAAAAATTCTGGTTGTGGACGATAGTCGTCTGGTGACTGATATTGTCAAGATGCGGCTGGAGATGCACGGTTATACTGTGCGATTGGCCCACAGCGGCGAAGAGGCCCTGGAACGGATTGCTGATGAAGTGCCCGATTTAATGGTGTTGGATGTGCAGATGCCGGGGATGGATGGCTACGAGGTATGCCGCCGCCTGCGCGAAAACCCGGCACTGGATGACCTGCGGATTATTATGCTGACATCGAGCGAAGATAAACAGGCTGCGTTCGAGGCAGGGGTGGATGATTATTTAAACAAGGACGTTGATCTGCTCAACCTGCCCAATCGCGTCAAGCTGGTGCTCGAAATGACATAGAGGTACATGCTCCCCAATGACACACTATGAAAAGGAACCATCTTCTGGGGGGCTGGAAGTAGGGCGAGGCGGGCCGATACGGGTTTTAGTTGTGGATGACTCGCATGTGATGCGGCACGTCCTCCGCCTGATCCTCGAAAGCGATACCGGCATTCGCGTGGTTGGTGAGGCCCGCAACGGACAAGAAGCACTTGAACAGGCACGGCTGTTGCAGCCCAATGTTATTACCATGGACGTGCGTATGCCCGTCCTCGATGGGTTGGCAACGACCGAACAACTGATGGCCTTTCAGCCGACCCCTATTCTGGCGGTTACTGGCTCGCTGGCAAGCGCCGAGGTGGATATTGCGTTTCGGATGCTGGCAGCGGGGGCGCTGGATGTGGTGGAGACGCCCGAACTGCACAATCAGGGGGCGCTCGATAGCTACCGGCTGATGCTGATACGGCGGGTCAAGTTGCTGGCTGGTATGCGGGTGGTTACGCATCTGCGCGGGCGACGGTCGGCGCGGCGCTCTGCCGACGAACCCGCAAGCCCCCAACCCGAAACAGTGGCGCGGCGGTTGCTGCCCGCTCCTGCCGAGCCTGTAACACACTGGAGCGAACGGGTTGGCGGCAGGAGTCAGCTTGAGCAGGCCCGCACGCCACAACGCCCCACCCGGGAAAGGCAGGTGCCCTTCCCGGTAGTGGTGATCGGCTCTTCGGCAGGGGGGCCGCGTGCCGTGCAGCATATTCTGAATGTGCTGCCTGCTGCGCTGCCTGCCGCAATTGTCATCGCACAGCATATCGCCGAGGGCTTCAGTGCTGGCTTTGCCGACTGGTTGAATGGTAACAGTGCCTTACAGGTGCAGGTAGCGCAGGAGCAGACAGTGCTCAAGCCGGGGGTGGTGGTGCTGGCCGACGATGGCTGTGATATGGTGGTGAGCCAGGACTATTCGGTGATGTTGCGGCGCGTTAGCGGTGTATCGCAACGCCCGCGTCCATCGGTCGATCTGCTAATGGAGTCGGCTGCTGAGGTGTTCGGGCGACATACGATTGGTGTGTTACTTTCGGGAATGGGCCGCGACGGGGCAGTGGGGCTGCAACGTATCCGGCAGCAAGGCGGCTACACGCTGGCGCAGAACGAGGCCACCTGCCCAATTTATGGCATGCCACGTGCGGCGATTGAACTAGGGGTGGTTGATGCTATCCTGACCCCTGACGCGATTGCTCAGGCTATTCGGGAGCGGTTGGGGATATACTGAGCGACGCACCACGCGGCGCACACGTGAAACGAGCAACAAGCGGTATGGTCTTTTCTTTCGACAACACGTCACACTTGACACGGTTGCTACTGTCACCAGAGCAGTTCGAGTTGGTGCGAACTATTCTGGCAAATTACAGCGGCGTGTATCTCGATATAGCTAGCCAGCGTGCGTTGTTGGTGGCACTCGATCAGCGCCTTGCCGTAACAGGCCTTGCTCTCGAAGGCTATCTGAACCATATTCAGAAGCCGATTGGTCGGGCCGAGTTGCAGCACCTTGCGGAATTGCTGCTCAATCATGAAACGATCTTTTTTCGTAATCTCGCACATATGCACGCACTACGCACCCACATTCTGGCGCACTTGCACGAACGCAAGCCCGTCGGTCAGCCAATCCGGATCTGGAGTGCAGGCTGCTCAACCGGCGAAGAGCCATACTCGCTGGCAATTCTGGCGCTCGAAAGCTTGGGCTACCCGCTGCCGCGTCCGGTCGAAATTTACGGTACCGACCTGAGCACGGCAGCACTCGCCAGAGCACGCCAGGGTATCTATAAGGGCGCTCGCTGACAAACGTGGCCTGGGATATGAAGGCGCACTACTTCGAGCATCGTGAGGCAGGCTGGTCGATCCGGCCTGCGGTGCGAAAAATTGTGCGCTTTGAGCAAGTTAATCTCCTAGAGCCGTTTCCGCAGTGGGCGCAGGGGGTTGATATTATTTTCTGTCAGAATGTCACCATCTATTTTCAGATTGACACCTTCCGCAGCCTGGTCGAGCGGTTCTACACGTTGCTGCCCGAAGGCGGCATGCTCTTCCTGGGCTTTTCAGAAACGCTGTGGAATGTGTTCGACCGCTTCCGGCTGCGCGAAATTGGCGGAGCCTTTGTTTATGTCAAAGAGACGCCGCTGCTAACGGCCCCGGCAACCGTGCGCCCCCCTGCGCTACCTGCACAGCCACCCGCCCCCATCACACAACCGCCTCGTAGCATTCCAAAGCCGCCGACTGCGGCTGACAATCTGGCTTCGCCTATTGACACGGGCCGTGCTCAGCGCATCACACAGCGGTTGAATGATATGCTGCCACCTGTCGCGCAGCCTGCGCCGATTGATCCTGAGATGCTGGCACGCGGACGGGCGATGTTGGATGCAGGCCAGATGGATGAGGTGATTGCCCTGTTTGAGCAGATGCCGCCCGGTGGCGCACATACGCCGCAAGCGCTGGCGCTGCTGGCACGTGCCCACGCCAACCGGGGCGATGTGGAACTGGCAATAGCGGAAGCACGGCGGGCACTGGCGCTTGATACGCTGACGGTGGATGCCTACGTACTGCTGGGGGTGATTGCCTTGCAGCAGGGGCGCTTCGCTGAGGCGGTACAGCATCTGGAGCGAGCACGCTACCTCGCGCCCGATGCAGTGCTGATCGCGTTTTATCTGGCAGAAGTATATCGCCAGTTGCAGCGGATGGAGGCGGCACTGCGCGAGTATCGCAATACCGAACGCAGCCTGGCCGAACATCCACCCGACCAGATTATCGATGGCGTAGCTGTCGCGTGGCTCCGCGAGACGTGTGAACGTTACATTCAGCAACTCGCACGCACCAAACACGACGAGGGTACAAACCCCTGTTTTAATTACTATAAACGGTCGTATCGATGATAGAACACGATGATACTCGAGAACAATTGATAAATACCAATGGGCATCGGCAGAGCCATAGCTCGCTGGTGGGGCACCGGGTGCGGTCGCGGCGGCGGGCAGTTCTTGCTGCCCCCGAACCAGTGACGCCACCTGTACCGGGTGCGCCGGGTACACCGAGTACACCATCCCGCGATGAGCAGCGGCAGGCCGAGCTTGAGCAGGAATTGCAACTGGCCCGTGATATTCAGCAGGGTATTTTGCTGGCGGCAGTGCCCTACCTGCCCGGTTGGGAGATGAGCACAGTATCGGTACCGGCCCGCGACCTGGGCGGCGACCTGTACGACTTTGTGCCGCTGCCCGATGGCAAGCAAGGCATCATGATCGGGGATGTATCGGGGAAGGGCTTGCCCGCTGCGCTGCGGATGGCAGTAGCACGCACGGTCTTTCGGCACGAGGCACGCAAGGGCGACTCGCCGGGACGCACGCTCGAAGCGGTCAATCGGATTATTTGCAGCGATATTCCGCAGGGCATGGTCACGATGATCTATATCCAGCTTGACCCGCTGCGGGGCACGATCCGGTTTGCCAATGCGGGGCATACCTACCCGTTTGTGCTGAACGATACGGTTGGCGAACTGGAACTCTCCGGCCTGCCGCTCGGCATTTTTGAAGAGAGCGACTATGAAGAAGTTGAGCTTCTGGTTGAGCCGGGTACCAGTATGCTGCTTTACACCGATGGAGTGACCGAGGCCACCAATGAGGCTGAGGAGATGTTCGGGGCGGCTTCCCTGCCTGCGCTGCTGGAAGCGAATCGGCTGATGAAGCCGAGCACACTGCAACGGATGCTGCTGCGCGAGTTGCGTACCTGGAACCCGCAGACGATCCAGGATGATGATGTAACGATGGTGGTGATACGGCGGCGCTATCTCCATATCTACGACGAATTGTACAACATTGCCGTTGATGTGCTGGGCACAGAACGGGCCGCCAATTTCTGGCAGCAGCACGTGGCAGGGCACGCCGTGCTGCGTGAGGTGGGGGCCTTGGCGGAAATATGGGCCGATCATCTGCCAGAACTGACGGCAATGGTGCACGAGCAGTTCGGGCGCGGCCTTGCGCGTGAATTGCAACAGCAGATGCGGCTGGCGCTGGAAGAGTACCGCCAGTAAGTGGTCGAAAATGGCAGACCGTTGCTAGACATAAAGTACTAGGAAAAGCCGTGACAACGACCGTTGACTGTGGTATCATTACTAATCCACGGTCAAAATAGCTGATGTGCAAGCGGTAGAGTACGAATAGAAATAGTAGCGTGCCAAGTGAAAGCAACAATCGCAGGTAAGGAACCGGTACGGGGTTTTGCTATGGCTACAAATGAACCACTCCTGTTTATGCCGCTCGACCTGGATACTTTTTCTGGGAGTGAGCGCTTTATGGAAGGTACGCAGATGGGGGCTGCCTTCAGCCAGGGTATCCGGCTCTACCTGCGGGCTGCCTATGCTGAGGCTATCGAACAATTTCGCAAAGCGCTGACTGCCGCCTATGTGGAGGGCGAAGAGAAGGCCCAGATTTACGAGCGCGAACGGGCTATCATTTACCTCTATATCGGCAATGCCCTGGTGTTCCAGGAGAAGTGGGAAGATGCCCAGCGTGAGTACCTGGAAGCCGTGCAGACTGACCAGAAGCTTGCCGAGCACACTACACCTGGGCGTGTCGTTTGCATCAATGGGGCAGATCGACAGTGCCATTAACGCCTTCAAGAAAGCACTGGAACACAACCCCAACCTGTACGAAGCCCATTTTTCGCTGGGGCGCAGTTATCAACGCCTAGACGATGCAGGGCGGGCCTACATTCACTATTCCAATGCGTGCAACACCCGCCCACACGCCGCCGAGCCGCGCTATTACCTCGGCTTGATGCACCAGAGCCACGGTGCCCACGAGCTGGCAAAACGCTGCTTTGCCGAGGCGCTGCGGGTGGAGCCGACCTTTATTTCGCCGGAGGTTGAAGAAGACGAAACGCTGATCAATCGCAGCGAAGAAGAGGTTGTGCAGTGGTATTACCGCCTGAGCGACGACCTGAAGCATCAGGGTTACGAAGAAGAGGCCGAGCGTATTTATCGGGCGCTGTTGCAGTGGCGACCGATTGAATACACGGCGCACTATCTGCTGGGCAACCTGCTGGCGCGTACCCGGCGCTGGGACGAGGCGCTGGGCGAGTACGGGTCGATACCGCCGCAGGATAAGCACTATGTCACGGCCCGCCTGCGGATGAGTGCAGTGCTACGGTTGCTGAAGAAGACCAAAGAAGCCTACGAATTGCTGTATGAGTGTGCCAAGCTGCACCCCGGCAATGGGCAACTCTTCCTGAGTATGGGCAAATTGCTCTACGATATGGGGCGGCTCTCGGCGGCGCGGCGGGCCTTCGAGCGGGCCGTGCAACTCCTACCGCAAGACCCACAGGCCAACTACCTGCTGGGCTTCCTGTATATGACGCTGGGGCGCGAAAACTGGACGCTAGCGGCGTGGCGCAAGGCGGTAGAACTGGCCCCCGATAGCCATTCGTTGCGCTACGACCTGGGCTATATCTACGTGCGGCGCGGGCGCTACGACCTCGCGGCGCGTGAGTTTGAATATGTGCTCGATAAATGGCCGGAGGATGTCGAGACCAACTTTATGCTCGGCCTGTGCTACAAGGAACTGATGGAGCCTGGTCGGGCGATTGCGCTCTTCGAAAAAGTGCTGCGCCGTAACCCGCGCCACTCACAGGCGCTCTTCTACCTGGGAGCCTGTTATCTCCAGATTGGCAATACATCGCTTGGGAAGGCGTATCTGCGGCGCTACGACCATCTGCTGCGGCAGAACCAAACCACCTATGCAGCCCAACGCAATGGACGCTTGCAACGCCCGGTGCCGTCGATCAGTTCATCAATGTAATCTGGTGGAGCGCAGAGGAAATGGGTATGGAACGCATTGAAGTACATATTCCTTCAGATCTGACCTTTGAGCGGGTTGTGCGGGCCAGCACCGACGAGATCGGCAAGGTGCTGGAGATCCCGACGGATCGCCTCGAAGATCTCAAGCTGGCCGTGAGCGAAGCCGTGTGTAATGCTATCGAACATGGCAACCAGCAAATGGCAGATAAGCTCGTAATGGTCGTTTTTACAGTAGATACAGAAAAGCTCGAAGTTCACGTTATTGATCAAGGAACCGGTGTCGATATCGAACGGCTCGACTTTTCTGAGCAACACGTGGAAGATGCCCACATCGAAGGGGAGGGGCGACGCGGCTTTGGCATGTTCCTGATCAGCGCATTGGTAGACCAGTACGAGGTAAAATCTTCGGAAGAAGGCACAACATTGACCCTACGTCTGTATCGGAAGGAAATCGAACCATGACAACACTCGTAGAACGCGAAAAGTTTGGCGAGGTCGTTATTCTGCATATTCGTACCAATAGCATTGATGCCGTATCTGCCGCATCGATAGAGGCGAGTTGCAATGAGATGCAGCCGATTACCGTGCTGAACTTTCGTGAGGTGGCATTCATCAACTCGGCAGGCATTTCGGTATTGCTCAAGTTTGTGGTCAAAGCACGCAAGGCCGGCTACAAGCTGTTTGCGATGAACCTGAGCCCGCACCACCAGAAAATCTTCAAAATGGTAGAAATGTCGCGTTTTATGCCCACCATTGAAGAACGCGACCTTGCGGCCTATCGCTGAGGATGACTAACGGCTTATTTACAGTAGTACACTTTCCAGGGTATACTGTTAAAAATATAATGTCAATTCTGTATGTCTATCAGAGATGGCTTTTGCCTCCATGTTTCTATGGGAATTAGGCAGGGTTCATCTACTGAATATTTACAGAACCACTACATCGTACTACAAACCGTAGCTTGTTTCTTCAGACATAGGCTGTATGATAGAAGTCGGGTGCAGTATCCATGGCTACATCGATGATTGAACATGTTCAGACGGTGGTATTGCCAGCGAACTTATCGGATATCAACGGGCCACGCCAGGGCAAATGGACATTCAACGATTTTGCCTCCCTCCCGGCCAATCCCAATGCCGAAAAGCAACAACGGTATGAAATTATCGATGGGGTCCTCTACGCCGCACCACTGCCCAACGAAACGCACCAGAAGGTTGTCGGCTGGATCTATTACTATCTTACCTCGCATGTGCGCCTTGCCAATCGTGGTAAGGTGTTTGTTGCGCCCTTCGATGTTGAGATCGGGGCTGATGCGGTAGTCCAGCCCGATGTGCTGGTGGTGCTGAATGATAACCTGGGCTGCATTGTGACACCCAACCGTGTGATTGGTGCGCCCGATCTGGTGGTGGAAGTGTCCACCCCCGACACGACCGGCTACGACCGCCGCGAAAAGCAAGATGTGTATGCACGGGCTGGCGTGCGTGAGTACTGGGTGGTGGATGCCGCCGCCGAGACAGTTGAGGTGATGGTGCTGCGTGGCGGTACGTTTCGTCCGGTCAAGGTGTGCTATGGCAAGTCGCTGATCCCTTCGAAGGTGGTGCAGGGCATGCCCGTCATTGCCGAGCAGTTCTTCGCGGATAAGCGCTAGGATATCAGGCAAGGGGCAAGCGGCGAACGCCTGCGGGCCTGATGCCCCGCACCCCCGGCCCCTAACTCCCACTGCGGGCGCAGGGTATTAACCTTCCGGTGAAGCCTCGGTGAGCAGCGATTCACGGATACCCATATACAGCGCCAGAATGCCCGCCAGTTGCACTAGATGGTAGACTGAGTTGGCGTCCAACTCTACACCCACCTTGAGTGCGGCCCGTCCATCGGCCTGAATACCCGCCGCCGCCATACTGAGCAGAATACCCGTCACCATCCACGCGGCTCCCGGCGTGCCACGCAGCGCCAGCCGTCCGTAGCTCCCCAGCGCCAGCAGCATTCCCGCCGCCTGATAGATCAGGAAGGGCCAGAACTCGGTCTGACCGACCGGAATAGTTTTCCAGAACGCGCCCCCTACTGCCAGCGCAGGCAGCAGGGCGCGGCGGGCCGTTGCTTCGCCCCACGTATCGTACACCGTGCCAACAACAAACAGCGCCACGGTGGTACTGAGCGCCAGGTTGAGCGGTTGCCAGATGCGTGTATTGGTGGCTTTCGACATTTCAAAGCCGTGTGCAATAGCGCCAAGCGTTGCGCCCGTTGCCACCGTGCCATACGCTGCCGTCCAGATAGCGGCCTTCCAGGGGGCACGCGCCCGCAACCCACGCACGCCAGTGGCACAGGCAATGGCGGCCCCGGCAATCAATACATCGGTGGCAGCAGTCATCTGCTCGGTCGGGCTTTGTATAATACGGAGACGGTGGAACATACGCTATCCTATCCAGGGTATCTATCGCGTTATTGTGATGAGACCGCAATATCGGCAAACATATCTTCTGGCACTCCGGCGTTGCGCAGGTCGCCCATGTCGCGTTCGGTGCCTGAAACTTCGCTCAGCACGCGCCAGTCGTCGCCGTCGCGCCGCAAAACACCAGCGACGAACCAAGCGCCAGCGGTGCAATTTTCACACGGGCATAGTCGCCCCGCAACCGCTCAACCATCATCTGATAGGTTGTATCAGGGCCATTGGTGCGCCAGTACTCCGCGATAGTGCGCCCAATCGCTTCAAGCTCGGCAGTAGCACTGGCACTGTCGGCAGACCCGATATTGAGATAGGCCACGCTCTGCAAAAAGAGCGTTTCTGTTGGGCTGAGCACTGCCGCCTGCTGCAAGTCGGCACGCGCCTGCACACTCTCCGGGTTCTGCAAGTAACCCGCCCAGCCCCGCACAAAATACGCGCCCGCGAGGTCGGGCCGGAAGATCAGGGCGGGCAGGGTTTCGCTCTGGATACGCGCCAGCATTGCGGCGGCCCATCCCTCGGCAGGCGTGCCTACAATCAGCGGGTTCTGATCAGGTGGCAAAAAGAGTGCCTCAACCGGATGGCCTGCCATATACGCAGTTGCGGCGGCATAATCACCATAAAAGACATATGGCAGCAACGTGTTGGGCAGCATTGCGGCGGCCCGTCCCTCGGCAATCGTTGTAATGATACCAACATTAAGCCTCACTGTTGGGTTGCCGGTGGTAGCATTGAGTGCGGCGGCCTGCTGTGCAAGATGATGCGCATCTTTCCACAAGCCTACTTCGGCATGCGCTATCGCCTCGTTGTTCAGGTTGGCAAGGTCGGGCGGCATCGTTGCCGAAAGCGGGCCAGCGCGACCGGCTCCATCGTGGTGCCATTCCAGCGCATAAAGCTATAGGACACTTCACGTATACCACAGCATAACAGTATACATAATCATCAGTCTGATTGATAAGCACCTCAGGCGTGGTCGTCGCCGTTGATATCATGCAGGCGACCGGCTCCGGCGGGTGATGAATGGGTGGCGGTGACTTCACGCCGCAGAGAGGTGCCGTCGAAACTCAGCAACACGTACACGCCGCTATGGGCACCAACGCCCCCTTTCACCTCGATCCAGATGCGTTCGGGCACGACCCACGCCTGATTAATGCCGCTCCAGTCGTCCAGCACTTCCACGGTTTCCAGCGACTCGCGTTCCAGTTCTTGCCACGGTTGTGGAGCGGCGGGGTGGTAGGTATAGAGCGCTACAAAATGGTAGGTATCGCTAACCGGGTTAACCTTGCCAAGCGAGTAGGCTAGCCACAACGGGCGATCATCAATGGTATTTTCGATAGAGATTGCCCGCACCGACGTAATACCTGTACCGATAGCATCCGGCTCGGCGGCGACCGGCGGCACCTGTGTTTGCAGATAGGCGGTTAATTCGTTGGTCAGTGTGCCCATCGGCAGCGGCGTTGGCGTGGGCAGTGGTGGCACTGCCTCGGTTGGAGTGGGGCCTGCCGCCGCAGACGTTGCAACAGCGGGCGTGGGTGTGGTTGGGGCAACGGTGGGCAGGGGCGCAGCAGGGGGTGGGGCGCTAACCTGTTCGGCGCAGGCAACAAGCAGCAGCAGGCAACTTGCACACAGAACAAGCGCACACCAGCGTATCATTCCAATCACAATCCTTTCCTCCTGCACGAGAACCCACCGGGGTCGCGCCTCATTATACCATTGCCGGTCCGAACGTCACCGCTGAACCTGCTCTCTGCAAACAATACCCCCTCTCCGTGTCGGAAAGGGGGCAAAAGAGGCGTATATGGGGACACCTACCGCTGCCGGATAGTGAAAGGAATACTCACCTGGATGTTGCTCACCACCTCGTCAACGGGCGAACTCTGGATTGTCATCAGCCAGTCGCCGGGGGGCGCATCGTCAGGTGCTGTCCATGTCCATTCCAGGCTGCCATCCTGCGCCACAATAAGCTGCTCTTCGGTGGCATAAATGATGCCGTTCGGGTCGGTGGCCCAGTAGCCCATCCGCTCGCTTGAGACAAGGCCCGTTACCCCGAAGGTGAAGGTATCGCCGGGTGCTCCCACCGAGGGAATAACCTCAACCGAAATGGGCGACGGGTCGGGCAGCGAGGGGGCTACTTCGTCGTGTGTTACGGTGAAGGGGATGATACGCTGGATATTGCTCTCAACGCCCTTCGCTATCATCTGCCAATCGCCTGCCGCCGCGTCGGTGGGTACCGCCCACGTCCACTCAATGCGCTGGTCGCTACCTGCGTTGATCTCCACCTCGCCCGGATACACCCGTCGGCGCGGGTCAGTCACCCACCACGATACCCGCTCGTCACGCCGGAAGCCCTCGGCGTAAAAGCTCAGCGTGGTGCCAGGGTTGGCAACGTCCTGCGATACACCGCCGCCGGGAGCTTCGGCGTTGCGCTCGGTGACGCGGAAGGTAGCCTGGGTCTGAATGCGGTTGCGGGTGCCAATCACATGCACGGTCCACTCGCCCACCATTGCATAGGGTGGGCTGGGCCATTCCCATGTTGCAATGCCACTCAGCTCAACGCGGGTGGTCACTTCGCCTTCGGTCAGCGTTGCGCCCTGCGGGTCGCTCAGCCAGAACTGGAGCTGTTCTTTCTCGCCATAGCCGCGTGCAGTAAAGCTGAAGGTGGTGCCCGCCGGAGCCGCTGCCGGGTTTATCTCGATGAACGGGCCAGTCTCGCCCGTTGGCGTTCCCGATGAGTCGAGCACGGTGAAGGCAACCTGCCACTCAACAAAACTATCACGTCCGGCCAGCGTTGCCGACCACGCCCCGGCTTCGGCATCGGCGGGAATTGTCCACTGCCAGCGCACTTCGCCATCGCCATCGGCAAACACTTCTTCAATGCCCGCACTGGCAACGGGGGTATCCGAGCCGGGTGCATTGATCCAGGCGGCAATCTCTTCGCCCGCCTCGAAGCCATTAGCAAAAAAATCGAGCGGGGTACCCGGTGCGCCCGATGTCGGGCTAACGGTGGCATAGGGCTGTTCGGGCGGCGGTGCATCGATAAAGAACGGGATCTGTACAAAGATATCGCTATACTCGCCGCGTGCGTTCATTGTCCAGGTACCGCCCCACACATTCGGCGAGGCTTCCCAACTCCATGTTGTATAGCCTTCTGCGTTGGGGGCACCATACAGCTTTTCCAGTGCAAATGGTTCGTCGGAGTTGGGCGGCAACACCCACACATCAACCGGGTCGCCTTTGGGCCATGCATCCGTGTAGAAGCGGAACAGCGTTCCTGGCCCGCCACTGGACGGGGTCACACCCGACTCGATGCCGGGCAGCGGTGGCGCACCAACAATCTCAAATGAGATGCTGGTGGTGAGGTAGTTCTTCAGGCCACGTGCATGCATCGTCCAGGTGCCGTTCCACACGCCAGAGGGGGCCGTCCATGTCCAGGTGGTGCGCCCTTCGGCGTCTGGCTCGTTGTCGAACTGGCCCTCTTCGAAGTTGTCGAGCGCACCCGGCCCGATCACCCAGTAATCAATATAGTCTTCGCTGTCGCCCCAGCCATCAAAGCTGAAGGTGAACGCAGTACCGACCGTGCCCTGATCGGGGGTGACGGTGGAGGTATAGTTTGGTGCGGGCTGTGCCTGCAAATGCCCGACGGGAGCCAGCGCCACAAACAACAACAGCGTACCGCAGATACGCAGCATTATCAGCGAAAGATTGCTATACATAGCGGTTCCTCCATGCTCAGGGGCGGGTGGTGGCCCGCCCCGTCTACACTACGAGGTTAGTTGCTCTCCTCGACATCAATAGTTGCGGTTACCCTCATCCCAACGCGCAGCGGGATGTTGTCCTCGGTCAGTTCCACACGCACGAGGTAGTTGGTCACGCCCTGGATATCGCGGGAGGTGGGCGAGATAAACACCACTTCGCCTGCAAACTCACGGTCTGGGAGCGCGTCGGCGACGACTGCCACTTCCTGGCCCAGTTCAACGCGGGCAATGTCGGCATCGCTGACATTCACTTCAACATACAGCGTGCTCAGGTCAACCAGGCGCATCGCGGCAGTACCGCCACCTGTGGGGGCAGCGTCACCGGGGTCAATATTGATAACAGCGATTTCCCCCCCAAAGGGTGCCCGCAGTTCGGCATACTCGCGGTTGAGTTGGGCTCGCTCAAGGTTGGCCTCGGCGCGGGTGATACCTGCACCGACCCGCTCCTGCTGCGACTCGGTCGGGTTCGGATTGGTCAGCCGATCCAGGTTGGCCTGGGCATTGGCAACGCCCGCCTGCGCCGAAGCAATCTGGCCCTGGCGCTGCAAGCCGGTCAGCCGATCCAGGTTGGCCTGGGCATTGGCAACCCGTGCGCGGGCCGAGGCAAGTTCGGCGGCTTCGGCAGGCTCTACCACCTGCGCGAGGTTGTTCTCGGCCTGCCGCACGCGCTCTTCTGCCGCCCGTATCCCGTTGATCTCGTCCAAGCGGGCCTGCTCAACCTGCTTCTCGGCGGCCTGCAAGTTGGCCTCGGCCTGGGCCAGTCCAATCTCAGTCTGTGTCAGGCGGTCGCGGTAGGCCTGCTCGGAATGGTCGGACAGTTCTGGCCCCAGCGACTCGTTGGGGTTGCTGGTGGTGGGCGGGGCGCGGTTGTAGTCCTGCACATAGCGCCAGTCCCAGTAGGCGGCGCTGTAGTCGGTCTGGGCCGACTGCACCTGCTCGGCGGCAGTGATCAGCCCGATCTCGGCCTGGGTCTTGGCCTGCGAAAGCTGATCACGCTGTGTTTGCAGGTTCACCAGTGCTTCGTCAATCTGAAGCTGCGCCGACTGCACCACCAGGTCATCGGTGCCGTCTTGCAGGTCGTTCAGTGCTTCAATCGCTTCGTTGAGCGAGGCACGTGCGGCGGCGATGTCGGCTTCAGTTACGCTGCCCTGCGCCTGGGCCAGGTTGCCCGCCGCCTGTGCCACCGAAGCCTGGGCAGCGCGCACTTCTTCTGCGCTGGCTGGCTCGGTCAGCGCAAGCTGATCGGCACGGGCGCTGACCAGGGCGGCCTCGGCATCGCGCACGTTCTGGTCGAAGCTGCGAACATCCAGGATAGCAAGCAGTTCCTGGGCCTGCACCTGCGAACCTTCTTCGACCAGGATGCGATCAACCGTGCCATTGATCTGGAAGACCAGTTCGGCATCCTGGGCGGCTTCCACCGAACCAGTTGCAATCACATCCAGGTTGGCCGATAGGTCGGCAACGTCCGCCGGTTCGATGGTGGGCAGGGTGATGGTCGGCACCTGAATTGCGACTGTCGGTGCTGCTTCTTCCGCTTCGGGTTCCGTACCACCCAGCCCACATGAAGCCAGGATGAACGCTACACAGAGCAGGACAAACGATACACCATACGCTGATGATTTCACCTTGTTTACTCCTCCGTCATCATACCTATGCAATGCAATCTCGCTAAAGCTATCGTTCGGGGCGTTCGGTGCGGCCTGTTTCGCTGGCCGGAGCCGACTCGCCTGGATGTGTATCGCCATGCTCGACAGTGTGGGCACCATTGCCAGGTGGGTTGCCGTGCGGGGCGCTATCATGTCCGTTGCGCGGCGTGCCATCGGCGGCAACGGCTTCTGCGTGCTGTCCATTCCCATCCGGCGCGTGGACGGGTTTGAAGTGGGCGGCTGCCTCGGTGTGTGACACCCTATTGGCTGCATACACTTCCGGTTGTGTTTCTGCGTCGTGCGGCGGGAAGAAGCGATACCGCAGGTTGTTGACGCGCTGGGCAATCGACTTGAGAATGCTATACGACGAGGGCACAATCAGCAGAGTGAGCAGGGTGGATGTAATCATACCGCCGATGACCACCACCGACAGGCTGCGCCGCACGTCGCCACCTTCGCCAAGGCCAATGGCGGATGGCAATGCACCCAGGATCAGCGTCAGCGAAGTCATCAGGATCGGTCGCAGACGAACAGCGCTAGCTTGCTGGATGGCGGCATTCTTTTCGACCCCTGCATCAAGCAGACGGTTGGAGAAGTCCACCAGCAGGATTGAGTTTTTCACCACCAGACCCATCAACATAATCATACCGACCATACCAAAGATGGTAAGTTCAACACCAGTCAGGCTGAGGCCCAGGAAGGCCCCCACAAAGCTGAGCGGCATTGCAATCATAATTACGATGGGCTGGAAGAACGAGCCAAACTGCGATGCCAGCACCATATACACAAACAGGATCGAGAGACCCATCGCTATCAGCAGGCTCTCGAAGCCTGCGCCCTGTTCGGCGGTGTCGCCACCGAAGGCCACCGCGACATTGGGCGGCAGGTCGATAGTAGCAATTGCCGTCTGCATATCGGCCTGAACTTCATTGATGTTTCGTCCGAAGTTGTTGCCACCCACCACAATCATGGTCTGGCGGTTTTCGCGGCGAATGCTGGTGGGGCTTTCATCAATCGAAATACTTGCCACCGACGCAAGCGGGACCATCTGCCCTTGCAAGGGGACCCGCAGGGTTGAGATCGAGGTAAAGTCGGTGCGGTCTTCTGCTTCGAGCCGGACCACAATATCATAGTCGCTGCCATCGTCGCGGAAGGTCGCGGCGGTGTCGCCGTCAACTAGGGTGCGCAGTGTAACGGCAAGGTCGTTGTTCGAGAAGCCAAAATCGTTGGCGCGACCCGGATTGATCAGGAAGCGAATCTCAGGTTTGCCAGGAGCATAAGTCATATCAACGTCTTCGAGGTTGGGGATGTCTTCGAACTTCGCCTCGATTTGCTGGGCAATCGGGATAATATCTTCCAGGTCGCCCGTCGTCAAAATCTCGGCCTGCAACGGGCGGTTAGTCACATCGGTGCTGGTGCCGTTGAAGCTGGCAATGCTCATCGCACTGTCGGGGAACGCAGCAAGCTGTGGGCGCAGGCGTTCCTGTACTTCGTTGGTGACGGCTTCTTCGTGCAGCTTAACATAGAACTCAACCTCTTCGGCGGAACCATCCACACCAACACTTGTTAGTACCGCTTCGACTTCGGGATCAGCCAGCAGGATTTGCTCGGCCTGCCGTGCAAACTGGTCGCTCACTTCGAGCGGTGTCCCCGGCGGCATCGAGAAGCCATAGCCAAACTCGCCTGAGTCCTGGCTGGGGAAGAATGCAAACTTGACATTGCCCGCCGCCAGTACACTGAGGATAATCACAAACACACCGAGGCTCAGCGTAATCAGGCGGTGGCGCAGCGTCCAGCCCATCACGCGCCCGTAGAAGTGCCCCAGTGGGCCAACCTCTTCGCGCAGTTCTTCGGGAATGCGCGGGTCGGTGAAGCGATCATTAGCCTGCTTGTGTTCTTTGCGGGGTGTCCTGGCGAATGCACGGGCCGAAATCATCGGGGCCAGTGTGAACGCTTCAAAGAGCGAGATAGCGATAGCTGCAGCCACCGGAATACCGAAGCCAGCGAAGATAATACCGACGGTGCCAGTGGTGAAGGTCACCGGCACAAATACCGCGATCACGGTGAGGGTCATTGCGAGCACCGAGAGCGCAACTTCGGCGGTACCTTTGCTGGCAGCGACCAGCGGCGAGTAGCCTTTTTCGATGTAACGTATGATATTTTCACGCACCACAATCGCATCGTCAATCACCAGACCGACCGAGATAGAGAGCGCCAGCAGCGACAGAATGTTAATGGTCTGGTCGAAGATTTGCATCGCCATAAACGTGGCAATGATAATCACGGGGATACCGATAATCATGGTGAGGGTGTTCCGCAGATTCCGCAGGAACAGGAACAGCACCAGCGCCGCGCCGCCGATAGCGAAGAAAATCTCTTCGAGCGCAGCATCAACATTCAGGCGCACTTCTTCGGCATCGTTACGTACAATCTGATATTGCAGGTTCGGGTACTCGTCAAAAGCCGCGTTGAGAACTTCCAGGGCATTCTCGGCAACCTCAACGGTATTGGTTCCGCTCTGCTTGCGGATGTCAATATTGATTGCGTCGTCACCGTTCAGGCGTGTCAGTGTATCGACATCTTCGAAGCCGTCCTCAACCGTGGCAACATCGCCTACGTCGTAGTTGGTACCCAGAATGCCAATCTCGGTGATATCCTGCGGGTCTTCGATGGCACTCGGCGCACGCAGGTTGACATCCAACCCCTGAATACCAATATCACCCAGACCACGGTTGATATTGGCATTGGAGATGGCCTGCGATACCTGCGAGGGCAGAATTTGCAGCGCGGTCAGCCGATCCAGGTTCATATTGACATTGATCTGGCGAATCAGACCACCCTGGACTGTAACCGAGCCAACCCCTGGTACTCGTTGGATGCGTGGAACAATCTCATCATCGAGCAGTGAGCGCAACTCTTCCTGGGTCTCAGCGCCCGTGCTGGTTACGGCGAGTGAGATAATTGGCGACTGGGCCGGGTCGAAGCGCTGGAAGGTCGGGTCGTCGATATCGTTCGGCAGTTGATTGCGGATGCGGTTGACTTCCTCACGCACATCGGTGAGCGCCTGCACCGGGTCGCGCTCCTGCACAAACTCGATAATTGCATTCATCCGGCCTTCCGACGAGATGGTCGTAATCGTCTCGACACCGTTAAGCGTCGAGAGGGCTTCCTCGATTGGTTCGGCAACCTGATCGGCAACTGATTCGGGGTTGGCACCCGAATAGCCGACGCTTACCGTCACAACCGGCGGACTGATTTCTGGCAACAGGTCAACAGGCATCGTGCGGTAAGCCAGCAAACCGAGGACGATCAGGGCGAGCATCACCATCGTGACAAACACGGGTTGCTTGATCGATGTGTCTGCAAGCCAGACGCCATTTAATTCTGGTTTTCGGCGGGGGCTGCTCATACGCTCCTCACTTGGTTTGTTGTGTATAAGATTAATGCCGCTTCACAGCGAATCTACAATCTGTTATGCCGTGTGTTGGGTCTTGAAGAAGGCCACAATTTCGTGCAGGACATCAAACAGCCGTGCCCGTAAATCTTCGGGCAGGCATAGAATATCGTTTGTGAGTACCCGCAAGCGTGCATCAACGAGTCGCTGGGTAATGGCAAGGCCCTTGCTGGTAATGCGCAGTTGTTTGTGGCGACGGTCGTTGATGTCCTCGCTGCGTTCCAGAAAGCCCTGCTGTACCAACTGTTCAACCAGATGACTGGTCGCCGCCAGTGATAACCCAAGATTCTGGGCCATGGCCGAGATAGAGAGTGGGCCATCACATTTGAGTATATGGAGCGCCGCAATTTGAGGCATCGAAAGGCGGGATTCGCTCTTGACGGCGAGCAGTTCGGGCACTGAGGCTTGCATATGCTCATCCATCATCTTCCCGATAATTTCGATCAATTGGCGGTCGCGAGGTGAAATATTGTGTTCCAAACTTAAGTACCTCTTAATTGTTCACCATTTTGAATAGTTCTATAATTCGAAGTATCTTGCCGATGAAAGTATACCACGGTTAACACCCTTGTCAAGGTCAACCATTGGTTATATAAACCAAACCGCGTTTCTACTTTGAAGACGTGGGAATAATTGTGAAGGGACAAGCGTTGAAGCCTGGAGTCAGTTTACCACAGGTGTACGGAAATAATCCCCTACTTTTAGTCTATTTCTGGAGGGTTTTATACTATCTCTGCGAAATAGGTGCAGGCGCGGTCTCACACCGCGCCTTATTCCTGTCGTACGATAATAATACGGGTAAGCCACAGCGAAAGCGCCGAAGCAGTGAGGTACAAATAAAAGAGGATGGTGACGCCGTGCAGCACGCGCCCGCGCTGCCAGAGCCAGTCGAGCACGGCAGCAGTAGCGATCACAAGCAGGGGGATTGCCACAAAGAAATGCTTATCAACCATGGAAATGGTATACGCCAGCGGAAGAAAGAGCAGCATCACGCCGTACCAACCGGCGACCGCCGCCCACAGCACCACGGCATGAGTATCGGGGGGGGTATCGGCGGGCGCGGCTGGCTGCCCGATGCGGAAGCGCGAGAGCCAGCCCCAGATCAGATACACGGTTGCCAGCACGAGCGGCACAACAAGGCCGTATGTTTCGAGGCGCACGTGCCGCAGCAGATAGGCTCCCAGCGTGTCGCCAACCCTGCCGCTATCCTCGTGGCCTTCGGTGAACGCTTCGACAAAATAGGGTACGGTGCGCTCCAGTATGGGCGCAATGTACTGCCCGTAATAGATAAGCATCACCAGTACTACCGCCGCCGCCACCGCCAGCCAGAGCGGGCGCAACGGGCGGGTCAGGTCGGGTAGCTTGCTGCGCCACGCCGCCAGCCACACTGCCAGCGAGAAGAGCACCAGGAACAGCCCGGTGAAGGCTCCCGCTACGGTATAAATGAGGAAGGCACCAAGCAACAGCCCGATCAGGCCGAAGAACGGCCCGCGTTGATGCAGGCGCGGCCACACACTAACAAGCAGCGCTGTGACCACACAGGCCCACCACAGCCCGAAGGTAGTGGGGGCATTGCCCCACGAATGCAGCAGGAAGTTAACAGGCAGTACCGCCAGCAATGCCGCCGCCAGCAGTGCCCCACGCTGGCTCAGGCCGCCCCGCAGCGCCACCAGCCCGACAATCAGGATCCGGCTGGTATCAACCAGCGCACTGAACATATTATTGGTGAACTCAAGCGACCACGGCGACAGCGCAAACAGCGTTGCAAACATATGGAAGTAGGGCGAGTAGGGGATGACCGGACGATTGACCCCCCACTCGGCAACCGGCATGGTCGACTCGTTGAGCGGGCTATTGGTGCCATAGAGCAGCGGCAGTTGCCCATCGAGAATCCAGCGCACCCGCGCCATATGCCAGTGGACATCGATGGCGATAAAGTAGGGGTAGAGCATCCCAACCGCTTTGAGCCAGTAGCTTACAAAAAACAGCAGCAGAATGGCATGGGTGAAGCGGGCCGATGGAAACACCCGCAGCAAGAGCCAGCGCAGCGCCACCAGCAGCAGCACACTCCACGCCACCAGACCAGCCACACCAGGCAGCATAAAGCTGGTCGGGAAGCGGTGGGCCGCCAGTGCCCACGCCAGCACGCCTATTACCAGCACAGCCCCAGCCGCTGCACCCCACACCGCCCTGGTCGGTTGCGGTGCGGCAGGCGGGTATAGTCCACGGAAGAGCACTACCAGACAGGCGTACAGGCCCAGCACGGTCGTCAGGCCCGCGAGCAGCACACCGCCGGGTGGTACTGGTTGGAGCGTACTTGTGACACCCGCAGGCGCAACCCGCACCCCTTCAACAAAGAGACCAAGCGGGCGCGGGTCGTCGTAGGTGTTCGAGCGCAGGGTGATCTCCAGGTCGCCGTTTGCCATCAACGAGGCGGGCACCAGCAAGCTCACACGCCGCAACTCGCCGTGGTCGGGCAGGTTCGCCAGCGCCGTACCATTGGCATAGATTCGTGCTTCAACCGGTTGCCCGTTGGGGTGAGCCGCCACAATCGCCAGATCAACGCGCCAATCGCCGCGCCCCAAGCCGGGAAACACGATCTGGCTTTCGTCGCGGCTCCAGCGATATGTGCGCGCCGGGGCAATCGTTGCCTGTTCTACAACACCAGGCGTCGGCTCCTGCCCACCGGTGAGCGCCGGACGCAACCGCAGCGTAAGGGTTGGCGCGGCGGCAAGCTCGGCAGGTACAAAGGCAGTGAAACGGTGGGAGCTACTGCCCGAAATACGCACAGGTACATCGTTGACGGTGAGCGCCACCAGGCTGAGCGGACGGTCGGGCAGGTCGTCAAACGCTTCAATGGTGATGAGTTGATCACCGTTGCGCTCACCGGGAATCGTCAGCGCCTGAATATCGGCAGGCCAGGGCACCGTCTGCCCAACATTGATGGCATCAAGCTCGCGGGCGTGGAAGCCCTGCACATAGATAGAGTCGTAATAGTCACCCAGATCCACCTGCACGGTGGGGCGCACACTATAGGCGGCAATCAGCGCGAGCAGTGTCAGCAGCGCCAGCACCAGCGGCGGCCATGGTGCCGCCGCTCCCAGGCGTGGCAACGCCAGTGCGCGGGGTGGGCGCTGGGTAGCGGCAGATGGTAATGTACGGTCGGATGGCGCAGCGTGGGCCATGCGAATTCCTCGTGAATTGGATTATACTGATAGTAACAGGCACGGTATAAGCATTTGCCTTCGATGGGCGATTGTACCACGCCTTGTACAGATCGACAATGAGCGGTGGGTGAAAGGACGGTGGAGCGCGGCGTTGCTGGCAAAGTTTAAAAAAACTTCCAAAAGAAGCAACTCTATACCCGTTCTTTTACCGAACTCGACTTGCACAACTTGGCAGCTTGTTGTACTATCCACATGGAATTGTGGCTAAAGCAAACACTGCCACGAGTACGACGTGGAAGCGTCTTTGTGGTAAGTTTTTCAAAGCGCGTTGATTGAACGCACTGGGAGAAATCTGTGGCAACCTACGATCGTGAGCAGATTCGCGCTGCCCTGACCGAAGTTGATAATAGCTACAGCAATTACCTCGACCTGGAAACTGGTACCGTATTGCGTATCAACGACACCGACCCGAGTCAAGAAACCTTGCGTAACCAGCTATTTGAAGGGTACGGTGCACGCTACCGCTATATTCCGGGGGGCAATCCAGGCGCAACCGATTCGGATGTGCAGATCTGGATTGAGGCTGAAGGTATTTAAAAAACGTCCTGTACTCTACACATTGCCGGTGTGGGCAACGGCTGCCCACACAAGGATATTTGTGTGGTTCAACGATAAAGGGTAGTATACTGTCTGGCCTGTGCAACAGCTATACTACCCTTGATTAACAGCCCTTGTCATCTGGCAAGCCGATATCATTTCTCGTAAGGTTGCCCAATCGCCGCAGGTGGCGTGGCACGTCCGATCAAACCTGCCAAGACAATAATCGTTGTGACATAGGGCAGGATTTGCAGAAACTGCACCGGCAGGAGCCACCCGAACATTTGCACCTGAAGCAATTGGAAGCGGGTTGCAAGCGCTTCAGCGAAGCCAAACAGCATTGCCCCGCCAAATGCCCCGAAGGGGGTCCACTTCCCGAAGATCATGGCCGCCAGCGCAATAAAGCCCTTGCCCGCTGTCATACCATCATCGAAGTTGCCCACGGTTTCGAGCGAGAACCACGCCCCACCCAACCCGGCGATCAGGCCGCTGATGAACAGATTCAAGTAGCGCGTGCGGTAGACATTGATGCCGAGCGTATCGGCGGCACGCGGATTTTCACCGACGGCCCGCATACGCAGCCCCCAACGTGTTGAGAAGATGACGATATTGGTGACAATCACCAGAATGAACATGGCATAAAAAATCGGCTTGCCCGAAAACAGAATGTCGCCCATAATCGGTATCTCGCTCAGCACAGGAATAGGGATTTCAGGCAGCGTCACGCGCCCACCCTGCGCGTCAACCAGATAAACCCGCCGCAGATAGCCAGTCATACCAATTGCCAGAATGTTGATCACGGTGCCGCTAATAATCTGGTCGGTGCGAAAGTTGATCGAAAGCAGGCCATGCAGCAGGGCCGCCAATCCCCCCAGCAGCATCGCTGCCAGCACGCCGATGCCAATTGGCAAGAAACAGAACAGCGGTCGCACATCCGAGGCACGGCACACATCGACCGTTTGCCCAAAGGCTGCCGCAATGCTTTCGGCAAACACAATATCGACAAAAACAAAGGCCGCAAAGCCAAACGCCGCACCAATCAGCATCATGCCTTCAATGGCAATATTCACAATGCCCGAACGCTCGGCATAGATGCCCGCCAGCGCCCCAAGTACCAGCGGCGTACCAAGCCGCAAAGTCTCTGCAATCATCGTGGAGGCGTTGGTTTGGGTGCCAGCAGCAGCGGCTATCAGCACAGCGGGAATGATCAGCAACCCGCTCAGCCAGAGCAGCGGCGTTGCCACCCGTTCCAGTGGCCGGAAAAACCCCAGTACCCCGCTTGCAAGATACAGTGCGCCGATCAGTAACATCGTGGGAACGGTTGGAAAGTCGAGGGCGGGTGCCTGCGGCCCGATCCCAAACGAGAGGCGCGAGATTTCGGCTTCGGGCGCACCAACCAATGGGAGATACCCGAACATGATGAGGATACCAACAAAGAGGAAAAAACCCGCAATCACCAGACGACGGGTGCCACCAGTAGGGCGCACGGTCATACCCTGTTTCCTTTCCATGCCAGATCTATCTGGTGCTGCTACTACGCGGCAGCAAGGCCGCGTGTAGTGCATGTGGATGGGTTAATGTGTCAATATGTATCATACCATATCACAGCAGCTCGCTTGATGACATGGTACAAAAATACAAAATTTGTATATAATCGTCTTGCAATGTGTTGGAGAATGTGCTATACTCTCCAAAGTGCCGTACGCGGGAGTAGCTCAGTTGGTAGAGCGACACCTTGCCAAGGTGTAGGTCGCGGGTTCGAACCCCGTCTCCCGCTCCATTGTGAGCACAGCACGTGACCCGAAATAGTGACAGGGCACCGCCGACGTTTGTACGTCGGTTTTTTATGTAATGAAGTGACAAGAGCACGCTGCCCTCAGGAGACAAAACGCTGTTATGACAACGCCTATTCTTTTGGAAGCACGACCACGCGAGGTGCTTGGCAAAAAAGTCAGCACCCTGCGCAAGCAAGGCATTCTGCCTGCCACCGTCTATGGCAAGAACGTCGAACCGATTGCTATTCAGATTGACGAGCGTGCGTTTGCCAACACCTTCCGCAAGGTGGGTACAGCCGTGCTGGTCGATTTGCACATTGCTGGTCACGACCCGATCCAGGCTTTTATTCATACCATTCAGCGCCACCCGGTGAGCCGCAACGTTGTGCACGCTGACTTCCGCGCCGTCAACCTCAACGAGGAGACCCGCGCTGATGTGCCAGTTGGTCTGGTGGGGATGTCGTCCGTGGTGGCCCGTGGTGATGCGATTGTAAACCAGACCCTCTATGCAGTGCGGGTACGCGCCAAGCCAACCGATATGCCGCCGCGTGTGGATGTGGATATGAGCAAGGTGGAACGTCTGGGTCAGCCGGTGTATGTACGTAACCTCGCGCTGAGCGATGTTTACACCATTGAAACACCCGGCGATACAATTATCGTTTCGCTGACTGGTATCAAGCGCCGTGGCCCCGGTGGTGCCTAGGACACGTGTCGCGCTGTTTGCCCGAAATGCAGGTCTAACGATCAACGATGCCCGGTCAGCAATGGCCGGGTCTTTTTTGTGCAAACAGATCGCTCGCTGGCGGGCTACCACAGTCCGGCAGCCATGCCAAAGAAGTAGACCAGTGTTAATGCACCTGCGCTCACCATCACCCACTGCAATTTCATAGCGCGTTGCAACGTTGTGCGTGCCTGCGCCGAGAGGTCGGGGCGCTGTAAAATGCTGGACGAGAAGATCCACAGGCCAATGCCGAGGCTGATTGCGCCGAGTGAGGGAATGCCCCACAGAAAGCCTTCGATCCACAAATTCAAGCGTGAGCCAATCACCCCGGCAAAGAGCAACGTGAGGCTGATCACCATTGTGATAGGGGTGCGCCGCGCCAGGGTATAGGCAAATTGATCGGCTGAGCGAAGCCGGACCGACCAGCCTTCGATCACCTTTGCCATCTGGTGCACCTGCCCACCCATTGTGGCAGCCTCTTCGGGTGAGGGGGCCGCCGTTCGTGTAATCGGCTCGTGATGATCCCGCATGATATTATGTTCCGACATATGTTCGTCCTTTCCAAGTAACACCGCGCCCGCTTGTTACATACCATACACTGCGTAAGAGAATAAGACCATAGCACACCATCCCAATGGGCCATAGGAGGCCATATGCTACAGGGAGTCGGTATAGTCGATGGAGCATCAGTCCCCAGCAGGCGAGTGCGCCTACCAGCGTGATACCTGCCTGAAGTAGCACGATCCATGCTAGTGGTGCGCCCGACAGCGTCAGCCACAAGCCCGACAGCGCCAGCCAGAAGGGGCCAAGCGCCAGCAGGTATTGATAGCTTCCGCCCAGCAGCGAACGTCTGCCGCCACTCCGAAAGCCTGCAACTGCATTTTTTGGTTAGCCCCTCCAGCACCTCGCGCCCATTGGTATACATTCGCACCCGGATATACTGGTCGGCCATTGCCACGCCGACGGCAGCACCAGCGGCACGCAGACGTTGCGCCAGCAAGACATCTTCCAGCACATCGCCGCGTACTGCACCGTGGCCCCCGATGGCGTTATAGGTGCTGCGGCGTACCAGCAAACACTGCCCATTGGCAAACACAGCGCCAGGTTGGGCGGCGGGTGCGTTGGCCTGCTGAAATGGGAAAGTCGCCCGAATCATCGTTCGGAACGCAGGCAGAATAGCCTGCTCCCAGAATGTGTCCAGTTCGAGGAACGGGAACACGCTCAGCAGATCGAGGCGCTGCTGTTGTACGTGGGTCAGCAGGGCCGCCAGCAGTTCGGGCGCGGCGGCGGTATCGGCATCCAGAAAAAGCAGCCACTCACCCCGCGCTACTGCCGCTGCCCGCTGACATGCAAAGGCTTTGCCCGTCCAGCCTTCGGGCAGGGCTTCGCCATGCAGAACGCGCAGGTGGGGGTGGTGTGCGGCGTAGCGAGCCAGAATTGCGGGCGTTGCATCAGTTGAGCCATCGTCAACCACAATCACCTCATATGATGGGTAACGCTGGCGCAGCGCACCTTCGACACAGCGTGCAATGCCGCGCTCTTCGTTGCGGGCGGGTATCAGGATCGAAACCACGGGTACGGCACCAACCGCATCGGCGGGAGCCACCAGGGAGGGCAGGCGACCTGACCGCCAGTATTCATATAGGAGGCCAGCCAGCACCAGAAGTGCTGCTGTGCTTGTACAAACAATAAGCATAGCTGAATTGAGAACGGCTTGCTGCCGTCGTATCTACATCGTAAACGCTTACTGTTTATTGTAGGGAGAAAGCAAGCGGGTGTCAAAAACTTTGCCCTGCCGGACACGCTGCCGCTGTTTGCTCCGTTGTTCTTCGTGAAGAAATGATCGTTTCGGGTTAGCTTAGTTTCGCCCCGTGTATAAATGTTGCATGCTACGATAGACCATAACCAGATGCGCGAGGCAGGGGACAAATACCACACCTGACAAGTTCT
This sequence comes from Chloroflexaceae bacterium, assembly GCA_012033195.1. GTDB lineage: Bacteria > Chloroflexota > Chloroflexia > Chloroflexales > Chloroflexaceae > JAAUSQ01. Next base: position 44,214 of record JAAUSQ010000003.1, read on the forward strand.
AAGCAACTTCATGTGTAGTACCAACTCTGCGATACAGGCAGCCAGTGCAGCATCGCTTGCCATCGGTACGAGGACTGGCGGTCGTGTGAAGGGAAAGCAATACGCAATGATAGCAGCGAGCGCCAGGATCGGGCCAAACGCAATTATCCAGACGGTGGACGCTATGCAGCAGCGCTACGGTGAGGCCACCGCTCGCCAGATGCTTTGCCAGAGCGGGCAGCCGGTGCTGGCCGCCTTTGCCGAGCATTTACCAGGGGAGATGGTTGATGAGCAGGCGTTTTATCTGCTGGTGCAGCACCTGATGGTCACTATCGGGGGCACTGCCGCCGCCGAACTGCTCGGGCATGCGGGCCGCCAAACCGCCGACTACTTGCTGGTCCATCGTATTCCGTACCCTTTCCAACGCATCATAAAACCACTCCCGCCGCGTGTGGGGTTGTGGCTGTTGCTGCAGGCAATCCGACAACACGCCTGGACATTTGTTGGCAGCGGTACCTTCCGCTTTGTGTGTCTCAACCCTACTCGTCCGCCAACCCTTGATCTTACCTATGCGCCGACGGTGCCCGTGCTCGCAAGCCATTTTTATGGCGGTACATTTGCACGGCTCTTTGCAGTCCTGATTAATCCGCACAGCAACCTGGAACCTCAGATAGAACATGAACACGATGGCAACGGTGCCGGATACTTGCGATTTCGCTATACGTTGAGATGAAACGGAAATAAAGGAGCACACCATGCGTATTTTGATGATCCAGCCCAACTACCATTCAGGTGGTGCCGAGATTGCCGGAAACTGGCCCGCTGGATGGGTACCGTATATTGGCGGCACGCTGCGAAAAGTTGGCTTCGAGAATCTGCGCTACGTCGATGCAATGTCGGACGATCTCTCGCACGAGGTGCTCGAAGAGATTATGCGCCAGAACAAGCCCGATGTCGTGATGACAACCGCCATTACGCCGCAGATCTACAAAGCCCAGGAGACGCTGGCGCTTGCCAAGAAGGTCAACCCCAATACTGTCACTATTCTGGGGGGTGTGCATCCAACGTTTATGTATGCCCAAGTGCTCACCGAAGCACCCTGGGTTGATTACATTGTGCGCGGCGAAGGCGAAGAGATTATCGTCAACTTGATGAACTCGATTGCTGCCGGTAGCGACCACAAAGACCGCGAGACGATCCAGGGCATTGCCTACCTCGATGAGCACGGCACCGTTACCGCCACACCCGCCCACCCGCCGATCCAGAACCTCGACGACCTCTCGCCCGACTGGGGCCTGCTCGATTGGGACAAGTATATTTATATTCCGATGAATACGCGGCTCGCCGTGCCCAACTTTGCGCGTGGCTGCCCCTTCACCTGCCGCTTCTGCTCGCAGTGGAAGTTCTGGCGGCGCTACCGCGTACGCAGCCCGCACAAGTTTGCCGACGAGATCGAAACACTGGCGCGTGACTATCAGGTAGGCTTCTTTATCCTGGCCGACGAAGAGCCAACCATCAACAAGAAAAAGTTTGTGGCGCTGTGCGAAGAACTGGTGCGGCGCAAGCTGCCGATTCACTGGGGCATCAACACCCGTGTCACCGATATTCTGCGCGACGAAGACCTGCTGCCGCTCTATCGTAAGGCGGGGTTGGTACACGTCTCGCTGGGCACCGAAGCCGCCAGCCAGATGAACCTGGATCGCTTCCGCAAAGAGACGACGATTGATCAGAACAAGCGGGCTATTCAGGTGCTGAAGAATAACGGCATCGTCACCGAAGCGCAGTTCATTATGGGGATGGAGAACGAAACGCCTGAGACGATCCAGGAGACGTTCCGCATGACGCTCGACTGGAACCCGGATATGGCAAACTGGACGATGTACACCCCCTGGCCGTTTGCCGAACTGTTCGAAGAACTGGGCGATAAGGTGGAGGTGCGCGACTATTCGAAGTACAACTTTGTCACCCCGATTATGAAGCCCGAAGCGATGGAGCGCGAAGAGGTGCTCAAGGGCGTGCTGCGCTGCTATGCCAACTTCTATATGCGGAAGGCCGTGCAATACCCCTTCATCCGCGACTCGTTCAAGCGCCGCTATATGCTCGGCTGTCTGAAGGCCTTTGCTAATACTACCTTTACCCGTCGCTTCTACGACCTGGGCCGCGTGCATCAGAAGGGCCTGCAAACCACCATCGACCTGGGCTTTGATGACAGCAAGGTGCTGACTCGCGAACAGATTGCCAACCTTGCCATTGAGCACCCCGAAATGATGGCCGATATGGAGTTTGGCCGACGCAAGATTGCCCCTGGCCCGCGTGAAGTTGCCGATATTCAATTGGTAGATAAAGAGGAACTCAACGTATGACAATGCTGACGATAACGCCGGATACTGTTGCTCGCTACAACCGACCCGGCCCACGTTATACAAGCTACCCGACTGTGCCCGTCTGGAGCAAAAACTTTAGTGAGATTGACTATATCCAGACGTTGACAACGCTGCGGCAGCACGCCGCCGAGCCACTGGCGCTGTATGTGCATCTGCCCTTCTGCGCCGAGCGCTGCCACTATTGCGGCTGCAACGCTACCGTTACCCGCCGTGCCCCGGTGGTAGATGGGTATCTCGACCGCCTGGAGCGCGAGATGCATCTGGTGACGGCGCATCTGGGCACAGGCCGCCGCATCGTTGAGATGCACTGGGGCGGCGGCACCCCCAACTTTCTGGATGCCGCGCAGACCCGCCGCCTGGTGGCGCTGGTGCGAAGCCTGTTCGACGTTGCCCCCAATGCCGAGCTATCGGTGGAGGTTGACCCGCGCATTGCGACTTACGACCAGTTTGCGCTGTACCGTGAACTGGGCTTCCGGCGGGTGAGCCTGGGCGTGCAGGACTTCGACCCGGCGGTACAGAGGGCTATCGGGCGTCTGCAACCCGTGGAGCAGACCATTGCCAGCTACACCGCCTGCCGCGACCTGGGCTTCGCGAGCATCAACTTCGACCTGGTGTATGGCCTGCCCGCCCAGACCGAGGCCACCTTCGGCGACACGCTGGCTCGTGTGATTGAACTGGCTCCCGACCGTATCGCCACCTTTAGTTATGCCCACGTGCCGTGGGTCAAGCCCAACCAGAAGTACGTCGATATCACTGCCATGCCCGATGCTACCACCAAGCTTGGCCTGCTTGATATGGCAATCGAGCAACTTGGCGCAGCGGGCTATACCTGGATCGGACTGGATCATTTTGCGCTGCCCGACGACGAACTGACAATTGCACAGTGCGAACGACGGCTGCACCGTAACTTTATGGGCTACACCGCACAATCAACCACCAATGTACTGGCCTTCGGGATGAGCGGTATCAGCGACCTTGCCAATTCCTATATTCAGAACGATAGCAAGCTCGGCACCTATCAGAAAGCCATCGACGCCGGACACCTGCCTGTCGTGCGCGGGCACCATCTCAGCTCCGACGATGTGCTGCGCCGCCATGTGATCAATCATCTTATGTGCAACCTGGAACTGCCCGAACACCTGACCTTGCCGACCTGTGGCGCGACGCTGTCGGAGATGCTGCCCGAAGCGATGGAGCGTGTCGAGCACTACATTGATGAAGGCTGGCTGGTGCGCGAACCCGGACGGCTAACCGTGACGATGACGGGCCGCTTCTTCCTGCGTAATATTGCAATGGAATTTGACGGCTATTTCCAGCAGCAGACCGAAACCCCAATTTTTTCAAAGACGGTATAACTGCTGACCTGAAACGCAACCTATATCCATCCCCCTCGCCCCGCAGTGGACGAGGGGGCCAGGGGGGGAGGGGAATAACCCTTGCCCCTGCGTGGCCTCTGTTTCCTCGCCCGCTGCTCTACCCTTGAGGTGGTACACTATAGGTAGCTGTGTTTGTTACAGCCGCACTCATCATATAAGAAGGATAGAGCTATGGAACCATTGGCAGACAAAATTATTGTTGTAGCCGGGGGTGCCGGCGAAGTGGGCGAAGGCATTGTACGCAGCATGCTCACTAAGGGGGCAAAAAAGTTATTATTGCCTCGCGTAGTGCGAGCAAACTGGCTGAACTGCGCCGCCGCCTCGGAGACCGCGCAACCAATCGACTGGTTAGCTATACGGCCAACCTCAGCATTATTGCTGATGCACACGCGGTACTCGAATCTATTCAGCGCGACCACGGACAGGTACACGCGGTCATTGCGTCGCTGGGTGGCTGGTGGCAGGGTACACCCCTGCACGAGATACCGCTCGGCACGTGGTACACCCTCCTCGATAATAACCTGACCTCGCATCTGATTGTGGCGCGTTCGTTTTTGCCCCTGATCGGTCACATAGCAGGCAGCAGCTATACTTTTATCAATGGCGGTGCCGCCGATACGCCAATCGCGGAAGCCGGGCCGATGTCGATTCTGTCGCAGGCGCAACTGATGATGAAAGATGTGCTGGTGCAAGAGTGGGCGCAGCAACCAGTCCGCATTAATACGCTGCTGCTGGCAACGCCCATTCTTACCCGCTCACGTCCGCACGGTCCCGATCACTGGCTGACTGCCGATGAAGTAGGCGCGTTTACCGCTTATCTGGTTTCCGACCGGGCCGCTGATGTACACGGGCAGACGATTCGGCTTCAGGGCCGCGAGCAGGTGCGTGAGGTTGGCAAGTAAGAAAGATGCCGTCGTATCCCCCTGTATCCCGTCGGCCAGCCTGGGGCAGGGGGCGGCTGCGGCGGAAGCGAGTGCTACGAGATGATTTCCTGTGTAACACTCGAAACAACCGGGAATGTGATGGTAAAGGTGGTGCCTACCCCCACCTCGCTCTGCACCCGAATTTCGCCCGCGTGCTGCGTAACAATATGGGCCGATATTGCGAGACCAAGCCCGGTACCGTTTGGCTTGGTCGTATAAAACGGCTCAAACAGATGCTCCATATGCTCGTCGGCAATGCCCATGCCGGTGTCGGCAACATGGATCACAATGGCTTGCTCATCCTGTTCGCCCGTAGGCATACATTCGGTGATAATCCGCAATTCGCCTCCTGATGGCATCGCGTCGCAGGCATTGAGCACAATATTGAGGAACACCTGCCGCAACTGATCGACGTGCGCTATCAAGGGTGGAATGTTGCTATCAAGTTGCGTTGAGAGGTGGATATTGCCGTGGCGCAGGTAGGTACGCACAAAGTCGGCGGTATCGTGGAGCAACCCGTTCACATCGGTTTCAACCAGTTCGGCCCGCGCCGGGCGGTAGAAGTCGCGCATCCGGGTGATGATGCGTGAGATGCGGCCCAGTTCGCCTTGGGCAATTTCGAGAAACTGGCGCGGCGCAAAGTCCATCGGCAGATCTTGCTCCAGCAGGTAGAGGCTGTTGCGGGCGGCATACAGCGGGTTGTTGATCTCGTGTGCCACCGATGCGGCCAGCTCGCCCACGGCGGCAAGTTTGGCACTCTGCAACAACTGGGCCTGCGCGGTATCAAGCTGCGACTGGGCTTGCTTGTGCAGCAGGCGCACCCGGGCCAGGTCGCGTTCGAGCGTGGTCGTGCGCTCACGCTGATAAATTTCTACAATGGCCACCGCCGCCAGGTTCGCCAGCGCCTGCACAAGGGTAGGTCGTGCGGTTGGTAGCTATACTCATGCTCACGGCTACAGATGATCAGTGCGCCCAATCGCTCGTTTTCGGTGCGCAGCGGAGCTAGTAGCACACTGCGCGGGCGGGTGGGGTCTGCCACCTCCCATAGGTCAAGGATATCGGTTGTTTCGGAACCTTGCAGCAACATCCGCAACTGGGTATTGCTCATCAGCATCGCACGTGGTGTCAGAAAGGCATGGCTGTACGATTGCTCCTGCGCAAGCGCGACCACCTCAACATCGGTCTGCCCGGTGACGTGCATATAGACCATGACCTGCGAGTTCTCGGGATCAAACAAGAACATCAATGAGCGGCTCTGGTTGGGAAAGAGGCGGTTGGCCTCGCGCACCACGAGATCAAGCAATGGGCGAATCTCGTGCGTCACCAGCAGAGTTGCGCTGATCGAGAGCAGCATATCAATGCGTGAATACGGCATGCTTTCGGGCGAGATTGGCCCACTGGCAAGCTGGCTCTCAAGCTGGGCAATCCGGCGGTTGGCGGCTATCTCGCGCTGTGCAAGCACCGCAATGCGCTGTTCGAGCGCGGTAATATGACTTAGCGTACAGTCAGGCGAAAGTGACTCAGGCGTGGTCGGGTCGTTCGCTCCGTTGAGAACCGGTTCTTCTGGCATTACGCATCTCCTGACTCTAGTATCTTTGCAGTAGCATAGCTGAGGTGGAAATTCCTTTAATTATATATTATACTTGACTAAGGCCTGCAAGTAAAAATGATTCTCTATATATACCGATGCAGATTGGAATAATCTCGTGCGGTTGCTCATAGAAAGTGCCTGCACACAACGCTGGTAATCCCCGCTGGAACCAGGTTGTCTATAATTCTTCGGGAGATGATATCAATGACGATGCAGCAAGCCCATATTCTGGTCGTTGATGACGAGTCGAATATTCGCCTGACACTGAGCACGTTGCTGACACGGGCCGGGTATGCCGTGACGACCGCCGCCAATGGTGAAGAAGCCCTGAACCTCCTTAAAGAGCACGAGTTTGCCCTGCTGCTGGTAGACTTGAAGATGCCAGGTATTGATGGAATGCAAGTTGTTGCCGCCGCCCGCGAACGGCAACCCGATATCTCGGTGATTGTGCTCACCGGACACGGCTCGCTCGAAACCGCGCTCGATGGCATTCGGCAGCAGATTTTTGATTACCTGCTCAAGACAACCGACCCGAACTATGTTGTTGAGCGCGTAAAAGCTGGTCTTGTCGAGTTTCAGCGCCAACGCCGCCAGAACGAACTGATCGATACGATGAGCAGCGCTATGGGCGAATTGCGCCGCCATCAGCAAAAGAGTGGCGCTGACAGTGCAACCGGGGCGATGGGTGGTAGCGAAGAAGGCTCCGACCGGGTAATCGCTATCGGCCAGTTGCAGATTGACACGTGGCGGCAGGCGGCGACGTTTGCAGGGCAACTGCTGCCGCTCACGCCGACCGAGTTTCGGGTGCTGCTGTGTATGGCCGAACATGTTGGCAAGATGTTGACCTATGCCCAGATTGTGCGCTGTGCCCAGGGCTACGACACCAGCGAACTGGAAGCTAGCGAACTGATCAAGCCCCATATTTACCATCTGCGCCAGAAGCTTGAACCCGACCCGACGACCCCGCGCCACCTGCTGAATGTACGCGGCAAAGGGTATATGCTCCAGATGTAGACAGCTCGTGCAGATGCCGCTCGACTGTCCCCACACCCCGCCGCACAACGGCACCCCTCTCTCTGCTCTGGGGAGAGGGGTGCCGTGTGTTAGCGCGGTGCTTCCGTGCCGGCTAGAGATGGCTACAAGATTCTTGCAAATCGGGGTGGATTCTGGCACACTGTTTGAAACGTTGCCGCACAAGTTCCGTATTAAGATTAGATGCGCAGTATGAGTATGAGACAGCGCGAGGTGGACGACAATCAGGCTGAACTCGCTCCCGAAGATGCGGCGACACGTCAGCAACAGGCCGAAGAAGCCGCATGGATAGCACAGGCCATCGCAGGCGATCAGGGTGCGTTTGCGCAATTGGTCGAGCGGTATAGTTCGATGGTCTATACCCATGCCTACTATCGCCTGAGCAGTGTGCAGGATGCCGAGGATGCCGTGCAGGAAATCTTTCAGCGGGCCTACCTGCGCCTGGACACCTTCGATACAGCGCGCCGTTTTCGTTCGTGGCTGCTCACGATTACATCGAACTACTGCACCGATGTGCAGCGCGGTTGGGGCGCACTCAAGCGGCGCTTGACCGAACGGGTGCCGCTCGAAGATGTCGATTACTGGTTGTCGGACACGCAGGCCGACCCGCAGCGCTCAGTGCTTCAAAATGAGCGCTATGATGCTGTACGCGAGGCGGTGTTGCAATTGCCCGATAAATATCGTCATGTGATAACGCTCTTTTACTGGAATGATCTCTCGTATCGTGAAATTGTTGAGGTGACCGGTCTGCCCGAAAGTACTGTCAAAACGCATCTGAAACGTGCTCGCGAACGACTGGCGCAGTTATTGCAAGCAGTTGCCAGTGAAGACGACGACGGTCAGACCGACCGAGGAGATACACATCATGAACTATTCACCACTGAATCATAAGACGCAAGAACCGCTCGATGCGGATGATGCTGCATTGCGGAGCCTGCTCGCGGCCCACGCCCAGCCGCGCCCGGTGCGCCCGCCGAGCGATATGGCACAGCGCGTGCTCCGCAGCCTGCCAACGGATACGCCTGTACGCGCAGCGGCCCGAATGCGGTGGCGGCAGCAGCGCCAATGGATAGCAGGTATCAGTGGCCTGGTGCTGGTGCTGCTGCTGGCGCTGGTGGGTGGCTGGGCGGTGTTGGTCGATAGTGCGGCGGTGGTGGCGTTGTTTGGTGGCGCTACCTCGGTTCTGGGCTACGTTGTGTTGAGCTTGGTGCTGATCGCCACCGCGCTTGTCAACGCTGTCCTGGTCTTGAATGTGGGCACACCGATGCTGGGAGTCTTGCCAGTGCTGATCGCGGCAGCGTGGGCATGGTGGTTCCTTATTCAGCAACCGCTTCCGCGTCGGTTGGTCTCTGCAGAGGCAAACGTAAGGGTATGAAAGGTATACAGGTTGTTCAAGCACTGCTGTGTATCATGCTGCTCGGCGGTGCCCTGGCGTTGCCCGGTCTGGTTGCCGCACAGGAGCGCCAGACGATGAGCGAAGCCGTGCATGTGCAAGCCGATCAACAGGTCAACGCATCGGTTGCTACGGTCTGGCGTGATATTGTGATTGAAGGCGAAGTGTTGGGCGATGTCACCAGTCTTACGGGATCGATCCATATTTCGGGCGTAGTCCACGGTGATGTGGTCAGCTACAGCGGGGCGGTGTGGCTCGATGACACAGCGCATGTCGCGGGCAGTGTGCTGGTGCTGACGGGCAATGTCACCCGTACCGCCCACGCTCAGATTGCGGGCACGCTGATTGGGGATACCAATATTGGCAGCGTGATGACTGCCAGTACCACCAACTTTGCCGCGCCTGCCCAGAGTGTCGCCTTCCAGCATGTCTGGTATGTGCTGCTGGGTGTGGTCGGCATAGTACTGACCCTGGCAATGACAGTAGCGGGGGCAACCATCTGGGCTGCCCGCACCATGGCGGCGGCGCACCTGGTGCAATTGGTGCCCGTGCGGGTCGCCACGGTAGGCCTGCTCACGCAACTGTTGCTTAATGTGCTGCTGGTTGTGGTCGGTATGGTGTTTACCTTCACCTTGATTGGTCTGCCGCTGCTGGTGCCGCTGCTGCTGGTGCTGCACCTGCCCTTCCTGTATGCGCTGGTGATCTTGGCGCGTGCATTGGTCCACCCGCGTACAGGTCGGCGTAGCGTACCGTTGGTCCTGGTGGGCAGTATTGGCTTGCTGCTGGTGCCGCTGGTCGTAGGCTGGTTTGTCCCTGTGGCAAGCCTGATCCTCTTTTATCTCCTGGCGGCTCCGGGCCTGGGGGCGCTGCTCCTGGGACGAGCAAGCTCCCTTGCCACTGCGCCCGCTGCCTGATTATTCCGCGCCCCCTGTCCGCTTCCAGGCGGCAGGGGGAATATGTTTGGTACCGCTGCTCATCTGTAAGCGTTTTATCAGGAAGCTATACGCATTGCTTGAGTTCGCTACAACAAACAGGTCATTGTAGTGAGCTATTCTATCTGCTATACTTGCCTCGATAGTGCAGTCTCCTATAAAAAATCAATTGGTGACTGATCCAATGTAGAGGAGGATGAACAGCTATGATGCGACGACGAATGCTTGGTGGGGTGATTGCAGTTGCCGTAGTAGCCCTGCTGCTGGTGCAGGCGGTGCAGTATGTATTTGCCGCGCCAGAGTTTGCCGATGAAGCGTTTGCGCGTGTGTGGAACCGCCAGGATCGAGCGGTGTTCGAAGCGGTCAGCGACCGCTCGTGGACGTGGGGGCCGGAGAATATCAGCGAAGGTCTACGTGAAGCGTTCGAGCAGGGCGAAGATGGCGAGCGCTGGTGCAGTATTACGACAAGAGCCGCATGGAAATTAACAACCCGGATGGCAACCCGAACGACCGTTTTTTGTAACCAATGGTCTGCTGCCCATCGAGATGATGACGGGCCAGCTTCAGGTGGGTGAGAACGAGTTTGAGACCCGCGCCCGTGCCAACATTGCGGCGATTGGCGACCCTGGCAACTTCCCGACCTACGCCGATCTGTCGGTGCTGTACAACCGTCAGCCTGATACGAGCATTGAGCAGGGCGAGCCGGTAACACGCTTCCTGAACACCAACGGTAACGTGACCAACGATTATGAGCAGTTTGCCAGCGACCCGAACACCTTCCTGGGCGCTGCCGACCCGCAGACGGGCTACCGGGTGGCGCAGGCCTTCCTGAACTTCCAGGGGCAGCAGGGCTTTGTGTTCGAGAATAACCAGTACGTCTTCGGCCCGGTGTTCGACCCGCTGTTTGTGTTTGGTCTGCCGGTGACCGATGCCTACTGGGTGAATGTGGAAGTGGCAGGCGAAGCAGTTCCGGTGCTGTTCCAGATCTTCGAGCGTCGCGTCTTGACCTACAATCCGGCCAATGATGCGTCCTTCCGGGTGGAGATGGGCAACGTGGGCCAGCACTACTACCAGTGGCGCTACGGCGACCAGCAGCCGACCCCAACAGCAACCGTGCAGGCTGACACTACAGCAACCGCGACGGTTGAACCGACTGCGGGCACTGCTGAGCCAACGGCTACCACGACCACCGCACCGTACCCCAACCCGTAAGGGGCGCAAGCCGGTCGTGTGGGCAATCTTGCCCTTCAGCTAAAGAACGGGCACCAGTATGCACTGGTGCCCGGTTTGTTGCTGGCTGGTTCTTAAACTATCACTTCCGCAGTGCGAAGGAAACCCCATCGAGCAGCGATGCACGAGTCACGATGCCGCGTAGTTCAACCCCCAGCGTTACCAGTGCGTGCGCGATCTGCGGCTGAATGCCGGTGATGATCACCCGCGCACAAGCAGTTGCACCGCCTGGGCCGCCTGAATAAAGCCGTTGGCAACCTGCGTAT